>CAZPMW010000006.1:0-47976 GCA_964587805.1 uncultured Elusimicrobiaceae bacterium
TGCCCCTGCGGCTCAGGCAAGAAATATAAAAAATGCCACGGGGTTAACGGGTAAAGGATAAGGATGAGGGATAAAGGAAGGAAGTTTTCCCTTTTCAACGCCTGTGCGCTGCCGGTCCTTTCCTCCATTCTGCTGGTACTAAGCTACCCTAAATTCGACCAGGGCTGGCTGGCCTGGTTTGCCCTCGCGCCGCTCTCTTTAGCGATCTGGAGAGCGAAAGCCCTTAAACATGCGGCGCTGGCCGGCCTTGCGGCCGGCTTCTTTTTTTACGCCGGCATCCTGTACTGGATATATCCGACCATGCGCGCCGGAGGGGTCAGCGCGCCGTTTTCGGCTTTCGGCCTTGCGGCCTTAAGCCTGCTGATGTCGGCAGAATTCATAGCCGCGTCAGTTTTCGGGTTTTACATCAAAAGGGCCGGCGCCGGGATCTGGCCGTACATCTTCGCTCTCGGCTGGGCCCTGATGGAATACGGGAAAGTGCTGCTGAGTCAGAAGGCGGTGTGGTTCCCGTGGTTCATGCTGGGTTATACCCAGTGGGAATATACTCCCCTCATACAAATAGCGTCCCTGACTGGCGTGTACGGCCTCAGCGCGGCCGTCTGTTTTACAGGGGCTCTCGCGGGCACGCTTCTTCTTCCGGGAGGAGGCTCACTGAAGAAAGCGCGGCGCCTCGCGCCTGCTCTGGCAGTCTTCGCTCTGATCTGGCTTTATGGCCGGTATGAGCTTGAGAACGCCTCCGCTCTGCCGCCGTCGGGGTACATCGACGCCGTCCTGCTTCAGCCGTGCGTCAGCCTGTACGATAAGTGGAACCCTGAAAAAGCCCGTGGGATACAGGATAAAATAGAGGCGATGCTGAGCGGCCTTAATGCACCCGATCTGATCCTGTGGCCGGAGAACGCCCTGCCAGGCTGGATAGACGACCCGGCATATTCCGGCTGGCTTAAGCGCCTGTCCGCAAAAAACAAAAGCTGGAACCTGGTGGGCTCTGTCTCGCGCGGAGACGGCCGGCATGTCTCCGCCTTTCTGCTTAACGAGGAAGGAGAGATAACTGCTTCCTACGATAAAAGGCGGCTGGTGCCGTTCGGCGAATATGTTCCGGGGCGGGATTTTCTGGGGACGTTCATTGCGCCGGTGGCTTCTCTGGGGGAATTCTCGGAGGGCGCTTTGAAGCAGAAGTTATTCGCGCTTAAGGGGCGCAGGCTGGGCGGGGCCATCTGCTACGAGTCGGTTTTCCCATACCTGTTCACCGCCGATGTTAAAGCGGGCGCGGATGTTTTTTTTAATATCACCAACGACGGCTGGTACCTGGATACGGCCGCGCCGTACCAGCATTTCCTCGTCAATATATTCCGGGCCGTAGAAACCCGCCGCGCCGTGATGCGCGCCGCCAATAACGGCATCTCCGCTGTCATAGACCCCTGGGGACGCGTGCTTGCGAAGAAAAACCTGAATGAAGCCGGCGCGCTGACTGTCCGCGTGCCTGTCTACGCCGACGCGGGCCTGACCTTTTATACCTCCAGCGGGCAATGGTTCATCTGGTTTTGCGCGCTGGCGGCGGCGGCTTTCCTGCTGGCAGTCATCCTTATATAAGTATGCCGATCCCGATAGTCTTTTCCGGAAAATACACGCTTAAGAGCAGCGGCCATGTCTTCAGGACCGGCAAATTTGAAGCGGCGCTGAAGATTCTTTTGAAAGAGGGGATAATCAAGCGCCCAGATATATTGGAGCCCCGGCTGCCGTCAAAAGCCGACCTCCGGCTTGCGCATTCCCCGGCCTGGGTTAAAAAAATACTGGACGGAGCGCTTACGCGCCGCGATATGGCGCGCGCGGAGCTGGAGGTCACAGCGGAGATGCTGGAGGCCCACCTGCTGAGCGTGGGCGGCACCATTTTGGCCGCCCGGTTGGCGCTGGATACCGGCCTCGGCGTGCATTGCGGCGGAGGGGCCCACCACGCCTTCTCCGGCCACGGCGAGGGCTTTTGCCTTCTCAACGACATCGCGGTGGCCGTGAACAAGATGCGCGCTGAAAAGCGGATCAGGCGGGCGCTTATTGTAGACCTGGACGCGCACCAGGGCAACGGCACGGCCGGGATATTTCGCGGCGACAGGGATGTTTTCACTTTTTCAATGCATCAGCGCGGCATCTACCCGGAGCGCCGGGAGCGCAGTTCGCTGGACCTTGAGCTGCCGGCCGGCGCGGGAAACGCGGCCTACCTCAGGCTGCTCAAGGCGAACCTTCCCGCGGTTATCCGGAGGGCGCGGCCGGACCTCGTGCTCTACAACGCCGGGGTGGATGTCTATGAGCATGATGCGCTGGGCGGGCTTAAGCTTACGGCCGCCGGGGTGCGCAGGAGAGATGAAACGGTTTTCAGTGAATGCTTCGGTCGGAAGGTTCCCACGGCCCTTGTCCTCAGCGGCGGCTATGCGGCCAGACTCTCCGATACCGCGCGCCTGCACGCCAATACGATCAAGGCCGCCATCCGGCTGAAAGGCAGAGGAAGCTCCCTCCTGTAGGAAAATTGCGCCAACCGGGCCTTGGTGCCCATATTGCATATAGGCCTTAAGGCCTACACAGGCATAGGTCCTTTGGCCTTGCCTTTTGTCAATAATGCTGTAAACTATCATATGCCCGACAGGGGCGCAGCCATAAAGTACAGGAGGAAGCACGGATGTTTAAAAAACTCATCATGACCGCTCTCGCGATGTCTATGTCGGCCTCGCTCTGCGCGTTCAACTTCGATAACCCAGGCAGCAATAACTTCAAAGAAGAGATTTCAAACATTGAAGTCGCCGCCCCCGTTCAGTCCCCCGCGACAGTGAATGAGCAAGCCGTAAAAGAATGGACCATCATGGTCTACGTCAACGGCAAGAACAACCTGGAAAAATACGCTCTGCTCGACATGAACGAGATGGAGATGATAGGCTCCTCCGACAAAGTGAATATCGTAACCGAAGTGGGCCGCATGGCAGGCTTCGACTCATCGGAAGGCGACTGGGTCGGCACGCGCCGCTATTTGGTCCAGAAGGACAATAACCCCGCGGCGATAACTTCGCCTGTGCTGCAGGACCTGGGCAAGACGGATATGGGCGATTATAAGCAGGTTATAGCTTTCGGCAAGTGGGCCAAGGCTAACTATCCCGCGAAGAAGTACATGCTCATTCTCTGGAACCACGGCGCCGGCTGGGTCAAGAGCCGCGCCAATATCAATAAGGGCATTTCCTACGATGATGAAACCGGAAATCACCTCAACACCCCTCAGCTGGGCCTGACGCTTAAGGAAATCGGCGGCGTGAATGTCTACGGTTCGGACGCCTGCCTTATGCAGATGCCGGAAGTGAACTATGAGATCAAGGACTATGTGGAATATATAGTCGGATCTGAAGAGACCGAGCCCGGTGACGGCTATACCTATAACACCTTCCTGGGCCCGATAGTGGCAAACCCGGCCATGACCTCCGAAGAGGTTGGCAAACAGACTGTTAACGCCTACGCCGACCACTACGCGAACCTGGGTCAGGGCGCCACCCAGAGCCTGCTCAAAATGTCAGCCATGGACGGTTTCGTGGGTCAGGTCAACAGCTTCGTCGCCACGACCATAGCCGCCGGCGAGAAAGCGCTGGTCAAGAGCGCGCTAGCCAAGGCGCAGAGCTATGCCTACGCGGACAATAAAGACATGTGGCATTTCCTCAGCCTCTACGCGGCTTCCTCAGCCAACCCGGAAGTGAAAGAGAAGGCGGCGAGCCTGCAGAGCTATCTGAAAGATACGCTCATCGTCCTTAACCGGACCTCCGGCAAGTACGCCGGCAAGAGCATGGGGCTGTCGGTCTATCTGCCCACCGCTACTCTCCCCAGCGCTTACAATGAGCTCGCATGGGCAAGGGCGGCGCAGTGGGACGAGTTCATCAAATGGTACCAGACCAAGGATCCGTCTAATCCCTGAAGATGATCGCGGACTGAGACAGCGGATGCAACAGTAAAAGAGGGCCGGCCAGAGAGCCGGCCCTCTTAATTTATAAATGGTAAGGCGCCCTGCCGCTTTAGGTCCATTTGCTTCGCCAGCCATGGGCCTTTCGTCCCTTGTCGCGTGCCGGAAGCGGGAGCTAAACTATATACAGATAGTACACGCGGTGCGCCGGACAAAATCACGCAGGAGGAGTAAACTATGCTTAAGAAGCTTGCGCTGGCAGTGGTCGCGCTGTTTTCTATGGGCCGGATGGCCTCGGCGGAGTTCAACTTAAGCAGCTTCAGCGTGAACGACCTGAAGGCGGAGATCTCCGGTGCGGATGTGCCGGTTCCGGCTCCCGCCGCAGGCGAAGCGCAGGCGGCGCCAGTTAAAGAATGGACCATCATGGTGTATATCAACGGTAAGAACGATCTGGAAAAATACGCCCTGCTCGACATGAATGAGATGGAGATGATAGGGTCCTCGGATAAGGTTAACATCGTTACGGAGGTGGGCCGTATCGCCGGCTACGATTCATCCGATGGCGACTGGGTGGGCACGCGGCGCTATCTGGTGCAGAAGGACGATAATGCTTCCGTGGTAACTTCCCCGGTGGTGGCGGATCTGGGAAAGACGGACATGGGCGATTATAATCAGGTTATAGCGTTCGGCAAATGGGCTAAGGCCAACTACCCGGCCAAAAAGTACATGCTCCTCCTGTGGAACCACGGCTCCGGCTGGAGCAAAAGCGTCGTCAGTATCACAAAAGGCATCTCCTATGACAATGAGACCGGTCATCATCTTAATACGCCCCAGATGGGCCTGGCTCTTCAGGGGATCGGCGGCGTTAACGTTTACGGCTCTGACGCCTGCCTGATGCAGATGCCGGAGGTGGACTATGAAATAAAACCCTATGTGGAATATATCGTGGGCTCCGAAGAGACCGAGCCCGGTGACGGCTATACATATAATACCTTCCTCGGGCCGATAGTGGGCAATCCCTCCATGACAGCGGAAGAGCTTGGCCGGCAGGCGGTAAGCGCCTACGCCGACCACTACGAGAGCCAGGGCCAGGGCGCCACGCAGAGCCTGCTGAAAGCGTCCGCTCTGGACGGGTTTGTGGGCCTGGTCAACGAGTTCGTGAACGCGGCAATGGCCAGCGGAGAGAAAGAGCTGATTAAGCGCGCCGTTTCACAGGCGCAGAGCTACGCGGTGGCGGATAATAAGGATCTGTGGCATTTCCTCAGTCTGTACGCGGCTTCTTCCGCCAGCCTGGAGGTAAAAGCTAAAGCGGGGAACCTGCAGAGCTATCTGACCGGTAAGCTGGTGGTCTATAACCGCGCCTCAGGTAAATACTCCGGCAAGAGCAAGGGACTCTCCGTTTACATGCCAGGGAGTTCTATGAACGCCGCCTACGGCGAACTAGCCTGGGCGAGAGCCTCATATTGGGATGAATTCGTTGGCTGGTATCTCGGCGCGCAGATGCCCTACTAGAGGCTTCGGCGGAGATAAGCGGCAAAAAACGCAAAAAAAGGGCCGGCTATTCAGCCGGCTCTTTTTTTTGTGAGGATTGGATTTAAACGCTATTTGAGCTTAGCCCTGAAATAAGCCACGGTTTTGCGCAGGCCCTCTTCCAGAGAGACTTTCGGGACCCAGCGGAGGTCTTTGCGGGCGCGTGAGATATCAGGCCTGCGCACCTTGGGGTCGTCCTCGGGCAGCGGTTTGAATATGATGCGTGACTTGCTGCCCGTGGCGGCCTTCACCATCTCCGCCAGTTCCAGCAGGGTAAGCTCGCGCGGGTTGCCGATGTTTACCGGCTCATTGATGCCGCTCCTGAGCAGGCGGTAAATGCCGTCTATAAGATCCGAAACATAGCAGAGGCTGCGCGTCTGGCTGCCGTCGCCGTAAACCGTGATGGGCTTATTTTTAAGCGCCTGAACCATGAAGTTCGGCACGGCGCGGCCGTCTTCCAGGCGCATATTGGGGCCGTAAGTGTTGAAAATGCGCACAATGCGGACCTGCATGCGGTGATAGCGGTGGTAGGCCATGGTCATGGCCTCGGCGAAGCGCTTCGCCTCGTCGTATACGCCGCGCGGCCCTATGGGGTTAACGTTGCCCCAGTAGCTTTCACGCTGCGGGCTTACCAGCGGGTCTCCGTAGACCTCGGAGGTGGAGGCTATCATGAAAACGGCTTTCTTTGCTTTCGCCAGACCCAGGGCGGTATGCGTTCCAAGAGCCCCGACTTTCAGCGTCGGAATCGGGTACTTGAGGTAGTCTATGGGGGATGCCGGGCTGGCGAAATGCATAACGGCGTCCAGCTTGCCCGGCACGTGCAGGAAATGGGTCACATCGTACTTGATAAACTCGAATTTCCCGGTCTTAAAAAGGTCCTGTATATTGTCTATGCTGCCGGTAATGAAATTATCCAGCCCCACGACCGTATGGCCCTTGTTCAGCAGATACCGCGATAAATGACTGCCCAAAAAGCCGGCCGCCCCGGTAACTAATATCCTCATTTTATTTACACCTCTGTTTGGTCATGTGAATAGTAAATCGTAAGTAGTAAGCAAACAGGGAATTACTGAACTGTTTACGATTAACAACCCACGATTTACGCTGGCTAGTGCCGCCCTACCGACTTATACGTAAAGCCCAGCTCGCGCATTTTTGCCGGAACATAGAGGTTGCGGCCGTCTATCATGATGGGATGCTTAAGCAGGGTCATGACTTTTTTAAGGTCCAGCTTCGCGAACTGCGCCCATTCGGTCACCAGACAGACGCAGTCGGCGCCTGCCACGCAGTCATAGGGGTCCTTGGCGAAATAGATCCCCTTGATAACCTGTCTGGCGTTATCCTGTGAAACCGGGTCATAGGCCCGTACTTTAGCGCCCAGTTTAGTGAATTCGGCTATGATATCTATGCTGGGTGCGAACCGCATATCGTCCGTCTCGGGCTTGAAAGCCAGGCCCAGCATCGCTACCGTCTTGCCTTCCAGGTTCCAGAGCTCGTCCTGCACTTTCCTTACGATCCACATTTTGGCGTTTTCGTTTATGTCCTTGACCGCTTTAAGCAGCTCGAAATCATAGCCCTTGCGGTGGCTGAGCCAGTAGAACGCCTCCAGGTCCTTGGGGAAACAGAAACCGCCGAAGCCGATGCCGGCCTTCAGGAAGCTCATCCCTATCCTTTTGTCCAGGCCCATGCCTTTAGCCACCATCTCCACGTCGGCGCCGGTTTTTTCGCATACGGCGGCGACCGCGTTTATGAAGGATATCTTGGCGGCTAGGAAGGAGTTAGAGGCGTGCTTGATGAGCTCGGCGCTTTTTACGTCGGTGAAAAGCAGGGGCGCGCCTTTAATCGGGCTGTAAATCCTGCGCATCAGGGCCTCGCACTGCTTGCTGGGGCAGCCCAGCACCACGCGGTCAGGCTTGAGAAAATCTCCTACGGCCGTGCCTTCGCGCAAAAATTCCGGATTGGACGCCACGTCGAACGGGATATTCTTTTTGTTATGGCGCAGAACTGTTTTGTTGATCCATTCGCAGGTCTCCACCGGTACTGTGGATTTCTCCACTATCACGGTGTAGTCGCTCATGTTGTTCGCTATCTCCTCTGCGACCTTTTCAATGGCGGAGAGATCCGCGGAGCCGTCTTCGCGCGGCGGAGTTCCGACAGCTATAAAAACGGCTTCGGCGCGGTGGCCGCCATGGTGCATGCCGTTCTTTATGGAATTGGAGAAGAACAGCTTTTTCGCCTTCACGTTCTTTCGCACCAGGCGCTCAAGGCCGTCCTCGTAGATCGGCATGACGCCTTTCTCAAGCATGGCTATTTTTTTGGGGTCGGAGTCCACGCAGACGACGCGGTGCCCCAGCTCAGCCAGGCAGGTGCCGGACACCAGCCCGACATAGCCGGCGCCGATCACGCAGATATCAGCTCTTTCATTCTTGGTCTTTTTCATTTGTATCCTCCGGATGTTGTTATTGTGCCGCTGTGCGGCCGTCCGGCCCGCAGGCGGACGCCGCGGACGCTATCTCGCGCGCCAGGGCCAGCTCGCAGGCGCGCTTCTTCTCGGCAAGGCCCAGGAAATAAATTGCGATAAAAACCAGCAGCAGCCCCAGCCAGTCTTCTTTTTCCGGCGGCTTCGCCGCCATCAGCAGGAACACGATAAGCGTCGCTATTGTTCCGGCGACAAGAGAGGTGAGGCGGTTTACCAGCCCCGCGAAAGTGGCGGTGCGGCCCTTGAACATAAACAGAAATACCGAGAAAAAAGCGCCCGCTCCGTAGGGAATACCAACCATGGCGGCTTTAACCCAGTCCTTATGCGGCAGGGAGAACGCGCCCTGGAAATTTGCGGCGAAATCCTTCGGGTTCGTCAGGTCCGGGGTCATGAACAATATCACGGCTATCGTGGCGAGTATCATCGTGACGCTGGCGGAGAGCTGCTCTACTGCGAAGAAGCCCTTGTTATCGTAGGGCACGCCCTTGGTCCGCGTGTTCTTGAAATAATTCATGATGTAAATGCGGATGGCGTAAGCGATGATATAGGCGGTCAAAATGGTCATAGCCGCTGCGTTGTTCACGAAGTCAAAGTCCCCCGGCTTGACGTAATACAGCTTCAGGCTCACGGCGCCGAGCGCGAACACAACGGCCGCGTTCTCCTGCCAGTAGACCTTCTTGGTCAATATGCCCTGGTAGATCTGGACGGCGTCTATAAGCCGGCTTATTACGATTATGCTCGCCCGCATGATTATCATCGCCACCATGACCGAGATGGGCAGAAGGTACATGAGCGTCGTGGTCGGGATGACTACCGCGGTGCAGACTCCGGACGGTATGATATAGAGGAATTCCTTCGGGAAGGTCAGGCCGAGCATCGTGATCTTCCCCTGTGATTGGAACCGGTACCATTTCCAGCCTATTACCAGCGTGACGCAGAAAAAACTGGAAAAAAGTGTGGAATAGACCAGGTACGGCACGTCGCCCATCGCTGGATACCCGGGCGCGGTGTTCATGAAATATTTTGGCGCAATGCCGGTCAGTATATAGGTGGCGAAATAGGCGAAAGCCAACTGCAGCAGCCTTTCCGTGGTGCCGTCCTGGGCTTTTTGCGTGAAAACCGCCCTCATTGTTTTTATCATGGTTTCCGGCGGACCGCTATCGTCCGATATCCGCATATACTATAAATTAACTGCCGCCTCTCACAAGGACGCGAGTCCTGCTAAAAGGTATAATTTATATATGGGGAAATTCTTTTTAGGAAAAAAAAGGCTGGCCGATATCGGCCTGGTGTATTGCGCGGCAGTTTGGGGCTCTACCTTCTTTATAGTAAAGGGCGCGCTGAATTCCGTCGATCCGGTGGCGCTGGTCGGGCTGCGGTTCCTGATCGCCGCGCTGCTTATGCTGCCCTTTGCCGTCAGACACGCCAAACTTAACTCCTGGTTGAAACAAGGTTTTGTCCTCGCCCTGATCCATGCCGCGCTTTATCTCACCCAGACCCTCGGCCTGGTCTATACCTCAGCCTCCAATTCCGGATTTATCACGGGATTGTTTATAATTTTCATACCGCTTCTGATGTTTTTCCTGCGCGGCGAGAAGCCGGGCCCTCTTCAGGGCGTTTCCGCGGGGCTGGCTATTCTGGGTCTGTGGCTGCTGACGGGCGGAACAGGAGGGCTCAACCGGGGCGATCTGCTTACTCTCGTGGCGGCCGCCACCTATGCGGCGCATGTGGTGTTTACAGATAAGTACACCAAGGCCGGGGCCGATCCGCTGATGCTGGCTTTCCACCAGTTCTGGATCATCGCCATTATTTCCTTTGTGCTGGTCTGGGTTACCGGCAGGCCGCTGACCGTGTCGGCTACGGGGACGTGGTGGGTGATAGGGTTCCTGGCCGTGTTCCCAACGCTCACGGCTTTTTATGTGCAGGCGCTTGCGCAGAAAGAATCAGCTCCGTTCAGGGTCGGCCTGATTTTTACGCTGGAGCCGGTGTTCGCCGCGGCCTTCGCCTGGACCATCGGCGGGGAAAGCTTTTTGCCGGCTAAAGCCATCGGAGGCGCGCTTATAGTCGCCGGCATGCTGTCTGGAGAGCTATCCGGGCTGTACTCCGGACGCGTTGCGGAAAAAGAGGCATTGCCGGTCTGAACGGGACAACAAGGAGCTTAAAATGCGCCAAATAATTGCGTTAATGTTTTTATTCGCCTGCGCGCCGGCGCTTAGGGCAGCCGAGATAGAATTTGTAGAGAGCGTGCCGGAGGAAACCGTTTACGGCTCGACACTGACGGCGCGGCCGGCTTCCGTTTGGATAGACATGATAAACGGGTCGTCAACAACCCTGGATTTTGAACAATTTTATATCGCTGACAAACCGGGCGAGGCGCTTGAGCCGGTTCTGGCTGCGGTGAAGGCGGCGGCCAAGCGCGGCGTTAAAGTGCGCTTTATAGTCGAAAACGGCATGATGAAGGAAACGGCAAAAGCCCTTCCGGGGCTGAGGCTGGAACCGAACGTGGAAGTAAGGATAATAAATTTCAGGAAGATCGCGGGCGGCGTGCAGCATGCGAAGTTCTTTATCGCTGACGGGCGCGAGGTATACGTGGGCAGCCAGAACTTCGACTGGCGCTCGCTGAGTCAGATACACGAAACCGGCGCGCGCATAACAAGCGCCAGGGCGGCGCGCGATTTCGGCGCTGTTTTTGAGGCCGACTGGTCCATGGCCGGCGGCGCGGACCACAAGGCGACGCTGTCGGCGAAAACGGAGCAGCCGCTCAACGCCGAAGATCCCGAGGCCGCTTCCGTGCGCGGAGAGCCGGTCAGCTACAGTCTCGCTTTCAGTCCGGCCGGTTCCATTCCTCAAGGTTTCGACTCAGAACTGGACGCCATGCTGAGGCTCATAAAAGGCGCGAAGAAGTCCATCCATGCCCAGGTCATGACCTATTCCCTGTACGGGCACGGGAAAAAGAAAAGGTGGGAGATACTCGATAAGGCCCTGCGCGCCGCCGGCCGGCGCGGAGTCAGGGTGGAGCTTATGTTCGCGGATTGGTCCATGGGGGGGAAGTCCGACAAGGATATAAAAGCGCTTTCGCGCGCGAAGAATATCAGCGTCAAAATCTCAACTCTCCCGCTGCCCAGCCGCGGTTTCGTGCCGTTCTCCCGCGTGGATCACTGCAAATACCTGGTCTTCGACGGAAACAAAGCCATGCTGAGCACTTCCAACTGGGCCGCCGACTATTTTCTGGAGACCCGCGGCGCGGCGCTTATTGTAGAAGGCGCCGCCGGCGCCTCTACGCTAGAGGATATTTTCCAGCGTTCCTGGACCGGCCCCTACGCCGCGCCGGTGGATCCCGCCAAGGACTACCAACCCGTCAAAAGAATGTAGAAGGGGACGTTGTTTACTTAATGACTATTTAGCAGACAAAAGACTGGGGTCAAAAGACTGGGGTCAGGTCTTTACTTTTGACTTCTTCACCTAAGGTCAAGAATCAAGACCTGACCCCCATCTGGGCATTTTACTCATGGGGGGGATTAGGGCTATAATATGGATACCCTAATGGGAGTGAGGCAAACTGGGGAGTTTTCGGGATTTTATCCAGAAAACAGGCGAAAGTAATGCGACAGTACGCTGTCGGGGTCCTGTGTTACGATATATAGGAAAGGACCGGCAGCGGATACGGATTTTTGCGTTTCCCGCCGCGATGCCGGCGAAAATACGAACGGAGGACAAAACAATGGCAGCAATGGATAAAGAAGGTAAAGACAAAGCTTTGGAAATGGCTCTCTCGCAGATAGAGAAGAGCTTCGGCAAGGAAGCCATAATGCTTCTGGGCGAAAAGTCGTCCAGGATAAAGATAGAGGCCCTGCCCACCGGCGCGCTGTCGCTGGACCTGGCGCTCGGAATAGGCGGCCTGCCGCGCGGCCGCGTTATCGAGGTTTACGGCCCCGAGGCCGGCGGAAAGACCACCCTGACCCTGCATATCCTGGCCGAAGTCCAGAAGCGGGGCGGCACGGCGGCCTTCATAGACGCCGAACACGCGTTGGACCCGATGTACGCGCAGCGCCTCGGCGTGAACATAGATAATCTCCTGATTTCGCAGCCGGACTCAGGCGAGCAGGCGCTGGAGATAACCGAGAAGCTGGTCCGCTCTGGCGCGGTTGACCTGATAGTCATAGATTCTGTGGCGGCGCTTGTCCCAAGGGCCGAGATCGAGGGCGAGATGGGTGACCAGCATATGGGCCTGCAGGCCAGGCTGATGAGCCAGGCCCTGCGCAAGCTCACTTCCATCATGGCCACCACCAAGACCACGGTCATTTTCATCAACCAGCTCCGTCACAAGATAGGCGTGATGTTCGGCAGCCCCGAGACCACGCCGGGTGGTCTGGCGCTTAAGTTTTATTCTTCCGTGCGGCTGGATATCCGCAAGACCGAGACCATCAAGCAGGGCGACGTGGTGACCGGCGCGCGCATCCGCGTTAAAGTAGTGAAGAACAAGGTTGCCCCGCCTTACCGCCAGGCCGAATTCGAAATGGTCAACGGCGTAGGCATCTCAGTGGAAGGCTGCGTCCTGGACATGGGCGTCGAGACCGGTTTGATAGAAAAAGCAGGCACCTGGTTCATATACAAGACCGAGCGCATGGGACAGGGCCGTGACAATGCTAAGTCCTGGCTGAAGCTGAACGCCGATAAATATAAGGAAATTGAGGCCGAACTGCGCTTCCGCTTCCTGAACCCGGGCGTGGTCCTGCCGGTTGATAAAGCTGACGGGAAAACTGAAGAGAAGCCGGAAAAGAGCGAGAAAAAAGAAAAGGCCGCGAAGAAGTAGTGTTCGTGCGGCCATCCCACGATGAGAGAACTGGCTTCTGATTTCCACAGGTATCTCACGCTAGAACGGGGCCTGAGCAGGAACACCTGCCAGGCCTACGCGGGGGACCTTAACGCTTTTCTGGGCCATTGCGAGGAGCTGGGGATCGAACCGCTGAAGGCCGACTCCCACGTTATAGAGGAATATCTTTGGAAGCTCAAGTCGGAGAGCAAGCTTAAAAGCTCTTCCATATTCAGGAAAACGGAAGCGCTGCGCTCTTTTTACCGCTTCCTGATGCTGGAGGGCCGGACGAACTCCGACCCGACGCGCAATTTTAAGGCGCCACGGATGCTCCAGCGCGTTCCGAAATTCCTGTCCGGCCCGGACATGGAGAAGCTGCTCAGCTATCCCGCGCGCGACAATTTCGTCCGTATGCGGACCGTGGCGGCCATAGAGCTGTTGTACGCGTCCGGTCTGCGCGTTTCCGAACTGCTGGGCCTGCGCCTGGAAGCGGTAAATCTTCAGCAGGGCTGGCTGCGCGTTTTCGGCAAAGGGGCCAAAGAGCGCATGGTGCCGGTTCACCGCACGGCTCTGGAGACCCTGGGCAAATATATGGAGTTGCGCCAGGCGAAGTTCGGCGGTCCGGCGGGCCAGCCTGACCAGAAGCACCGGGCGGACAAACCTGGTCCCCGCAGGAAGCCGCCGGCGGCCGGGAGAAGCGCGGATGTTTCCGTGGCCGCGGAGATCTTTCTGAACCGCTGGGGCGGGAAGTTAAGCCGGGTTCAGCTCTGGAAAGATATCCTCAGGCTGGGCAAGGAAGCGGACGTGCAGGTTCACCCGCATCTGTTCCGCCACACTTTCGCCTCGCATCTTGTGCAGGCGGGGGCCGATCTGCGGTCTGTGCAGGAAATGCTGGGGCACGCGAGCCTTAACACCACCCAGATCTATGCTCATGTGGAGAAGTCGGGAGTAAAGGCCGCGCACGACAAATTCCATCCGGATAAATAAAATATGATAGACGAACGCGACGATGTTTTCGACTCTAAAATAACGCTGCATGACCGGCATCGGTTCGAGATCAAGCTGGATATGGACCTGGGCCTTGCCGCCCGCCCGGCATACGAGCTGGAAAGTTATTTTTTTGTGCCGCGCGCGCTTAATATCAGCCCGCGCACATATACGAAAGAGGACTTTTACAATAGCAACCAGCGCTACATACGCTTCAAGACGCCCAGGATCAGCCTGTCCAAGCTCTGCGACCCGGAGCTCTCCACTTCGCCGCTAAACCGCGTGAAAGACAATCTCTCCCGTATCCTCTCGGGTTCACAGGATACCGGGTTGGTCAACCAGGTCTACGACGAGTTCAAGCTGCTGGGCTGCGTGATCAGGGGAGAGATCCGGGACCATGTCAAGAGCCTTACGGCGGAACTTGCGGCCAGCGCCGCGCGGCCGGAAGAAAGCGGCGGGAAAGTGTTCCACGGAGAAAGCTTTACCGCTTTTCTCTCGGACCTGAAGCGCCTTATCGACACGATACACGTCCTTAAAGCGGAGGTCATGGACCCCGCGGTGCCGGTCAGGCTCAAAGACACCTATAAATTCCTTGACGAATATCTGAGCCTGATCATTGAGGAGTATCTGACGCCCTTGCTTGCGGTCCTGCGCGGGAGCAAGGCGGTTCTATCCGGTTTAAACGGCATTGAGGCGGATCTGTCCGCGCTGGTGCTTTCCCAGAGCCGTTACCGCGCGGCCATGGGATACCCGTCCATTCTCAGGGACGGCGACAGCAACGAGGTCCTTATCTACCGGCGCGGCGTGCTTAAAAAATTTATCTACAGCGTGCTCTATCTTAAGACCGAGGTGGACGAATGGCAGGCCGCCACGCAGGTCGTGTTCGGCCTGGCTGCCGGGTTAGCGATGCTGTTCGCGGTGATGGCCGCTATCTACGCCCAAAGCCGCTATACCATGAACAGCGTGCCGTTCGTGGTGGTGATAGTGACCAGCTATATCTTTAAAGACCGCATCAAGGACTGGCTTAAACACCTGTTTTCCAGGAACCTCACACGCTGGTTTTCCGACCGCGAGATAAAGATACTGGATCCGATCGATTCAAAAAAGATAGGCGTTCTTAAGGAAGCTTTCACTTTTATCACGGGAAAAGACGTGCCGCCGGATATCGCGCGTTTTCGCAGTATTGATAACATCACATCCATAGACGAGGACGGCAATCCTGAGCGTGTTTTTAAATATAAAAAAGAGATAACGCTGTATCCCGGCCAGATCCTCAGGGCGCACAGCCGCCGCAAAGATCTCAATGATATCATGAGGTTCAATATAAAGGATTTTATCACGCAGGCCGACGATTCCAGCGTGGATTATCAGTACGCGGACCCGGACACCGGCAGAATCCGCTCCGTCCCCTGCGCGCGGGTCTATCATCTTAACATGATCCTTAAATATTCATACTCCGCCGCTCAGGGACAGGAGAAGGTTCATTACGACCGCATCAGGATAGTCCTGAACAAAGAGGGCCTGGTCCGGCTGGAAGACGTGAAATTGTTCTGAAGGTGATTTTCGCGGGGGCTGGAGAGGAGTCCTGAATATGGAAATACAAGCTGTCGGCATTCTCAGTGCCAATACCGTGGGCACCGGCCTCGCCGAGATCTGCCTGAAGCACGGCTATCAGGTGCGCATCTACGACAATTTCAAAGACAGCCTCAATGTGGCTCTGGCCAAAATACGGTGGGCCATGTGTCAGGCCGGGAAGGAAGAGCTGCTGGCCAATATCGAGGGAGTGCAGGATCTTTCCAGATTTAAGGGCGCCGATATCCTCATAGAGACTATGGCGCAGGACCTGGAGGCGAGGCGGCAGGTTTTTCTGAAGCTGAAGGATTTTACCGACCCCGGCTGCATTACCGCGGCGTTATGCGCCGTGCAGCCTTTAAAGGCGCTGCTTGAATACACGGACCTTCCCAAGGACAGGACGATCGGTTTAAATTTCGTGAGGCCGGTGCGCTCCAACACTTTAGTCGAACTGGTCCGGCTGGATTCCACAAAGGACGAATCCCTTGAGGCCGCTTTAAGCCTGCTGAGGAAAATAGAGAAAGTGCCGGTGCTGGTAAAGGACAACCCGGGCCAGATAGTAGAGCGGCTGCTCAGGCCGCTTATCCTCAGCGCCTTTCGGCTGCTGGAGGCCGGCAAGGGGAGCCCGCGGGAAATTGACGCAGCTTTCAGGGCTGTGGGCGGGATGTCCGCCGGCCCGCTGGAAGCCGCTGACTTTATAGGCTTAGACCGGGATTATAAGTCGACTCAGGATATTTATGAAGCGCTGGGCAAGCCGGAGCGGCTGGCCCCATCCGCTATGGAGCTGCGCCTGGTTCAGTACGGCCAGCTGGGCAGAAAATCCACGATAGGCTTCTATATCTACGAGGACGGGCAGATCGTGGGAGAGAACCCGATACTCTCCAACGTTGTCAAATATCTCGGGCTTAAAAAAGTGTCTAAAGAAGAGATCTTCTCGGAAATTATGCGGCCGGTTATAGAGGAGGCCAGGCTGCTGGCTTCGGAGATAATGGCCTCAGAGCGCGATATCGAGACCGCGATGAAGCTGGCGATGAACTGGCCCAAGGGACCTTTTGCCTACGGCCGCGAACTAGAGAGCCTCTTCGTAAAGAAACGCGTGACCGAGTTCGATAACCTGGACGCCTACTAAGCCCTAAAATTGCTTCAGCTTTTGACTATCTCGCCGTCCACGCCGAAAATATAAGAGATTAGCGCGGCCCTGGCCCACATCCCGTTGCGCTCCTGCCGCCAGAAGACGGCCCGGGGGTCTTCATCCACGGAAACCTCGATCTCGTCGCGCCGCGGCAGCGGGTGCATTATTACGCAGCTTTTCTTGATAAGCTTCAGATGTTCGGCTTTGAAATGGAACGGCGAATAATCCACCGCCTTTGATTCTCCGGCTTTGTCGTGTTCGTCCTGTATGCGCGTCATGTATATGGCGTCGGCCTCTCCCATGACGGACCTGAAATCCTCGGTTTCCATGAAGGGCATGTTGTGGCGTTTGAGGAAATCCAGAATATCGGCTTCCATCCGGAATTGTGCGGGTGAGACGAAACACAGCGAAATATTCTTATAGTTCCGCATCAGGTACGTGAGCGATCGCACGGTCCTGCCGCGCTTCAGGTCCCCGACCATAACGATCCTTTTATTGTCCATGTCGCCGTTAAAACTGCGGTACAGGGTGTACATGTCGAGAAGCGCCTGGGTCGGATGCTGATCTTTGCCGGACCCGCCGTTTATGATCGGCACCGGCCGGTTCGTGCGGTTCATGAGCCAGGCGGTCTTTTCCACAAAGCCGGGAGTAGGGTGGCGCATTATTATCATGTCCACGTAGCTGGAAAAGGTGCGAACAGTGTCCTCCGGGCTTTCCCCTTTAACTTCCGAAGAGGTGGATGTGTCGCGTATCTCTGAGGTTTTGATGCCGAGAATATGGCAGGCGTTCAGGAATGAGAGGAAGGTCCTGGTGGACGGCTGGACAAAATATAGCATGGCGCGCGCGTGGGAAAGGAGGCTGCCGGCATAGTTCATGCCCTCCTTTTTCCGGGTGAGCCGGCGCAGGGCGTCGGTGGTTTCAAACAGATGGGTCAAAAGACCGCGGTCCAGCTGCTGGGCGAAAAGACAGTCGTAGAGCCTTCCGTTTTTGGCGAAAAAAGGCAATTTTTCCGAAATGCCTTTCTTGTAAAATCCATCCCAGTCGGAGCTTACGCTTGTCATTTCCTGGCTTCTTTCCATAGCTGTCTCCTTTTTGCCTGGCGGCTTGCGTCTCTCGATTATACGAATTATGCCGGTGAGCCGGTAATCAGTGGCAGGACCTCTGCCGTTTATTATTGTGTCACCAGTGAGGCCTTTTCCCGGGCGTCCGCGCTGCGCGGGGTCCTGCCCGCCCAGTATCTGGACTGGCCGGCGTCCAGGTGGATAAAAGCGGCCTCCTGATAGCGGCCGACTCCCCCGGCGCGCATTTCTATGGCGTACGACGCCACCTGGTCGGGGCTGTAGCCAGGGACCCGGATATCGGCAGCCCAGCCCAGCATATGCAGGCTGCGGCGGGCCGCTCCCGGCACCAGCCCGTTAAGCCTCGGCGTTCGATAGCCGCTTAAAAGAATAATACCCTGATTTCCGAACCGGTCCTCTACGGCGTCCAGCAGCTCTACCAGCCTGACCGCGACCGGGGTTTCCCGGCCGGTGAGGCTGCAGCGCATGAGGCGGCCTATTTTGGCGAGAGCGGCCTGATTGTAAGCGCCGTTCCGGCCGCGGTAGCGGACGGTCAGTCGCTCTCCGGTGTTCTGGCGGGTTAAGGAGAGAATGCCGTTGCCGCCAAGGTTTACCGGCTTCGGCGGATGGGCCAGCGCGCCGCTTATGAAGATATAGGTCTCGGGATCGCCTTCTTCCAGTTCGACCACTTCGGCCTCGGTAACTTCCGGCGGAGCCGGCATATCATTGACCATGGAAGACAGGCGGTCCATCAAGGCAGAGGCGTTTATTTCAGATTGTGCGCGGACGCCGGGGCAGATCAAAAGAAAGATCAGAACGGAGAGGCATGCGGCGCGCTTCATAGGTGCAGATCCATCGCGGGCGGACGACTTGACGACAGACATCTGTTTACCCTCTTTTCCGGTTCGGCGGAGCACCTTGAAAATAAAATAAACAGTATCCGCTTTTGATATTATAATGTAAGAGACGGCGTTTTAGCAATGTCCCGTGAGGGGAGGAACAAGAGACGGGAGAGGCCAGTCTGAGGCGTCCGTCTGTTTCAGGATATCATGCATAATCACAATCACGCGCACGGACACGCGGAGAGGCGCAGCATTACAGCGGCTTTAGTCGTAACGGTTTTTATTGCCGCTGTGGAAGCGGCCGGCGGCCTGCTAACCGGCAGCATGGCGCTTCTCAGCGACGCCCTGCATATGCTCACCGACTGCACCGGCCTGGCGATAAGCTATTTAGCCTCGAAACTGTCCGTGATAGCCCCGGACGACCGGCGCAGCTTCGGCTACCGCCGCATTGAAGTGGTGGCGGCCCTGGTCAACGCCCTGCTCCTATGGCTGGTTTCCGGCTTCATGCTGCGCGAGGTGTATGAGCGTTTTCTGAATCCAGTGAGCGTGCTCTCTAAGCCCATGATGATAGTGGCGGTTATAGGCCTGGGCGCCAATATCCTTTCGGCCTGGTTCCTGCTGGCCCACAAAGATAAAAACATCAATATACGCGGTGCTTTCCTGCACGTGGTGAGCGATATGGCCGGCTCCGTGGGCGTAATAATCGCCGGCGCCGTTATCTATTTTACCGGCTACTATCGGATGGATACTTTGGTGTCCCTGGCCATCATAGCCCTGATCCTGTACAGCTCCACCCGGCTGATGCTGGAAACTTTCCATATCCTGCTGGAGGGCACCCCCACCGGTATGGACCTTAAGGAGGTGCGCGCCGCGCTCGCCGGCCTCCCTGGCGTGAGCGGCGTGCACGAACTGCATGTATGGAGCCTCACGGCCGGGTTCAACGCCATCAGCGCGCATCTGGTGGTGAAAGAGAAGGACCTTTTTGAGCGGGTGCTGAAGGACGCCACTTGCGCCGCCGCCTGCAGGTTCAATATCAGGCACTGCGCGTTTCAGGTTGAAAGCGAGCCGGTTGAAAACTCTTCCTGCGATATCTGTAAACACTGAAAAGCCCGCGCCGAGAAGCTTAGCGCAGGCTCTCCGCGCTGCCTGCGGCACCGGGCTGCCACTTTTCAAAAAACCGGTCAAGGGAGGCCGCGCGGCCTATCGGAAAATGAAAAAACCGTATTGAAAGCTGTTTTCCTGCCTGCTCTTTTGGTTCCTTGTCCACATAGGCTTTCCACATCGCCGCCACAAGGCCTGTCCTGTCGGCGCCGGCCCTGCAATGGATTAATATCGGCCGCGGCGCGGAATTAAAAACCTTCAGTAAGTTTGTTACGCTTTTTTCGCTGGGTTCCGATTTTGCCGACAAAGGGACGGAATAATACGCCAGCTGATGTTCGGCGCTTATTTTTATTTCCTCCACGTACCAGGAGGAACCGGCGGAGTCATTGCGAAGGTTGAGGATGCTTTTTATGCGGTGTTTTTTAATGTAATGCTCCAGTTCGTCCCTGTCCAGCTGCGCGGACCGGTACGCGCTTCCGGGCGTGATGGCGTAGAAGTTACCTTGCTCGGCAAAATAAAGAGAGTACGCCGCGTACAGGACCAGCAGCACCGAAAGAGCTTTAAGAGATATTTTTAATTTGCGTGACATAGTTTTATCCCCGCGCCAGCGGAGATCCTTAGAGGCATTCCGGCTCGCGAATGCTCTGGCAACTCATCCCGGCCGGACGGCGCCGGACGCGCGCTGTCTAAATTATAGCTTTTCCCCGGCCCGGGCCTGCCGGGGATATTTAGCCGCGGGAATAGTCAGCTTCACGTTATTGCTATAATACCCGCGGTATTCATTAAGGAGGTTTGTATGTCTCAGGATGAGATTGTTCTGAAATCGGGGCTGAAGTATATAGATATTGAGGCAGGCAGCGGGCCAGCCGCGGTCAGCGGCAAAGCGGTGACGGTCCATTATACCGGGACATTCCCCAATGGTAAGAAATTTGACAGCTCCCTGGACCGCAACGAACCGTTCACTTTCAAGCTGGGCGCGGGGCAGGTTATAAAAGGCTGGGATGAAGGCGTCTCCGGCATGCGGATCGGCGGGAAACGCAGGCTCCTTATCCCTTCGGCCCTGGCTTATGGGAAGCGCGGCGCTGGAAATGTGATCCCGCCAGACGCGGAGCTTTGCTTCGAAGTGGAATTGCTCGGAGTGGAATAACGCCGTAAAGGCAGGCGGCGGGGCTATTTACCGAAGGCTATATCGCCAAGCATTTCGCCCAGATACTGCTTATCGGTTTCATCGAAATGGTCCGGCTTCTCGCTGTCCGCGTCAAAGACGGCGATCACTTTTCCGTTCCTGATGACCGGCACCACGATCTCGGATCTGGATAAACTGTTGCAGGCAATATGTCCCGGGAATTTTGTGACGTCCGGCACCAGTACCGTTTCCATCCGCTGCCACGCCGCTCCGCAAACCCCGCGGCCCCTGCGGATGCGAGTGCAGGCCACAGGTCCCTGAAACGGGCCCAGCACCAGTTCTTCTTCCCTGACCAGATAAAATCCCGCCCACAGCCAGCCGAACTGCTCTTTCAGAGCCGCAGTGATATTGGCCAGATTGGCGATCAGATCGGTTTCGCCTGCCGTCAGGGCTTTTAGCTGCGGCAATAAAGCGCTGTATTTTTCCGCTTTAGTTCCTGTGTATATCGGTATATCCTCTGTCATAATCGCTGGCAGCTCCGCTCCGGGTGGCCGTTAAGGAATATTATAACGTTAGCAGGCGTATCCGCGCAACCTGCCGGTCCGATCCCCGGGCACTTCGGTATTTTTTCGGGATTCGCTCCGGCGTTTGCTGTAGGATATATACAGGCAGGCGGGCGGGATTATGACCACAATAAACGAGACGGCAGCCAAAGAGTTTAAGGTCTGGATGACGGCCACCATCGGCCTTATAAAGGACGGCAAGATGGGCGCCACCACGGCAAGGGCTGAGCGCATCAAGGCCGCGCTGGCCTACACCCGAAAAGTGAGATGAGCTACGGATTGTCGGCATGCCGAAGGGCCGGCCTGTAACCCGGGCCGGCCTTTTTACTGCCAGCCGGGCTCGGGCCCGCTCTCTTTCGGGCCTGATAACTGTTACAATTGTTCATATTTGAGCCGCAGCCGGTCTGGATAAATTTTTTCGCGCGGCTGATTTTATTTTTTCAGGAGGACGCCATGGAGCAGGTTATTCTGGATGTTCGTGAGCAGGATGAATTCGCGGCCGAGCATGTGCCGGGGTCCATCTGGGTGCCGCTCTCGCAATTCAATCACTTTGCCCCCGGGGTCCTGCAGTCCCTGGTCGGCCGGCAGGTGCTGCTCATGTGCCGGAGCGGCAGCCGCGCGCGGCTTGCGGGTGAGCAGATCGATAAACTCGGTTTCAAAGGACAGATAGAAATTTCCGTATTCGAGGGAGGGATACTGGAGTGGGTCAGGCAGGGGCGCCCCGTAGTTACCCGGAAGGCCGCCCATTTGTCCATACTGCGCCAGGTGCAGCTGATCGCCGGCCTGATAGTCCTGGTCTCCTCACTGCTAAGCGTTTACGCTGACCCGCGGATCGTATGGGCGGCGGCGTTCGTAGGGGCGGGTCTGACCTTTGCGGGTCTTACCGGATTCTGCGGACTCGCCCAGTTGCTTGCCGCCATGCCCTGGAATAAAACCAGGCCCGATAACGAAGAAGAGCTTTGCCGGGTAAGCCCTAAGTCCCCCGGTTGCTGACCAGGTGTCAGTCAGTGCCGCGCCGCGCTGTTTTAATATCGGAGCGGCGCTTTTTGCTTTCAAGGCGGCGCCGTCTGGATGACCGGGACGGTCTAGTGGGCCTTCTGTATTTCGGGGGGAGAAGCGCGCGTTCAATCAGGTCCAGCAGCCTGGCGCGCGCGGCCTTCCGGTTCTGTTCCTGCGTGCGGTGTTCGCTGGCGGTTATCAGGATGTCTCCGTCCGCGGTCAGCTTGGACCCGGCCAGCAATTTAAGCCTCTCCTGCGCCGCGCAGGGCAATCCGGACAGCCAGGGGGAAAAGCGGAGCTGTACGGAGGTGGAGACTTTATTCACATTTTGTCCGCCGTGCCCTCCGGCCCGGATAAATTTCTCCTCAATGGAACCTGGCGCCGGGAAAAAACCGCGGATATCATCAGCCATATATCTGTATATTACAAAAATCCGGGAGGCTCCGTGCTTCCTAGGCTCATCCGGTTGATTTGCCTGGCCGGATATTAATACCATACTTCAACGGATGGAGGAACAATGGACCTTAAACAACTCAACACGGCCGTTTTAAAACACAGGAAGGAGATGATCGCTTTTGCGCGCGATCTTATACGCATCCCGAGCTTCTCCATGCAGGAAGGAGCCTTGGTGGAGCGCATCAAAAAAGAGATGATTAAGGCCGGCTTTGACAAGATCAAGATAGACGCCATGGGCAACATCATAGGCTTCATCGGCAGCGGGAAAAAGAAGATCATGGTGGATGCCCACATCGATACCGTCGGCATAGGCGACAAGACAGCCTGGAAGATAGATCCGTTCGGGGGCGTGATAAAAAACGACGTCATTTACGGCCGGGGCGCCACAGACCAGAAACTTTCAATGGTTTCCATGGTATACGCCGGCAAGCTGATAAAGGAGCTGAAGCTGTCCGGCGATTATACCTATATAGCCGTGGGCTCGGTGATGGAGGAGGATTGTGACGGCTTGCCGCTGCTGCATATCATTAACAAGGAAAAGATCAGGCCTGATTTCGTAGTGCTGACCGAACCGACCAATCTGGCGGTCTACCGCGGGCACCGCGGGCGCATGGAGATAAAGGTGGTAACTAAGGGCCGTTCCTGCCACGCTTCAGCTCCGGAGCGGGGCGATAACGCCGTGGTTAAGATGTCTGAAATAATACAGCAGATCACGGCGCTTAACAAAAAACTCAAGAATGATAAATTCCTGGGCAAGGGAACCGTAGCCGTCACCTCGGTAGAGTGTAAAACCCCGTCACTGAACGCCGTGCCGGACGAATGCACCGTCTATCTCGACAGGCGCCTTACGCTCGGAGAGACGCTCAGGTCTTCCGTGAACGAGATAAAGCGCCTGCCTGCGGTAAAAAAGACCGGCGCGAAAGTGGAAGTGCTTTACTACGACGCCACGGCCTGGACGGGTCTGAAGGTGGGGCAGGAGAAGTATTTCCCGACCTGGGTGCTTCCGGCAAATCATAAGCTGGTGCAGGCGGGCGTGAAAGCGGGCAGGATAGCGCTGGGCAAAAACCCGGTGGTGGACAAATGGGTGTTTTCCACCAACGGCGTGGCGACCGCCGGCAGGCTGAAGATCCCGACCATCGGCTTCGGCCCGTCAAATGAGATTTACGCGCATACCGTAAAAGAGAATATGCCGGTGTCCGACCTGCTGACCGCGGCCGTCTTCTACGCCGCCATACCCCAATACCTGTAGCCCTGAAATTGGAACGCAATAATCCTTTCCGGAAATGCACATGACCACAGCGGGAGTCGCTCCCTCCAAGTCAGACAAAATAGAATGGTCCGATGCGTGGGGCGGGCTCGCGGCCATGCTGGTCGCTTTGCCCTCCGCAATAGCTTTCGGCGTGGCGATGTACGCCCCGCTCGGGCCAGGCTTCGCTGGAGCGGGAGCGCTTGCCGGAGTGCTGGGGACCGTGGCTATCGGGCTGATCGCCCCGGCGCTGGGGGGAGCCCCGCGCCTTATCTCCGCCCCCTGCGCGCCGGCGGCGGCCGTCATGGCCGCGCTTTGCGCGGAACTGATAAGCGGAGGCGCGCCCGCCGAGCGCGTTATTGTCTCCCTCGCTTTAGTCGGTCTGTTCTCAGGCCTCCTGCAGACCATCTTCGGCGCGCTCGGCGGAGGGCGGCTGATCAAATACATTCCCTATCCGGTGGTGGCGGGCTACATGAGCGGCGTCGGTTTAATGATAATGCTGAAACAGGCCGGCCCGTTCTTCGGGCTTGCGAAGGACGGCGGGACGCTCGCCGGCCTGCTTTCTCCAGCCTCCTGGCAATGGCCCGCGCTTAGCGTCGCCCTTGTCACCGTTTTGGTCACGCTCTGGGCTCCGCGCCTCACCAAACGGGTGCCGGCGTCCATACTCGGCCTCGCGGCCGGGATTCTGACGCATTTGGCCGCCGGCCTTTTGCGTCCGCAACTGCTTGCGCCGTTCGCTAATCCGTTCATTATCGGAGAGATCTCCACCAGCCCTGGCGCTGTTTTTAAAGGGATTGCCGCCAATTTCAGCGCGTTATCCATGCTGGGGCCGCATGATGTGTTTATGCTAGCGGGCCCTGCGCTCACGCTGGCGGTGCTTCTTTCGATCGATACTCTTAAAACCTGCGTGATCACGGATTCTATCGTCCGCTCGCGTCATAATTCTAACCGTGAGCTCGCTGGCCAGGGCGCCGGCAATATCGCTTCAGCGATGTTTGGCGGCATGCCGGGAGCGGGCACTTTAGGCGCGACCATGGTAAGCCTGGCGAGCGGCGGGCAAACCCGCGGCGCCGGCTTCCTGGAGGGCGTGTTCGCCCTGGTCGCGGCCCTCGTTCTTGGCGGCGCGATCGGGCGTATCCCGCTCGCGGCCCTGGCCGGATTATTGGCGGTGGTGGGCGCGCGGATGATAGACCGCTCCAGTCTGCGGCTTGCGCTGCGGCGGGCCACCATGCTGGATTTTGCAGTGGTAGTCTCGGTCGCCGGAACCGCGCTCATGGCGGATCTCATCATCGCCGCGGGTGTGGGGATAGCCCTCTCCATGCTCCTGTTCATCCGCGAGCAGATGCACAGCAGCGTGGTTCGGCGCAAAACGACCGGGGCTGAGATATCCTCAAAGCAGCAGCGCCTGCCGCGTGAGCGCGAGGCGCTGGCGGCGCGTGGAGGAGAAACGCTTGTGGTAGAGCTGCAGGGCAGCCTCTTCTTCGGCACAACCGACCAGCTTTTTTCTGAAATAGAGAATGAGATGCGCTCGTGCAGGCGCCTCATCCTGGATATGCGCCGCGTAACGTCGGTCGATTTCACGGCCGCGCATATGCTGGCGCAGGTGGGCGAGACTCTGGCCGAATGCGGGGGCTCGCTTGCTTTTTCCCATCTGCCTCCGAGTCTGCCCACCGGGCAGGACCTGGTCGCTTACCTCAGGCATATGGGGCTGACGCGCCGCGGCGGAGGAGGGCGGGTTTTCGAAACGCTTCACGACGCGCTTGAATGGGCGGAGGATCGTGTTTTGGACGAGGCGGGCATGGAGCGACCGGAGGCCGGGGAGCTGCTCGATCTTGCCAGGATAGATTTTTTGCGCGAGCTGGACCCCGCCTCCCTGGCAGGGCTGCGCGCGGCTTTTGTAGAGCGCAGGGCCGCTGCCGGCGCATCTATCTTCCGCCGCAAGGGGGAGGGAGATGAACTGTTCCTCATACGCCGCGGGTGCGTGCGCGTGGTTCTGCCGCTGAAGGACACGCACAGACATCATCATCTCGCCGTTTTCGGCCCCGGCGATTTCTTCGGGGAAGTCGCTTTCCTGACCCGCAAAGCGCGTACGGCCGACGCCATAGCTCTGAGCGATGCAGACCTTTATGTCATCACCCGGGCGGCCTTCGATGAGATCTCGCGCGTCACTCCCGCAGTCAGCGCGGCGTTCTTTCAGCGCCTGGCCACCGTTGAAGCTCTGCGGCTGCGCGATGCGGACAGGGAATTGCGCCGCCTGCAGGACAGCTGAACGATGAAACGCGCCCGCACCAAAAAAGCGGAGCCCCTCGTCAGGGAGATTCCCTACGCGGAGCCGGTTAGCCTGGCGGCGCGGCTCGCCGGGCAAAAACATCTTACCCTGCTGGACAGTTCCATGCGCCATCCGCTGCTTGGGCGCTATTCCTATCTGTCCTGTGACCCTGTCGCCTCGCTCATTGTCCGCGACGGAGTGACGACCTGGAACGGGAAGACCAGGGCCGCACCGGCGCTGAGCGCGCTGGACAAAATTCTGGCTGAGAATCGCACCGTGCACCTGAAGGGGCTGCCGCCTTTTCAGGGCGGGTTTATGGGCTATATCGGCTATGAATTCGGCCGGGTTCTGGAGCCGCGCGCCCGCATGCCAAAATGGCCTGCCCTGTGTCCGGAGCTCATGCTGCATCTATACGATGTGGTCGCGGCGTTCGACCATAAACGGAAGAGGGCCTTTATCGTATCGACAGGGCTTATGGGCCGGGATGCCGCCGCCAGGGCGGACCGCTTTGAAAAAATGTTGTCGGCGGATCCGCCGCCTCCGGGGCTTGGAGTGATAAAGGGATGGCGCTCTAATTTCACGCGGGCGCGGTTCGAAGCCGCCGTGAAGCGGACGATCGGCTATATTTTAGCAGGCGATGTTTTTCAGGCCAATATCTCGCAGCGCTTCAGCGCCCCCATACCGGATAAATTCGACGCCTTCTCTTTCTATCGCCGGCTGCGCGCGGTGAACCCGGCGCCTTTTTCCGCGTTTTTAGATTACGGCGTGCTTGCCGTCGCCTCAAGCTCTCCGGAACGGCTTGTCAGTTTTGACGGCCGTTTCACGGAGGCCCGCCCAATCAAAGGCACGCGCCGGCGGGAAGCCGACCCGATGCGGGACGCGGCGCTTACCGCCGAGCTGCTGGCGAGCGGCAAGGACCTGGCGGAGAACGTAATGATAGTGGACCTTCTGCGGAACGACTTCTCGCGGGTCTGTGACCCGGGGTCCGTCACCGTCCCGGTCCTGTGCGGGCTGGAGAGCTATGCGTCAGTTCATCATCTTACCTCGGTAGTCAGAGGCCGGCTGTCGCTGAACCGTACGCGCGGAGATCTGCTGGGAGCCTGCTTTCCGGGAGGCTCCGTCACCGGCGCGCCGAAGATCAGGGCGATGGAAGTGATCGGGGAGATAGAAAAATGTCCGCGGGGAATTTATTGCGGCTCTATCGGCTTCATCGGGGCGAGCGGCCCGATGGATTTCAATATAGCTATCAGAAGCGTTATGTTCGCGGACGGCGCAGCAAATTTTCAGGGCGGCGGCGGGATCACGGCGCGCTCCGAACCGGCCGCTGAGTATGAGGAAACTCTTGCGAAGATCGAGCGGGTCCGTGAGGCTTTTACCCGATGATCCTGATAATTGATAATCACGACTCTTTCGTGTACAATATCGCGCGCTACTTTGAGGAGCTGGGCGCGCGCACGCGCGTGAGACGGCATGAGGAGCTTTCCCGGATCGACCTTAAGATGACCGCCATGGTTATATCTCCTGGACCCTGCGCGCCGCGAGAAGCGGGCCGCTCTATGAGCCTGCTGCGCCGCTTCTCCGGGCGGGTGCCGATCCTGGGCGTCTGTCTGGGGCATCAATGCGTGGGAGAGGCTTTTGGCGGAAAAGTAGTCCGCGCGAGACGGCCGCTGCACGGCGACTCTTCGCGCATCTTTCATAACGGAAGCGGACTTTTCGCCGGGATACCGGACGGATTCAGGGCCGGCCGCTACCATTCCCTGATAGTGGAAGAGGCAGGCGCTGACCTGGAAGTTACGGCGCGCTCGGAGGAGGGTGAGATCATGGCTTTAAGGCACCGGTCGCAGCCGACCTATGGGGTGCAGTTCCATCCTGAGTCAATTCTTACGGAGCATGGCTATGACCTTCTTCGCAACTTTCTGAAGGAAGTGAAAGTATGAAAGTACGGTTCGCCGGGCAGGATTGCCCCGGCTATCTGCCTATGGACCCGGGAGAGCGGGGGCTGTTGCTTGGGGACGGCGTTTTTGAGACCATTCTGGCGCTCGACGGAAGGCCGGTCTGGCTGCCCGATCACCTGGACCGCCTGCTGGCCGGCGTTTCAGTTTTTGGCCTGAAGGCTGAGAGGACGCAGCTGGAACGGGAAGCCCTCGCGGTAATCGGCCCTGAGCCGGGAATTATTCGCCTGACCGTTATGCGCGGCGCGGGCCCCCGCGGCCTGGCGGCCGGCGGCCCGCAGGCGGCGCCGGTTCTGGCTACTTTCTACCCGTTGCCCGCCGCCACGATCCGCGCACCGGTGCGGCTTGCGGTTTCTTCCGTGCGGCGCAACGAGGGCTCTCCCGCGGCGCGCCTTAAAACTCTTTCGTACGCGGACAATATCCTGGCTGCCCGTGAAGCTGTTTCGCGCGGAGCCGACGACGCCCTGATGCTGAATAATGCCGGAAGCGTGGCATGTGTCAGCGCGGGGAATATCTTCGCTATCAGTGGCTCAAAGCTCCTCACCCCGCCCTGCTCCGACGGTGTCCTGGCCGGTATCGCGCGCAAGCATATCCTGGCGTGCGCCGGCCGGCTTGGCCTGGACCCGGCCGAAGGGCCGTTGAGGGTGGAAGATCTGACTGCGGCCGACGCTGTCTTTATGACCAACAGCCTGCGGCTGGTCAGCCCCGTTACGGAGCTGGACGGGGTCGCTCTTAAGCGCAAAGCCGGCGCTGTTATTGAGCGGATATTCGCTGAGTTATGCAAAAGCGTGCTTTCAGAGACGGGCCGTGATCCGCGGAGCCTTGCGGCGCCAGGTATTTAATGGCCGCGGCCCCGGCGCATTATAGAGTAGCCGCGGAAAAGTGATAAAATAACCAGACAGGCGCAGTATCTGATATTTCAGGCAGGAGGCTTAGCCGTTTATGAAATCAATGCTCAGAGGAAAGGATTGGATCGAAACAGTGGACTGGACCAAAGAGGAGCTGGAAACGGTTCTGGAAGTGGCTAAATACCTTAAAATAAAATTTTCCCTGGGAGAGGCGCACAGGATACTGCAGGACAAGACCCTGTTTATGATGTTCTTCGAGCAGTCTACGCGCACCAGAAATTCCACCGAGGCCGCCATGACCCAGCTGGGAGGCCACGCCCATGATCTGACCCCGGATAAGATGCAGATATCCCACGGTGAGACGCCTAAGGATACCGGTAAGGTGCTTTCCCGCTACGGCCACGGGGTCGCAATCCGCAACTGCTTCTATGGAACCGGAAATAAATACATACGCGAAGTCGCCAAAGAAGCCGATATCCCGGTCACTAACCTTCAGTGCGACGTCGACCATCCCTGCCAGTCCATCGCCGACCTTATGACCATGCAGGAAAAATTCGGCACTAATCTCAAAGGCATGAAATGCGTGGTCTCCTGGACCTACGCCCCGGCATACGCCCGTCCGCTCTCGGTACCACAGGGCCTTATCACTCTGTTGCCCCGCTTCGGCGTGGATGTGACGCTGGCTTACCCGAAAGAGTTCAACCTTATACCGAGAACCATGGACGACGCGCAGAGGTTCGCCAAAGACACCGGCGCAAAATTCAAGGTTACTCACAATATGGACGAAGCGTTCAGGGGCGCGCACATCGTTTATCCAAAATCCTGGGGCTGCCATCAATATCTGAAGGATATTAATGTGCCGGAAGCCGACAAGAAAGACACCGGCATGAAGATAATCGCCAAGAATAAGAACTGGGTCTGCACCGAAAAACGCATGAAGCTGGCGCATAAGGACGCCGTTTACATGCACCCGCTTCCGGCAGACCGCGGCGCGGAAGTGGAGGACGCCGTGATAGACGGGCCCCAGAGCGTGGTTTTCGACCAGGCCGAGAACAGGCTGCACACGGTCAAGGCCATCCTCGCGCTGATCATGGGCGGCAGACCGTAGCGCCCGCTTTTTACCGGGCCCGCCATACGGGTCCGATCCGGCCCCTGTCTCCGGCGCGGGACGGGCCTGCGCTGTCCGCGCCGGTTTTTATTGTAATAGTCGCCAGCACCTTGTGGAGGCAGCATGAAACGGATAAGAATATTCGCTTTTGGCGGAAATGAAGTGTCACCAGCTGGGCTTAAGGATCCCGGGACCGGGAAAAGCATCAATCCGGATATAGCCATGCAGTGGCAGCGCACGGCTGAGACCGCAAAGCTCGTGGCGGACATCTTCGAGAAATATCCCGACGACCTTTACGTCCTGACACATGGGAACGGGCCGCAGGTGGGCAATGTGCTTATGCGCGCGGAGCTGTGCCGGGACACCCTCCCGCCCCTGCCCCTGGACGTATGCGTCTCTGACACCCAGGGAGCCATGGCCTATATGCTCGCCGAGCTGAATAACGAGCTGAACATCCGCGGCATCGACAATATAGTTACCGGAATAGTCACGCAGGTGGTTGTTGACAAAGACGATCCGGATTTTAAGAATCCGTCCAAATACATCGGACCCTCGTATTCCGGGGAAGAGGCTGAAAAGCGCACCAAAGATAACGGCTGGGTGATGAAACTTTATAAAAAAGACGAAAAAGGCGCCGATATCTGGCGGCGCGTGGTTCCTTCTCCCGTGCCATCTGATATCGTTGAGATAGACGCTATCGAGGCGTTGCTGGCGAAGGGGATAGTCCCGATAACTGTAGGAGGCGGCGGTATCCCGGTGCGGGAAGTCACCCCGGAAATCAATGCCGGCGCCGAAGTATACCACTGCAACTACGGCGTGCGGTTCTCCAAAAAACATAAGCCCGGTTCAAAACCGCTCAAAATGTACACCGGAGTTGAGGCAGTTATAGACAAGGACCTGGCGTCCGCCCTGCTGGGCACGATGCTCCTGAAGCGCGCGAAGACGCGCGGGGAGGAACTGGAGGTCACGCTTACGATATTTACCGGCGAGGACGGCGCCAAGCTGAACTACCAGAAGCCGGGTCAGACCGACCTGCGCAAGCTTACCCTTGCGGAGCTGGAAGAGCTTTACTCGCGCAAGCCCTGCCCGTTTCCGCCAGGCAGCATGGGGCCGAAGGTAAAAGCGGTCATAGAATTCCTGAAGGGCGGCGGTCATGCGGCGTTCATCACCAGGACAGATCTGTTCGACGAGACTTTAAGCGGCCGGGCCGGCACCACGGTGGTGCGCGGATAAAGGTTTATGAAAAAGATCAAGACATTGCAGTGTATAAATTGCGGCAGGGATCACAAGCTTGCCGAAGTGAAGTACACCTGCGCTTCATGCGGCGGAAATCTTCAGGTTATTTACGATTATACCCTCATAAAAAAACGCCTCAATTACGAGGTTTTAAAGGATAACCACGACCGGACGCTATGGCGGTATATGGATATTCTGCCGCTTTCGGGGTTTAAAATGATCCCGCCGGTGCAGGTCGGCTGGACGCCTCTTTACAAGGCGGAAAGGCTCGGCTCCGGAGTCGGGGTTCCCAACCTTTATATAAAAGACGACGGGCGCAATCCCAGCGCTTCTTTCAAGGACCGCGCCAGCGCCGTGGTAATAGCCAGGGCGCGCGAGCTAAAGGAAAAAGTTGTGACCTGCGCTTCCACGGGCAACGCCGCCTCCTCCCTGGCCTGCCTTACCGGCAGCCTGGACCTGAGGACTGTTATCTTTGTTCCGGAAACCGCGCCGGCCCCCAAAGTGGCCCAGCTGTTGGTATTCGGCGCCACAGTGATCATGGTCAAAGGAACTTACGACGCAGCCTTCGACCTTTGCCTGAAGGCAGCGGCTGAATACGGCTGGTACAATCGCAGCACCGGGGTGAATCCCTTTACACGCGAGGGCAAGAAAACCTGCGCGTTCGAGATCTGTGAGCAGATGAAGTGGGAAACTCCGGACAAGGTGTTTGTTCCGGTGGGCGACGGCAATATTATAAGCGGAATGTGGAAGGGATTCGTGGAGTTCCACCGTCTGGGCATCATAGAAAAACTTCCGCAGATGATCGCGGTGCAGGCTGAAAAATCAGATGCCGTGAAGAGGGCTTTTGAATCGGGGGGGGACATCCAGCCGGTTTCCGGAGAGACCGTCGCCGACAGCATTTCCGTCAGTACTCCGCGCGACGGCATGGCCGCGGTACTGGCTATTCGCGACTCGCAGGGGTTCGCCCTTACCGTCACCGACGCGGAGATCCTGGCGGCGATACCCGATGTAGCCAGGGGTTCCAACGTTTTCGCCGAGCCGGCGGCCGCCGCCACTTACGCGGGTCTTAAAAAAGCCGTAGCGGAAGGCAGAGTGAAGGATAACGAATCCGTGGTTCTGCTTATAACCGGGAACGGGCTGAAAGATATTGCCAGCGCCATGAGATCTGCCGGCCAGCCCTTCGTTATCCAGCCGGATATGGCTGAGCTGCGGAAGCTGGTCGCGTTAAATAAGCTGGCGTAGCTCCGCTTCATGAGCTTTGGCTGTGAATTTAACCGGCGCCGGAGCTGATCGCGGAGCGCGCAAGGCCCGGGGGTATTCCCGGGCGTTCAAAATATAATCCTATAAGAGAGTTTAAAGCGGCAGGACGATGGTAAAAGCAGAGCCCTTCTGCAGCTGGGACTTGGCGTAAACGCTGCCCCCGTGTATTTCCGCTACTTTTTTAACGAGGGCTAGGCCCAGCCCCCAGCCTTCCACCTGGCCGGTGAAAGAGGCTTCCACCTGATAGAATTTGTTAAAGATGTTGGCTATCTCCTCACCGGGGATGCCGGGGCCGTTGTCTCCCACCGAAATAAGAACATGTCCGTCCTTGGCCTGCGCCGAGAGGATTACCAGCTTGTCCTTATTGGGGTTGAACTTGACCGCGTTGTCCACAAGGTCTTTTAAAGCGTTTATAAGCATCGCCTTGTCGGCGTTTACTTTAAGCGGCTCCGGCATGACCACCTTGAACGTAAGAGAGGGTACGTCCTGGAAGCGAAGTTTTATAAGCTTTACCGTTTCGCCCAGCAATTCGGTGATGTCGCACTCGGTCTTGTTCAGGCCTGTCTTGTCCAGATTGTCTATGGTCACAAAATCCAGCAGGCTGTCCACCAGGGCGGATAGCTTGGCTCCCTGCCCCATAATGGTGGCTGCGGATTTTTTTACCAGCTCCGGCAGATTCTTGGAGGCGGCTTCATCATTGAGTATCTGGGAATAGCCGTTGATAGAAGCCAGAGGAGTTTTGAATTTATGTGACATAAGGGACAGGACGTTCCTGGCCATGCACTCCTCTATCTTCTGGGCCGTCACATCCCCCAGTATCCAAAGCCAGCCCTCCATTGTGGAGTTGCCTTCTTTGTCTTCCGTGCGGAGCTTGATAGCTGAGCCGTCCAGATACAGCTTCTTGGGCTTCTCGCGCATGACTTCGAAGCGGACCGCCGGAGAATCCGACTGCATTATCTGGTCGACAGGCGGCTTCACTGAAAAATTCTCCAGCGCCTGGCGGATATCGGAGAAATGGAATTTCTCGTATTCCAGGTAAAGCCTGGCGGATTGATTAAGTAGGAGTATTTCGCCGTCGGGGTTGGTCAATACCGCCCCTTCCTTGATGCGTTTGAATACTATCTCCAGTTTGCGCTTCTCTTCCTTTACTGAAGAGAAGAGCCTGGAGTTCTCTATGGCGATGGCCGCCTGCGAAGCGAAGGCCTCGAAATTATTTTTATCCGCGTCCACAAAATCGCCATCCGCCTTGTTTATGGCCTGGACCACGCCTATCACCTTACCCTTGATTATCATGGGACAGGTCAGGAGCGCGCGTGTCTCGAACCCGCTCTTGTTGTCAACTTTCCTGGCGTGCCGGGGATCGCTGGTGACGTCGTTTATGATAAGGGAGCGCCCTTCCTTGGCGCAGGTCCCGGCGATGCCCTCGCCGATTTTGAAGCGCATTTTTTGTACGTCTTCCGGCAGGCCTAAGGCGACGTCGAAATAAAGCTCCTGGGCCTTTTCATCCAGCAGGTACAGGGACGCCCTCTCGGCGCCCACAACGCGCGAGGCAAGGCGCATGATGGTAAGGAGGAGTTCGGAGATATCAAGTTTAGAGGATAAAAGCCTGGAGACCATCACCAGCATCTCTAGGCTTTCCTGTGACTGCATTGTCATTAGGTCGTTCCGGTCAGCGAAAAAACACCTGAATTAACAATCTGAAATAATTCTCGCCTGTCGCTCCATTGATTCTATAAAAATTATAAGCGAAGTCAAAGGTGGAATATCCGCTGGGATTAAATTTAATGCCGCCCAAAATTGAATCAGCGTCCCCTGTGCTTCTGAAGGATATTCTACTAAATCCCGCGTAAAGATAGCTATCGTAGCCCGGGGCCATGCTCCGGGCGAATTGCGCGCCCGCTGTCCATTTAGGAAGGGCGGTTACCTGTCTGAACGTGCCCATATTGGCCAGCTCGCCGTGGTCCATGACGGGATTTATGCTGTCGGGGCCCGGGTTCCGCGTCGGATTGGAATTGCGTGAGGTCCCGGTTTTGGAAAAGCCGGCGGCGGAGACCTGGAAAAAGAACTGCTTGTAATAGATCTTCTCCATCTGAACTTCGAAGGCATTCTCGGAGAAGGTTTCGCGCCCCGCGGGTCCGGAGGGGGAGAGCAGCGGCGTTTGCTGGCGCGCAACCGCTCCGGAAAGGGTCAGGTGCAGGCGGCTTTCCTCCGTTTCTTCCTGGAGCGGGAACAGCGCATATAGTTTGGCGCCGCGCGCGCTGGATCCGGTGCCGGAGGAGGCCGGATAGATGAACGGTTTCATGGAGATCGCAAGGTTGCGCCTGGAATACATCACCGGCGTACGAAAGGCATAGGCTTTTTTCAGGCCATGGTCCCGGTCCTTGTAAAAAGAAGCGTTAGCGCCGCCCATGAACGCGGGCGATACCCTGGTAAAAACGGACAGTGATTCCCGCCGGAAGCTTCCGGAGCCGAAGGAATAGTCATTTTCCGCCCACCAGGCCGTGTGAGCGGCAGCCGGCAGCAGAAGAAGGGCCGCGCAAAGGAAGGTTTTTACCATGATATGCCTGGCATGACAAAATTATATTATATATCAACGCTCTTTAGAGCGGCTCTGCGGGCCTTCAGGCTGCAGGCCGCTGCCGCGGCGGTTTTTATATAATTAATCGGCGCCGTTCATTTATTAAAACGCCGTTCGTAAATCTCGCCGAATTTAGGGAAAGCCTGCATTTGAATAAGCTGTGATTCTGGCATTGAAAAGGAAGGCGCGTAATAGGTAAACTTTACAGAGAGGTGACTTGAATGCTTCAGGACAATATCCCTTCCGGCCTTACTTTTGACGATGTTTTGCTGCTGCCTGCCAGGTCTGCCGTGCTCCCCAGAGAGACGGATCTTCGCACGCGGCTTACGCGCTCGATAGAACTCAATATCCCGCTCGTTTCTGCGGCTATGGATACCGTCACTGAATCCGCGCTGGCGATAGCGATGGCGCGCGAGGGCGGTATAGGCGTAATCCACCGCGCGATGCCGCCCCTGCAGCAGGTGCAGGAGGTGGAGAAGGTCAAGAAGAGCCAGAGCGGGATGATAGCGAATCCCATCACCGTTTCTCCGGACGAGACGCTCGGGGATGCCCTGGAGCTGATGCGAAAACACGGGATCTCCGGCCTGGTGGTAATCGCGCGGGGGCAGCTAGCCGGGATACTGACAAACCGGGACCTTCGCTTTGCCCGGGATCTGTCCCGGAAGGTGTCCTCCGCGATGACGAAGAAGCTGGTGGTGGCGAGGGCCGGCACTACGCTGAGGGAGGCGGAGAAAATACTTCACGAACACCGCATCGAGAAGCTGCCGCTCGTCGACAGAAATCACCATCTGAAGGGACTTATAACCACGCGAGACATACTTAACAGCAAGCAATATCCGTCGGCGTGCAAGGATAAGGCCGGGCGCTTGCGGGTGGGCGCGGCCATTGGCGTGGGCGAGGCGGGAGTGGGGCGGGCCAGAGAGCTTGTGAAGGCGGGGGCCGACGTCATTTTTCTGGATACTGCGCACGGTCATTCCGAATCCGTGATACGCACGCTGAAGGCGGTCAAACGCGCCTGTGAAGTTGACGTTGTGGCGGGCAATGTCGCCACATACGAGGGGACGCTGGACCTGATAAAAGCCGGAGCGGACGCTGTGAAAGTCGGCATCGGCCCCGGATCCATCTGTACGACACGCATAATTTCCGGAGTCGGAGTCCCGCAGCTCACCGCTATCAGGGACTGCTGCCGCGCCGCGGCAAGGCGCGGAGTGCCGGTGATAGCGGACGGCGGTATAAAATTTTCCGGAGACATCACAAAGGCGATAGCAGCCGGCGCGGACAGCGTGATGCTTGGTACGCTGCTGGCCGGCACTGAAGAGGCTCCGGGAGACATGATTCTTTACCAGGGGCGCAGCTATAAGGTTTACCGCGGTATGGGCTCAGTTGGAGCGATGGCCGCCGGCTCAAAGGACAGGTACGGCCAGCAGGGCGTGGAGAAGGATAAGCTTGTGCCCGAGGGGATAGAGGGGCAGGTCGCCTATAAAGGCGCGGCCGCAGACGTGGTCCATCAGCTTTCAGGCGGCCTGCGTTCAGGCCTGGGATACTGCGGCTGCCGCGACCTCGCGGCCTTAAGGAAGAAGGCCCGCTTCGTCCGGATTTCACCGGCCGGTCTGAGGGAAAGCCACGTTCACGATGTGAAAGTTACCAAGGAAACCCCCAACTACGCCCTGAACGAATAGCGCGTGAGCGGCACGCCCGGCCGCCGCCTTGACCGCCGGGAGCAGATAGAGGCGAGCATCCCTGACGGGCGAGAGCTTTTGCGGCAAACTTTCCCGTAATTTGTTAGAATCTAGTTAAATACGGAGTAGGTTATTCCAGCATCAGCACGGAACATGGACCAGATACTGATCCTTGATTTCGGCAGCCAATATACGCAACTCATCGCCAGGCGTCTGCGCAGCCTGCGTGTTTATTGCGAAATACTTCCTTTCCATACTTCAATAGAGGATATTCTCTCACGGAACCCTAAAGGAATTATCCTTTCCGGCGGGCCATCCAGCGTTTACGACCGTAAGGCGCCGACGCCGGACCCCGCGGTCTTTACTTTGGGCCTGCCTGTGCTGGGAATCTGCTACGGCATGCAGTTGATGGCGCGCGAGATGGGCGGCAAAGTGCGCAAGGCGCTGAGGCGCGAATACGGCCTGTCAAAACTGCGTCTCCGCGGAGAATCAAACCTGTTTAAGGGCGTATCCGGTGAATTCAGCGTCTGGATGAGCCACGGCGACGAAGCGAAGACGGCGCCGTACGGTTTCAGTGTCACAGCCGGAACATCCGACGTGCCTGTGGCGGCCATGGAAAGCGCGGAGCGCGGCCTTTACGCTGTGCAGTTCCATCCCGAGGTCTACCATACCGAAAACGGCGAAAAGATCCTCCGCAATTTCGCGCGCGGCATCTGCCGCTACCGGGAGCGCTGGACCCCGGTCTCGTTCCTGGGCGGGACCATCGCCTCCATAAAGAAGCAGATCGGAGGGAAACGCGCCATCTGCGCCCTGTCGGGCGGGGTCGACTCTTCCGTTGCGGCGGTGCTGGCTTACCGGGCCATAGGCAGGAACCTGCTGTGTATTTTTGTGGATACCGGTCTGCTGCGCCATGGCGATCGCGACCGCATGGAAGAAGTCTTCCGGAAGAAATTCCGTTTCAACCTGAAAATAGTTGACGCCTCCGGGATATTCCTGAGCCGGCTGAAAGGGGTGACCTCCCCGGAAAAAAAGAGAAAGATAATCGGCCATACCTTTATAGAGGTCTTCGAGCGCGAGGCCCGGAATATTAAAGGGGCTAAATTTCTGGTTCAGGGCACTCTTTACCCGGATGTCATAGAATCTGTTTCCGTGAAGGGGCCATCGGCTGTTATTAAAAGCCATCACAATGTGGGCGGCCTGCCGGAGAAAATGGGTTTCGAACTGGTGGAGCCGCTGAGGTCGCTCTTTAAGGATGAGGTCCGGGAACTGGGCAGGAGCCTGAAGATCCCGGAGGCTATCCTTATGCAGCACCCTTTTCCCGGCCCGGGGCTGGCCATCAGGATATTGGGCGCAGTGACGCCCGGAAGGCTGGATACCCTGGGCAGGGCGGACCTTATCATGCGGGAAGAAATACAGGCTTTCGGCTGGTACCCGAAAATCTGGCAGGCATTCTGCGTGCTGCTGCCGATCAAAACCGTCGGCGTTATGGGTGACGAAAGATCGTACGAGGACGCCATTGCCGTGCGCTGCGTAAGCTCCGTAGACGGTATGACCGCAGACTGGTCCAGGCTGCCCTATGACCTTATGCAAAAGATATCTTCCCGCATAGTCAGCGAGGTAAGGGGCGTTAACAGAGTGGTGTACGATATTACCTCCAAGCCGCCCGCGACCATAGAGTGGGAGTAGGGGATAAGGATTAAGGATAAGGGATAAAGGGTGCTGCGGGAGTCAAGGGGGAAAGATTTATGCTTGATGTGATATTTGACCTGATAAAAAGGGCCATGGAAAGAGATGAGAAAAGCAGAAAGTTCTCGGTAACTTTAGCCGACAGCTATCTGCGCAGGATCAGCCGTTTTCAGGACCAGCTGGTTCTGCTTGGCATTTTTCTTAATTTTTCCGCCGCGGGTTTTGTTCTGGTTCTGTGCGGAGGATTCGCCCGCTCTTGTGCATCAGGCATTATCTCCGGCCTTGGAATGTTTTCCGTCAACCTCCTGCTGGCAAAGCTTTATTCCAACGAACATCTGACCACCAAGCTGCTGTTCGCCAGGTATCCGGAGCTGGAGCTTATTATGGTGGGCGATAAAAGCTGGAGCAATTTCAGGGTTCTGGCCGGAGCGTATAAGTGCGTACAGGCCGGCTGGATATTATTCGCCGCCCTCCTCACTGGTTCGTCGGTGGCCGGCTGGTTAGGCATGTAGGCCCGTGCAAGGGGGAACCATGATCTATACTGTCAGGGACCTGGAGCTTATTCATAAGGGCAAAGTGCGCGACCTCTACGCGGTCGGGGAGCGCTACCTTCTTATCGTAGCCACGGACAGGCTTTCCGCTTTTGACTTTGTTCTGCCCACCGCGATCCCGCGCAAGGGAGAGCTGCTTACCAAAATCAGCCTTTTCTGGTTCAATAAGACGCGGCACATAATCGGGAACCATGTGGTCTCATCCGACCTGACCGAGATAAGAGAGCGCGTGCGCTCGGTTACGGGCGCGCGTACGCTGACGGACGAATATTTTAACGGCCGCTCCATGCTGGTGCATAAGGCCAGGCGCGTAGATTTTGAATGCGTGGTCCGCGGGTATATTACCGGCTCCGGCTGGAAAGAATATCTAAAGAGCGGAAGCGTCTGCGGGATAGCCCTGCCGCCCGGCCTGCTGGAGGCGCAGAAGCTTGCGGAGCCGATATTCACCCCGACCAGCAAGGCGGACATAGGACACGATGAGAACGTGACTTTAGGGGACATGGCGGCGGCGCTCGGCCCCGCATTGGCGGAGGAGCTGCGGGCCGCAAGCCTGGCCCTGTACAAATTTGCCGCGGATTACGCCGCAGGGAAAGGAATTCTGCTGGCGGATACCAAGTTCGAGTTCGGAATTCTTGACGGCAAACTGATTTTGATAGACGAAGCGCTGACCCCCGATTCCTCCAGATTCTGGGACGCCGGCGCGTACAGGCCAGGCTCTAGCCCGGAGAGCTATGATAAGCAATTCGTGCGCAACTGGCTGGAAGGGTCCGGCTGGGACAAGATTTCTCCGCCGCCAGCCCTTCCGGAAGATGTGGTCAGGAAAACGGTGGAAAAGTATAATCAGGCCCTGGAAAAACTGACCTCGGAGAAGTGAGATGCTCATAGAGATCTGGACCAAGGACAAATACGCGGAAAACGAGGAAAAAGAGCTGAGCGAAAGGCTTTCCCGCGCCGGGCTGGATGTTAAGACCGCAAAGCTGTCCCGCCTTTATAACGTTGACGCGCCCTGGACTAAAATGGATTTCGGCCGCCTTGCGGACGGGCTGCTTGCGGACCGGATCACGGAGCGCCGTTCCCTCGCAAGACGCCCCGGCCTCGGGGACATGTACCGGGTGGAGGTCTGGCTGAAAAAGTCAGCGACCGACGTGATAGGCGAAAGCGTGAAGGAAGCGATACATGACATGCTGGGCAGGGCGCCGTCCGGCGTCCGCTTCGGGCGGGCATATTACCTGGCCGGCCGCGGTTCCCGGAAGCCAGCGCACCCGCGCGCAAGGGCCGCATACGCGCTGAAAATAAGGGCGGTCGTAGCCAAAACACTGGCGAACGAGATAGTGCAGACGTTTACCGTCGAGTGACGCTGGCGGGACCTTCATGAAAGAGCTGTTCTCCAAATTTACCTCTCTGGACGAAAAGGAGCTTGTCAGGCTGGACAAGGCCTATGGCTGGTCGCTCAGCGCCGCCGAACTTAAGCAGGCGCGCGATTATTTCCTGAGGTCCGGGCGCGAGCCTTTCCGCGGAGAGCTTGAATCGCTGGCCCAGACCTGGTCGGAACACTGCAAGCATAAGACTTTTTCGGGCCCGGTCCGGTTCCGCAGCGGCAAGAAGATCAAAAAATACAGAAATCTTTTCAAGGAGACAATCGTCCGGGCCACCAGAGAGCTTAACCGGCCCTGGTGCCTGTCGGTCTTCAAGGATAACGCCGGCATTGTTGAATTCGGCGCGGATAAAAAGTGGGGCCTGGCTTTCAAGGCGGAGACGCATAACCATCCCTGCGCCGTAGAGCCTTACGGCGGAGCGGAGACCGGGGTAGGCGGGGTTATACGCGACATACTCGGAGTGGGCCTGGGCGCTAAGCCGGTTTTGAACACTGATAATTTTTGTTTCGGCCGGCTGGATTCCAAGACGGCGCTGCCTAAGAATGCCCTGGGCGCGCAGCGGATCTTCCGCGGAGTTGTGGAAGGCGTGCGGGATTACGGCAACCGCATGGGCATTCCTACCGCCGCCGGCGGCATCTATTTCGACGACGGCTATCTCCTTAATCCGCTCGTCTATGTAGGCTGCGCCGGACTTATCCCGACCGATAAGATAGAAAAATGCGTGCGCCCCGGGGACCTGATAGTTTCCATAGGCGGGCGCACGGGGCGGGACGGCATACACGGCGCCACCTTCTCCTCCGCGAATATAGACGAGGAAACCTCGGCGTCAGCCGTGCAGATAGGCCACGCCATAAACGAGAAAAAGGTGCTGGATGTGATCATGCGGGCCCGCGACCGGGGCCTGTACGGCGCGTTGACAGACTGCGGGGCCGGAGGCTTTTCTTCTGCCATAGGTGAGCTTGGCTCGGAAACCGGGGCCCGCGTGCGGCTTGAGAACGCCAGACTGAAAGACACGCGCATAGAGCCATGGGAAATATGGGTGTCAGAATCCCAGGAGCGCATGATCCTGGCAGTGCCGCCAAAAAAGCTGTCCGCGCTGGAGGACATACTGAACTCCGAGAACTGCGAATACTGCGTCCTGGGTGAGTTCACCTCCGACAGCCGGCTGCTGGTGACTTTCAACAGCGATATAGTGGCGGATCTGCCGATGGACTTTCTGCACGGAGGAGTGCCGAGCGTGGAAAAAGCGGCTGTCTTCCGCCCGCCGGTCGTTTCGCGCCGGTCCCCGAAGGCGCGCAGGCCGCATCTCAGGACGCTGGAGGCGCTGCTGGCCCATCCGAATATCTGCTCCCGCCATTCTGTCATCACCCAGTACGACTACGAGGTGCAGGGCGGAACGGTAATAAAGCCTCTGCAGGGTAAGCACGGGGACGGACCGGGAGACGCCGCGGTGATCTGGCCTCATTCCGCTACCGGCGACGCTGAAGACCACGCGGGGTTCGCCGTGGCGCACGGCTTCAATCCGGCCGCGGGCAGACAGGATCCCTACCTTATGGCGCTGTATGCCGTGGATGAGGCCGTGCGCAACCTCCTCTGCGCGGGGGCCGAGATCTCAAGGACGGCGCTCCTGGATAATTTCTGCGCGGCAAGCCCCGGCGATCCGAACGTGATGGGCGGGCTGGTGCTGGCCGCCGAGGGCTGCTACGACGCCGCCATCGCTTATGGCGCGCCGTTTATTTCCGGCAAAGACAGTTTTTATAATCAATCCAGGGACGCGTCGGGGAAAGATTATCCGATCCCGCTCTCGCTCCTTATTTCGGCCGTCGCCCCGGTGGCGGATGTGCGGCTGGCCATTACAGGCAATTTCAAGGAAGCAGGAAACCCGCTCTATCTCGCCGGCGTCAGCCGGAAAGGCATGGGCGGATCTGTTTATAACGAAATTCATTACTCAGGTGACAATTATCTGTGTCCTTTGGATATGAAGGCGGCCGTCAGGCTCTACGGCGCGCTGCTTAAGGCCATTAAAGCGGGCTGCGTGCCGGCCGCGCATGACGTTTCGCAGGGCGGTCTGTCCGTAACACTGGCCGAGATGGCGTTCTCGGGAGGGTTGGGCGCCGAGATTGAGCTTTCTGGCTCCTCATCCGAGAAGGGCATCTCCGAACTGGAATTGCTGTTCGGCGAGTCGCCCTCCCGCCTGGTAGTGGAGGTGAGAAAGGAAAAAGAAAAGGAATTCCTGAGGCTGGTAAAAGGACTGCCGGTCAAAAAAATAGGCTTCGTGCGGGAGAGCGCGGAGCTGGCCGTCAGGCTGGGCGGAAAACTGCTTTTAAAAGAGGATATCTTCGCTTTAAAGCGAAATTGGAAGCGCGACCTGCTTTAGCCGGGAGATTGCGTCAGCGCGGAGTGATTGAAAATTTCATCCATGAAAAAACCTAGAGCGATAATACTGAGGGGCACCGGAACCAACTGTGACATTGAGACCGGAAGCGCGTTCAGCTATGTGGGCGCGGAAGCGGACCTGGTCCACATCAACGAGCTGCTTGCCGGGAAAAAGAAGGTCATGGATTACGACATTATGGCCTTCCCCGGCGGATTTTCATACGGGGACGATATCTCAGCCGGCAGGATCTTTGCCGTCAAGATGGCAAGGCTGGCCGGGGATTTCGGCGCGTTTATAAAAGGCGGCAGGCCGGTTATCGGCATATGTAACGGCTTCCAGATACTGGCGCGGACCGGCTTCCTGCCGGAGAACCGGGGCGACGCCCAGCTCTCGACCCTTTACACCAATGACTGCGGCCACTTCCTCGCAAAATGGGTGAAATTTAAAGTAAATAAGAACAGCCCCTGCATCTTCACCAAAGGTCTGCCGGACGAGATAGAGCTGCCGATAGCGCACGGCGAGGGGAAGTTCATAATGGAGGACAAGAAGGCCCTGGGGAGACTTCTTAAAGCTAACCTCCACGCTCTTACCTACGCCGATAATCCGAACGGCTCGATGTGCGATATCGCCGGAATAACCAACGGAAGCGGCACCTGCTTCGGCCTTATGCCGCATCCGGAGCGGAATTTCTTTTCCTGCCAGCACCCGGACCGTACGCCGGCCGCGAAGAACGCCCTGGCGGCGGGGTGCGAGTTTTTCAGAAACGCTGTCGAGTACGTGCGATAAAAGGAATGGCTTATGTGCGGAATATTCGGAGTCACCGATAATAAAAGCGCCTCGCGGCTCGTTTACATCGGGCTTTTTACCCTGCAGCATCGCGGGCAGGAAAGCGCAGGCATCGTGGCCGACGACGGCTCACGCCTTGTTCCACACACCTCCATGGGGCTGGTGAACGAGATCTTTTCAAAAGACGTGCTGGATGCGCTTAAGGGGCGCGGCGCCATCGGCCATATCAGGTACTCCACCTCCGGGTCCAGCGATATCAAGAACGCGCAGCCTCTTTTCTTCAACTCCTCCCTGGGCCCGCTGGCGGTGGCCCATAACGGCAATCTGACAAACGCGGACCGGCTGCGCGCTGAGCTTCAGAAGGACGGCGCCATTTTCCAGTCCACAACCGACAGTGAGATAGTTGTGCATTTGATGGCCAGGAACCGCGGGAAGGATCTTGAAAGCACCATCGCCAGGAATCTTCCGTTTCTGGAGGGCGCGTATTCGTTCCTGTTTTCTGCGCCCGGCAAAGTTATAGCCGCCAGAGACCCCGGCGGTTTCAGGCCGCTGCTGATGGGAAAAATGGGCTCTTCATATATTTTCTCCTCCGAGACATGCGCGATAGACGTGGTCGGAGGCAAAACTATAAGGGAAATAGAGCCGGGCGAGATGGTGGTGATTAAAAAAGGCAAGCCTGTGTTCAGGCGTTTCGCCAAGGCCGCGCCGTTCACGCGCTGTATATTCGAGCAGGTTTATTTTGCCAGGCCGGATTCCGTTATCGCCGGCAGGGACGTCCAGTCTACCCGCTATGAGATAGGCGCTATGCTGTCGCGCGAAATGAAGAACGTAAGGGCCGATATCGTTTCGGGCGTGCCGGATTCCGGAACAGCTTACGCCCTGGGTTTCGCCAAAGAGTCAGGGCTCAGATACCAGACGGTGCTCATGCGCAATCACTATACCGGCCGCTCTTTTATACAGCCGGACCAGGCCCTGCGGGAATTCACGGCCCAGCTCAAGCTGGCCCCTATCCGCGGCGTGATCAAAGGCAAGTCCATCATTCTTATAGACGATTCGCTCGTGCGCGGCACCACTTCCCGCAAGATAATAGCGAGCATCAAAAAAGCGGGCGCTAAAAAGGTGTATATGGCCATAGCCTCTCCGGCCATAGTATCCCCGTGCTACTACGGCATAGACACTCCGACCGGCAAGGAGCTTATCGCCAACGCCATGACCCCGGAGCAGATACGCAGGTATATAGGAGCCGACGGTCTTTATTATCTTTCGCTTGAAAGTCTTGTGGCCGCCTGCGGAAACGGCGCGGACAGGCATTTCTGCTCCGGCTGTTTCACCGGTAAATACCCTGCTAAACTTAACCATTAACCCTGCAGCATGAGGAGCCCGGACATGAACGTATTGCTGATAGGAGGCGGCGGGCGCGAGCACGCTCTCGCCTGGAAGCTGAAGCAAAGCCCTCTCCTGAAAACGCTTCACGCCATCCCGGGTTCCGCGGCTATCGCGGAACTGGCGCATTGTCCTCCCATAGCTCAGGGCGATTCAGACGCCATCCTCGCCTATGCCGCAGCGAATAAGATATCTCTGGTAGTTATAGGGCCGGAAGAGCCGCTGGCCAATGGGCTGAGCGATCTTCTGACGGCCGGCGGGTTCAGGGTTTTCGGCCCGTCCCGAAAAGGGGCGATGCTGGAGGCCTCCAAGCAATTCGCGAAAGAATTCATGGACCGGCACCGCCTGCCCACGGCCGGGTTCAATATCCTGTACGAGGCCGGATACGCCAGAGAGAAAATAAAGGAAAACAGAAAATATCCCCTGGTGATCAAAGCCGACGGCCTCGCCGCCGGCAAGGGAGTGCGTATCTGCCGGGACGAAGCGGAAGCTCTCCGCGCGGTGGAAGATTTCATGGAAAAGCGGATTTTCGGCTTTTCCGGCGCGAAGATCCTGATGGAAGAGTTCCTTACGGGGAAGGAGGCCTCCGTCATGGCTTTCGTGGCCGGCGGATCCTATCTTATGCTGCCGGTCTCGCGCGATCACAAGCGGCTTCGGGACGGGGATGAGGGGCCCAATACCGGGGGTATGGGCGCCGTCGCTCCGGTAGAGCTGGACGCAAAGGACGAGGAAATTATTAAGACCGAAGTTCTTGAGCGGTTCATGGAGGGGATAAAGAAGGACGGGATACCTTTCTGCGGAATCATCTACGCCGGCCTGATGCTTACGCCTGCCGGCCCGAAGGTCCTTGAATTCAACGTGCGTTTCGGAGATCCCGAAACCCAGTGCCTGCTGCCGCTCCTGGACGTGGACCTGCTGGAACTTTTCATCGCTTGCGCAGAGGGCCGGCTGGAGGGAAAAAAGATGAAGTTTTCCGGCGCCTGCGCGGCGGTGGTGCTGAGCGCGAGAGGATACCCGGAGGCTCCGGAAAAAGGGCATGAAATAAGCGGCCTTGACGCATTGCCCGACGATGTGCTGATTTTTCACTCCGGCACTATAAAAGAAAACGGAAAATTTGTGACCGCCGGCGGCCGTGTTCTGGCCGTGTCCGCCAAAGCCGCCACGCTGGAAAAAGCCAGGGAAAAAGCCTGCTCCGCAGCGGGCACAATAAAATTCGAAGGCATGCATTACCGGAAAGATATCGGGGCCGCGCAGGCTGCGGCTCACAGGAGTTTTACCCCGGTTCCGTTTAAGAAAATAGACATCGAACACGGGGCCCCGGGAAATTGAATCCCTTAATAATTTAATGTATTATGTCCGTATGCGGAGTTCGCTTTCAGTCTTATTGTTCCTGCTTCTTGCCTTTACCGTTTTTGCGGAGACTGGCCACAATCATATAGAGACCTGTGACGCTCCCTGCCCCGCTGTCTGTTTAAGCAGTTCCTGCGGGGCGTATTGCGACAGTCCCGGCTTGAAAGGTTCTGTGGCTCCCGCTGCGCCTGAAATGCCGGCGATATGCTGCTTTGAGACTGTTTCTGTGCCCCGTCTTTTAGAAGACGAAATATTCCATCCACCCGCTGTTTGAACTCCATCAATTAAACTTCCGTTATAATACTTTGCCCGACGCGCGTGCTTATGCGTCCTGTTAACCTAATGTATTTAGCCTTTGGAGGCCGTGTGAAAAAGTTTTTCCATGTGTTTTTCCTTACATCGTTAGTTTCAACGCCTGGCTTTTCCGCTATGGAAGGCCTAAAGGCCGCGGAGCTGACTTTGGCCGGCGTAATAGATGAAGTCAAAGCAAATAATCCTTCCATAACGGCGGCTAAGCGGCAATTAAACCTGCTGGAAGCCGATATAACGATGAACTCGGCTTACCCGAATCCCGGTATCGAAATAGAGAAGTCGGCTTCCGGGGATTCAAAAGGGTATGAGGTTAAGGTTGCGCAGCCAATGTCTCTCACCCGCAGGGCGGGTAAGGCCGGGGCTGTGGCGCAGGCCGTTTTTGAGGCGGCAAAAAAAGAACTGGCGGCTTTAGAGAATCTTACGCTCAGCGCGGTTCGCAAAGCCTGGTATGCCCTGCGCATCGCCAAAGAACGCCGAAATTTTGAGGAAACGAACCTTAAATTCTCAATGGATATACTTAACAAGATCGAGATGCGGCTGCAGACCGGAGAAGCGGGCAACGCCGACTTGGCCAGGGCTAAAGTGGAAACGTCCCGCAGCGGTTACCACCTGCAGGAGGCCGAAACCATGTTGAGCGCGGCGGCCGGCGAACTAAACGGCCTCATGGGCCGCAGACCGGACGAGCCTCTTAATATATCTGAGAACGGCGGTTTCAGCCTGACACCCGCCCCGCCCGCCATTGAACCTCTTGATAAGTATACCGAGCTGGCTCTTGTCCGGCGCGATGAATTCAGCGCGCTTGCGTTTAACGGGAAAGCGGCTGATCTGTCTGTGGCTTTGGAAAAGGGCAAACGTCTGCCGATGCCTGAACTTGGTTTTATATACGGGAGCGATAGCGGTTCAGGCTACTCCAAATTATTCATAGGGCTGGAGCTGCCTATCTGGTACAACAATAAAGGTGAAATCAAACGGGCGTTGGCTCGAAGGACAGTTTTGAATTATGAGGCAAAACGTCTGGAATTGCAGATACGGGGTGAAGTTTACGGCGCGTGGCTGGATCTGGATCTTGCGCAAAAACGTCTTGTGAGCGCTAAGCAAACAGTTTTCCTGCTTAATGACCTCAGAAGAACGGCGTCGCAGGATTACTTATCCGGCAAAATAGAGCTCACTGCGTTTTATGAGACTAACCGTGTATTCCTGGAAGAAAATGTAAATTATCTTGATGCTTTGAAGGAATATTACGAGAAAAACGCGCAAATGGATGCCGTGATAAATAGTCGGGAGGAAAAATGAAGAATCTGATTAACCTTTTAATGGCAGCGAGCATGATGGGCTTGGCCGCCTGCGGAGAGAAGACTCCCGGCGCGGCGGGTGAAAAGGCGCAGACTGAAACTGA
>CAZPMW010000007.1:0-8013 GCA_964587805.1 uncultured Elusimicrobiaceae bacterium
CGTTCACATACGGGCGCTCCGATATTGTGATACGGGAGATGATATTCTCCAGCGCCCTTGGGTTCGTACCAAAAGAGAATACATGGCACGATCTCCTGGACACCGATGTGTCGCCTACTTTGTACGAACCGGTATTCGCCCAGACCACCATCCTTACCCCGGCGGCCGACACCGTAGTTCTGGGCGGCAGGAACTGCGAAGCGGCGCCGGCCTCGGCCTGTCTCCGGTCGGCAAAGACCTTCACTGCGCGCCCGGCCCGAACGGTTTACATCCCAGTTCACAGAAGCACGGAAGGCAGCAGCGACTGGCAGGTTTCGGAAAAGCTTGGCTCCAAGCGGGCGTACCACACCAGCACGCTGTTGTTTAACGGACAGATACTCACCTGCGGCGGCTCTGACGGGATAAATCCTCTCGCCACCTGCGAACTTATGGACCCCGCAACCAGGAGATGGTCTTCCACCGGCTCAATGAGCATGGCCAGGACAAAGCATACCGCCACGCTGCTGCCCAATGGCACCGTGCTGGCGGCAGGCGGCGCAACCTCGCCCGAAGGGGTAACCAGCTCGGCGGAAATTTACTATCCCGAGACCGGCAGATGGACGCCCATCGCCTCGATGACCAATGCCAGGCAGGACCACACGGCCACACTGCTGCCTGACGGGAACATACTGGTGGCCGGCGGCGCCACTTTAAGCACCTACTCAGCCACAAGCGACCTGTACATAACTTCTGCGGCTATCTGGATGGCCGGCGGCACAATGATCGACCCAAGAGCGCTGCACACGGCCACACTTCTGAAAAGCGGGAGCGTGCTTGTTGCAGGCGGTATTAACGGTTCAGCCGCTCTGGCGAAGACTGAACTGTATAATTTCGCGACCAGGACGTTTGCCGCAGGACCTGACCTGAATACGCCCATATACTACCATACCGCTAATCTTCTGCGGGACGGAAGAGTTATCGTGATGGGCGGCTCGGACAACAGCGGAAGCCAGTTCACGGCTGAAATTTACAACGGGGCGGCCTGGGCTAACGCCCCGACGCTTACCGTTAGCCGGGCGAACCACAGTAGCGTACTGCTGCCTAACGGCAAAGTCATGGTCACTGGCGGAGTGATCCCCGGCATGGTACAACCCATAGCGGAATCCTACGACCCGGATTTCAGTTCCTGGTTCGCCCAGGGAAAAATGACAGCCAGGGCCCATCACACCTCTGTCCTGACCAGGGACAACTACATAATCAACATCGGCGGCCAGAACGGGTCCGGCTATCTTGACACCACCGATATTTCGTATTTTTCATATTCCCCGGACCTCTCGGCGCTGCCGTCAGCGGCCCGGCGGCAGCCGGAGCTTTCTACCGCCACAGCTTCTTTCTGCGACGACGGCTCTGTCGCGGCTTTCAACAGAGGGGAGCGGGTGACGCTGCTGAGCGGCACAAGCAACTTCCACGGCATAACAGAAGCCGCGGGGGGTGGCGCAGGCCCGATGAGCTCCTCCTACAGCAACCCCAGGGTCTATATGCAGCAGATAGATAACGCCAGCGGCTTCATGATAGACCTTTCAACCAGGATTTATTCCCTGTACGGCGGAGTGAACACCTCTGCTAATTGGGGCAGGACGATCTCCTCCATAACAATTATTTCGCCTTCCGCCGCCGGCGAGCTTCCCTACGGCTACTACCATATGCGCGTGGCCGCCAACGGTCAGTTCTCTGAAGGTCAGGTGGTACAAGTCTCCAGCGCCCCCCGGCCCACGGGCAGTTCTTTAGCGCCAACCACGAACGCGAACCTCATCGGCTCCACCTCAGTTCAATGGACCTGGACCCACACCGGCCCGGCCGCTGACGGTTTCGCCGTTTTCAACGCCACCGACGGAGTGTTCATAGGCGTCTCCACTTTCGGGGCCCTGGGCGGCGCGTACACGCAAAGCGGGCTGGCGCCAAACAGCGAGGTCGCGATCAAGGTCGCCGACTACAATATGGGCGGCTATGGCACGCGCAGCCCCGCGTCCGAAACCTACTACACGAAGGCGATCACTCCGGCCAACCTGACCGTGAACTACGCGAGCTTCGACACCGTCTCACTGTCCTGGAGTTCCGTGGGCAACTCCGGGATAACCGCTTATGAAATTTCTTCCCTTGCCGCCGCAGTGGACGACGCAACCAATGAAGCCGCCGGATGGGTCGTAAAGGTTCCCTTCTCCGGAAACCATACAAGCACCGGCGCGGTCCTGCACGGACTTACGCCGGACGTAACCTATTACTTCCGGGTACAGGCCAAAAACGGTACCCCTGCCACGCCGGACGAAGTGCGCATACTCACCGGCTTTTCTAATCACCCCTCGACCAGGACCGTGGGCAATGTGAATAACCTCAAGGGCGAAACGCAATACCCGTACTCCATATACTGGTCATGGGCCAGAAGCGCGGGAACGCCTTCCTATCGGATAGAGGACATCACAGCCGGCACCACCAACGCCGTTCTCTTGTCATCCGCTATTACAAACGACTATCCCAGTTACACGCAGACAGGGCTCTTGCCTAATACCGCTCACACCGTGGCTGTAAACGCTTACGACCCGACCCTGGGCAGCCAGGGGCCGCAGTCATTGGCCTCTCTTTACACTCAGGCGGCGCAGCCGTACAACGGCGCTGTCGCAAACCCGACCCCGAACAGTCTGACGCTGACCTGGGAAAGCGGAAACCCGGCGGGAACCAGCTACCGGATCACAGGTTCGCCCAACAGCGATTTTTCCGGCGGCACCGAGTTCACCGTTATAAAATCCTCCTTCGCCCCTGAACCTTCTACCTTCACCTGGACCGGATTAACTCCGAGCACGCGCTATTACGCCCGTGTCTCAGCGCTTAACGCTGACAATCTTGAGACCGTCCCGCTCTCGTTAGGCAGCGCCTACACTTTACCCGATACCCCTGCGAACCTTAGAGAGATCGGAATAGCGATGTCAGGCGTCACTATGACATGGGACACGGGGAATAACCCGGACACCACTGTCTATGAGCTGCGCGGCAGTTCAACGGCTAACCAGAACGGCCTGTCCGGGTACATTACTACCTACCTGCCTTTCAGCGCTGGGCAGACCTCCAACGTTTTCCGCGTGACCAGCCTCATGACCTCCACCACCTATTATTTCGACGTATCGGCGAGGAACGCCGGCGGCAGCTCTACCGGGCAGGCGCTCTCCGCGCGCATCAACACACTGAGCGGCCCCGGCGGAGCGCCAGCCGGCTCCATAGGCGGCTCCAGCGATCCTTCCGCCGACGTGACGATATCCGGCAGAATGCCGGACAACAGAATGATTTCCCTGTCTGTTCCGGCCGGAGCTTACGCCAGGCAGACCGCCATAGCGATAGCGCAGTTTGGAACGAACTCGTGCAACCAGAACCTGGCCGAAACGCCACAGCTGGCAGTGGAGATATATACGGAAAATGGCGAGCAGCCGCGGGTGCCGGTCTCGTTCACGATCAGCTACCTTGCGGCGGACGCGGCTAAAATCACTCCCAATATCTCCAAACTGGTTATAGGCAGGTATAACCCGGCCTCAGGAGAATGCCTGCCGCTGGAAACAGCGATTAACCCCGGACCCAGGACTATTACCGCCAAACTGAACCATTTCAGCGTGTTCCAGCTGGTGAACAAGACCGCCGCCTCCGACCTGAGCGCCGTGCGCGTCTACCCTAACCCCTACTACACCAACAGAGGGCAGGGCTTTGTCACCATAGACAATATGCCCGCCTCCACCGAGGCGCGGATCTATACCCTTTCGGGAGATAAAGTTTGGGAAGGGACAGCCGGGACAACAGGCCTGCTGACCTGGGACGCGACCAATAGTTCCGGCGTCCTCGTAGCCAGCGGGATATACCTTGTAGCGCTGGATTCGACCGGCGGAAAGAAGGTCATCAAGATAGCGGTGGAAAGATAAATGAAGGTCGCGGGATATATGAACGCCTTTCCATATCAAATGAGAATAGCAAGAGCGGCGGCGGCAACAGCCTGCCTGCTAGCGCTCCTGTGCCCGTTCGCCCGCGAGGCCGGGGCGGCGGAGCGGAACAGATACTTCTCCGCAAAGGCGGCCGGCACTACCAGCGCGGATTTTTTGAATCTGCCGGCTGGCGCCAGAGCCTCCGGAATGGGGGGGGCTTACAGCGCCATCAGCGAAGAGGCTTCCGCCGTCTACTGGAATCCGGCCGGCCTGGTGCAGATACCCAAGCTTTCAGCCGTCTTCATGCGCACCCAGTACGTGGCGGACATCTCCTACCAGTACGCGGCCTACGCTCACCGGCTCTCCTATGATTCCGTGCTCGCCGGTTCAGTTTTAATGACCGACATCGGAAGCATCGATCGCACCGACATAGACGGCAACAGCCTGGGCGCCTTCTCGCCCCGTGATCAGGTTGTTACTCTTTCATACAGCAAGGCCATCCTGGAGTTTTCCGATAAGGATATGGACGTCTCCATGGGTGTTTCGGCAAAATATATAAAATCCACCATAGTCGACTCGGCCAAATCCTATTCCGGCGATCTCGGTATAATGACCTACAATTTCACAAATATCCCCTACCGGCTGGGCGTAACAATGATGAATCTCGGTTCAGGCCTGCGCTATGATGTGGAGTCCAGCCCGCTCCCGTTGACATTTAAACTGGCGGGCGCGGTAAATCCATTCAGAAGCATGCTCATCTCCATGGACATGGTGCTTCCAAAGCAGAACAGGCCTAATTTCCTGTTCGGTCTGGAGCTCTCCAAGGAGCCTAACGAGCTGACCCGACTGTGCGCCAGAGGGGGATTTAACGCGCAGCGCATCAGGGACGGGCTCAGCGCCTTCTCAGCCGGCGTGGGTGCCACGCTGCATTTTTTCACCCTGGACTACGCTTTCGTGCCGATGGGCGAGCTCGGCACCACGCACAAGATCTCAATTACGTTCGACTTCCCGTTCAGAAGCCCCATCTTCAGCCGCAGGGACCGCTCCATCTTCACCAAGATGAAGAACATCTCATTCAAACACTGAGCTTTCCGCGCCTTGCTTTTTAGAGCCGCAGTTATTGCCCTGCCAGGCCACGCGTTTGACATTCCGGGGTAAATTTTATAGATTTTCAAACACTCTTTCAGGGCCAGCAGCCCCGAAACCGTGCTTTAAGGATTTTTTGGCCTGATTATTAATACGATTCCAGCCGTCATCAAGGAGCAATAACATGAAAAAAACCGTAAAACCCGCGAAAAAAACCAGCGCGAAAGGTAAGTCCGCTAAAAGTCCCGGGAAGCCGCGGAAAACGGCGATAAGAAAAAAACCGGCCGCCGCCGCGCGCGCGCACGCCGCTCAAGGCAAGCCCGGCTCTTTCAGCCGGCGGGACCTCGACGATATCAGGCTGAAGCTGAACGAGATGCGAACCTCCCTTTCAAAGAATGTTGAAGACAAGAGGAACATGGACATCCTTGAGCCGGAGGTAGGGGATTCTATAGACCAGGCCACTCAAAGCCTGGACAAAGAAATTCTGTTCGAGCTATCCGACAATGAGCGGAAGATGCTGGCCAACATAGACGCTTCGCTGCGCAAGATGGAGAACGGCAATTACGGCGTATGCGAGCACTGCAAGCGCCCGGTAGAGAAAAAACGCCTGAAGGCGCTTCCTTCCGCCCGCTATTGCATGTCCTGCCAGGAGGGAGTTGAAAGGGCGCGGGAGTAGCCGCTTTTGCCGGTTTTAGAAAGAACAAAGCGCTAAGGCTGAAAGACTAAGGTGAAAGGCGGATGGGTTCCGTCTCTTATCCTTAGTCTTTCAGCTTTATATCTTTACCGGAGAACTCAGCCGGATTTTACGGATTATTTTTTTGTGGCATGGAGGTGACCGACACCCCTGTCTTGCGCCGGTCTTTGGCTTTAGCGGTGATGATATAGGCCCGGCCGTCCGTGGATAAAGCCAGGGTATTGGGCGCGATGGTCCTTAAGATCTCGCTGCGCACCGCGCCAGGATTGCCGGTAAGCGCCGCCAGGCGCTTCAGGTCTTCCGTGTAGCTGCCGTACATGCCCTTGTATATCTCTTCCAGTTTGCCCACTTTGGAAACGGTCACCTGGGCCATCGCCACCTGCCGCTTGTCAGCCGGGCTCAGCTGAAGGAAATTATGTCTTACCCAGGAAACCGTCAGCAGGGCCATACCAACCCAGGCCGCAGCGACCACCAGCGTTTCCGCCGTCGCGCCGCGCTCCCTTATACTTACAACCCGGCTGCCGCCAAGGTAATCATGCAGCGCGCGCCGGCCGGGTGTTACTAAAGCCAGGAGATACCCGAGGTTCAGCAGCGCCGAACTCGCAAAATATGCGATCGCCCGGATAAAAGCCTTCCCTACAGACAGGTCCGAACCGTCAGCGGCCTTTACCCTGATGCCCAGCAGCTGCTTACCGATAGTTGCCCGCCCGCCTGAAGAGAGGGCGGTTGCGTAGATCACATAAGCTGCTATCCACAGAAGTTTCCACTTAACCCCGGCGGAATAAGTGGACGGCAGCGTGCCGTTCTTGACCAGAAGAGAAAGCGTAAAGGAAGCCCCCGCGACGAACGGGAACGCGTCCACTGCGTAAGCCAGGAAGCGCTCGTTAAAGCCGGCAGGGACCAGTCCCTGCGGCTCGTCTGCCTCAAGCGGAGGAGGATTACCGGCTTCCGGCGTTAGCTGATCATTATAGTTTTCCATAAAAATATTTCCAGATCCCTCCTGTTTCAATACCTCCCCGGACACCGGCAGACCGGCGCCACGCGGCCAGCCCGCCCGGGGAAACAACCCCGGATTCATTATATATAAATCTCCCGGCCGCCGCAAAAACGAGCCGGCGCCGGCATACGGCTGACTGTCGCCAGTGCCGGAGCATTATGATGCCGGCGGATTTGAATACTCTTCCTAAAAAGTGTTTAATATCATCGTGCGGAAACGATGGATCCGGCCCATCGGACCAGGGCGGCGGACGACGTAAATTGCGCGCGGATAATTTAGGCAGCCAATCTGTATTTAAGAGGAGCCCCTTTTATGAAATGGCTAATGTTGCTTCTCATCTTTATCGGCGGCATCTATTTTCTTGTCAATAAGCGAGATCAGGACAGGCGCCAGAAAGAGGCCGTGATAGCCGAGGAGCAGAAAAAGGCCGCTGTAGAACCAGGCCTGCCGCAGATGACTGAAAGAGCGCACACGATGAAGTTCTCTCTGCAGACCATCAAGACACTGCGCTCCCTGACCTCGGACGCGAACGAAAATGTCCGCTTTGCTTCCGTGGAGCTCCTGTGGCAGCTTCAGGACGAACAGGCCCCCTCTCTTATAAAACGCATGTTCCAGGAGGAAACCGAGCCTGAGGTCAAGAAGATGCTGATCAACATGCTCGCCAACGACAAAAGCAAGCTCAGTCTCGCGCTCCTTGCGGAGGCCCTTAAAGATTATGACAAGGTTACGCGGCTTAAGGCTGTTGAGGCCATCAGCACTTTCTCCGCGGCGGAAGCCATCGCGGCGCTCACCCAGAGCATGCAGGATTACGACGAGGATATCAGGCTTAAATCCTTACAGGCCATCAACAAGATAAGGCAGGATATTGAAATCAACAAACAGCAGGCGGTGCAGGAAGTCGCGAAAAAACCCCAGTTCCTGATTGAATAGCCGGCCCTGTGAGGGCCGCCTCTCCCGCATCTATTGCCTTATTTCCGGAAAATTTTATATAAAATCCTGACAAATCGGCGTTCGGAGGTTTTTTATGGATATAGAGATCTCGCAGCTGAACAAAAGAATCCAGGCGGAAAGCATATTTATCCACGACCTGAAAAAGGAGATAGCCAGGGTCATCGTTGGTCAGGATGATCTGGTAAACGGCCTTATCGTCGGATTGCTGGCCAACGGCCATATTCTGGTGGAAGGCGTGCCTGGCCTCGCCAAGACCCTTGCGGTTAAAACCCTGGCGCAAGCCGTTACGGCCGCTTTCCAGCGCATACAGTTCACGCCCGACCTTCTGCCGGCTGACGTGGTCGGCA
>CAZPMW010000007.1:8023-43904 GCA_964587805.1 uncultured Elusimicrobiaceae bacterium
GGCACCATGATCTTCAACCCCAAGGACGGGACTTTCGCCGGAAAAAAAGGCCCAGTCTTCACGAATATCCTGCTCGCGGACGAGATCAACCGCGCGCCGGCCAAAGTGCAGAGCGCGCTTCTTGAGGCCATGCAGGAGCGCCAGGTCACCATCTCGGACACCACGCACCGCCTGCCTGAACTGTTCATGGTGCTGGCCACCCAGAACCCCATAGAGCAGGAGGGCACCTATCCTCTGCCTGAGGCCCAGGTGGACCGCTTCATGCTCAAAATCAACATCACGTATCCGTCCAAACAGGAAGAGGCCCAGATCCTGGAGACCATGGCCCGCCAGCGCATACCCTCGGCCGCGCAGGTTACAACGGCGGAGCAGATACTGAAAGCGCGCGAGACGACCGACGCCATATACGTGGATGACAAGATAAAAAACTATGTGCTGGACCTCGTGCAGGCTACCCGGTCGCCTGAGAAATATTCCCTGGAAAAGATAAAGCCGTGGATCTTATACGGCGCCAGCCCCAGGGCGACCATTTCCATGATCAAGGCGGCCAAAGCCTACGCCTTCATCCAGGGCCGGGGCTATGTCACCCCTGAGGATATCAAGGCCGTAGGCATGGATGTCATGCGGCACCGCGTTTTACTGACCTACGAGGCGGAAGCTGAGAATGTAAATTCTGAAACCGTGCTGCGCACGATCTTCGAAACGATAGAGGTGCCGTAATCCCGGCCTTCAACCTGCCGCTATGAACACCGCGGAAATACTCAAAAAAGTCCGCCAGATCGAGATCCAGACCGGCCGCCTGGTCAGTGAGACATTTGCCGGAGAATACCAGAGCGTATTCAAAGGCCAGGGCATGGAATTTTCCGAGGTGCGGGAATATGTGCCCGGAGACGATGTCCGCTCCATAGACTGGAACGTCACCGCGCGTTTCTCAAAACCTTTTATCAAGCGCTTCGTGGAGGAGCGTGAACTGACGCTGATGATCCTGTGCGACATGTCGGCCTCCCAGTTCTTCGGCAGCGGAGCCAAAGCCAAGAACGAGGCGGCCGCCGAGCTGGGCGCCATGTTCGCTTTCTCAGCCCTTAAAAACAACGATAAGACCGGCCTGCTGATGTTCACCGGCGGGCCGGAGCTCTACATACCGCCCAGGAAGGGGAAAAATCATATCCTCCGTATTATCCGCGAGATACTGGCCTACTCCCCGAGCGGGCGGACCACCTCCATCTCCAGGGCGCTGGACACGGCCAACCGCCTGATGAAACACAAAGGCATAATCATCCTTATATCCGACTTCAACGATTCCGGCTACGAGCAGGCCCTGCGCCGGACCGCCGTCAGGCACGACCTGATACCGGTAGTGGTGGAGGACCGGCTGGAGCTGGCTCTGCCGAACGTGGGCGCCCTGGTAAACGCCGAACTGCTGGAGGACGCTGGGGCCGCGCCTTTTGTCGCGGACCTCTCTTCGCCTGAGTTCCTGGCGAAGTACGCCGCCTCCCGGGCGAAGACAGCCTGGCAGATGGACGCGGCGTTTAAAAGCGCCGGAGCCGACTGGATAAAGGTGGACCCGGCCGGGGACATCTACGGCCCGGTGGTCAAGTTTTTTAAAAAACGCCAGAGGAAGCTGCGCACATGACGCCAGCCGCCGCGTTCGCCCGCGCTTTTAAACCGCCGCTGGCCCAGGCCGTCTCCCGGCCGCGCGCCCTTCTCCTTGCGGCGGCCCTTCTTCTGCTTCAGACCGGACCGGCCCCGGCGCAGACGGTGTCTTTCAGGATCTCTCCGCCTGCGGCGAAGCCCCGGCTCTCCGAACCTTTCCAATTACGCCTCGAACTTACCTGCCCGGCCGATTATGCCGTGAGGCCGGACACCATGACATTCTCAAATGAAATATTTGAACTCCTCAAGATAGAAAGAACTTCTTCCAAAACGGCGGGGCCGCTCAGGACGGAAGCTTTCAACCTGAGCGTTTCAGCGTTCTCCATAGGGGTCAGCACTTTCCCTGAAACCGTCTGGTTTCTGGAAAAAGGCGCTGATCTCAAAGAGGTCAGAAGCCCGTCGCTCCAGCTCGAAATAGCCCCGCTGTTCGACGAAAAAACAGAGCCTGAAGGCATAAGGGATATACGCCGGCCTTACAGGTTCATACCCTGGCTGTGGCTGCTTGCCGGTCTTCTGGCCGCCGCCCTGACAGGCTGGCTTCTATACCGCCGATTCTCCGGCCGTAAGGCCTCCGCCGGGGCCGCAGCCGCCCCGGACACCCGCTCTGCCTACGAAAAAGCCTCAGGCGACCTGGCCGCACTGGCAGAATCCGGCCTGTGGGAAGAAGGCAGGATAAAAGAATTCTACAGCCGCCTTACGGATATCTTCCGCTCTTACCTGGATGCCCAGTTCGGTATAAAAGCGGAGCTTATGACCACCAACCGCATAACCAGGGAACTTCGCGGCACCGGGGCCGACATCAAGATTGTCATCCGTACCAGAGAGCTGCTTGAAAGATCGGACCTGGCCAAATTCGCGAAGCTCAGACCAGAGGACAGAGACCGCGACTCCGACATCTCCGCCCTCAGGGACCTGCTGCTCTTCTTCTCCAGAAAAGCGGACGCCGGCGACGCGCCTGCCGCGGCAGGGCCGACGGCCGGGGGGACAGGGGCATGATCTTCCGGGATCCGTATTTTCTGCTGCTGATACCTCTAACGCTGCTGCTTGCCGCCGCAGCGCGCGCCATGAAGGGGGGGCGCCTCGCGGTTCTGAAACTGTCGGTGTCCATGCCCGCGCACGAAACAGCCAGAACCCGGCTATTCCGGTATTTTCCTTTTTCCGCCAGAGTGGCGGTGCTGTTGCTGCTCGCCCTGGCCCTGGCCAGGCCGCAGAAGGTGGAAAAAGGCGAAATTCCGCCGACCGAGGGCATAGATATCATGCTCTGTCTGGATACTTCATACAGCATGGCGGCTGTGGATTTTAATCCGTACAACAGGCTGGACGCGGCCAGGAACGCCGCCGCGGATTTTATCGGGCGCCGCGCCAACGACCGGATCGGCATGGTCATCTTCGGGGGCGTAGCCGTGCTTTCCTGCCCGCTCACGCTGGATTATCAGTCGCTGCTGGAGCTGCTCGCCTCCGCTTCCCTGAACATGACCAAGGCCGACGGCACTGCCATAGGCGACGCACTTATAACCTCGGTAAACCACCTGAAGAACAGCAAGGCCAAAAGCAAGATCATTATTTTGCTCACGGACGGCCGCTCAAACGTAGGCATGATCACGGACCCCGTCATTGCGGCAAAAACCGCCGCGGCCTACGATATAAAGATCTACGCCATCGGCACCGCCACCAAGGGCCCGGCCCGGGTACCGACCGGCAACCCGGCGCAGCCATACCTCATGATCAACGACGATCTGGACGAAGCGACGCTCATGGAAACCGCGGGCAGAACCGGCGGAGAATTCTACAGGGCCGGGAACTTCCTGGAGCTGCAGAAGATATACGCGAAAATAGACGAGCTTGAAAAGACCAAGTTCGAGACTAAAGCCTCGGTCAGCCGCACCGACATGTATCTGCTTTTCCTGCTCCCGGCCCTGGCGCTTGCGGCGCTGGTTTTTCTGCTGGAAAAGACTTATTTAAGAACTATTCCGTGAGCTGAATATGGAACTCTTTAAGCATCCTCTGCAGCTGATCTGGCTCTCGGCGGGCTTCGCCGCGCTGATATTCTTTAATTTCAAGGCGCGCGCAGCCTCGTCCCGCGCCGCCGCCGCGCTCATAGCCGCCCGGCAGCTCGCCCTGCTTACCGGAGAAAAAGCCCTGGCCAGGAAACGGACCCGCGACCTGCTCTACCTGACGGCGCTCGCTTTTCTGATCGCGGCGGCCGGAGGCCCGCAGTGGGGCATGGATATGGCTCCGGTAACGGAAATGAACGGCAGCCTGGTTGTGGCCGTCGACACCTCCTTGTCCATGGGCGCCAAAGATCTCAAGCCCTCACGCATAGAAAACGCCAAGCTCATGCTTAACGCGCTGGCGGATAAGTTCCAGGACTACAGGATGGGGATAATCGCTTTCAGCGGCGACGCCTATATCCAATGCCCCATGACTACGGACTCGGACGCCGTCAAATATTTTCTTTCCTATCTGGCTCCCGGCATTCTTCCGGTTCCCGGCACCGATATCGCCTCCGCAATAACGCTGGCCGGCAGCATGCTCGGCAGTAATGCCGGTCAGAAGGTGCTGGTGCTGATCACCGACGGAGAGGATCTGGAAGGCGGGGTTGACGGCGCGCTGGACTCGGCGGCGGCCGGAGGGCTTAAGATCTTCTCCGTAGGCATCGGCAGACCCGAGGGAGAGCTTATTCCGGAGGCGGGCCAGGACGGCGGCTTCACCGGTTATAAGAAAGACAGGTCCGGCAAAACGGTCGTGACGCGCCTTGATGAAAGCGTACTGCTTAAGATAGCGCAAAAGACCGGCGCGGAATATATCCGCTACGGAGGCGACCCTGAAGCCACAGCCGGAGAAATACGAGCCACGGTGGGCAGACTTTCCCAGTCCAAAACCAAAGGATTCGGAAGATCCGTCTACAAGAACCGCTACGCCATCCCTCTGCTTATCGCTTTCCTCCTGCTTTTGGTAGAATTGATGTTTATGGAAAAAGGCTTCACCTCCCCGTCCTTGCCCGCTGCGCTGCTGAAACGTTTCAGGAAATCCCCGGCCGCGCTGGTTCTGTCCTTTCTGGCGCTGTCTCACCTGGTTACCGGCGCTGCCGTCGCCGCGTCCCCCGAAAGCCTGGCCCGCCGGGGCAACGGCGCGTACGGTAAGAAGGATTTTCCGAAGGCCTATGATTATTATTCAAAGGCGCTGGCTAAGGCTCCCAAAAACGCCAGGATACTATTCAACAGGGGCGCGGCTTTTTACCGCATGGAGGATTACGCTAAGGCAGCCGAGGATAACGAAGAAGCCGCGAAAACCCCGGGGATCAAAAGCGCGGCCGCCTATAACGCAGGCAACGCCTATTTCAAGCTCTCCGACTTTCCTAAAGCCATCACGAAGTACCGCGAGGCCCTGATCGCGGCGCCCGGAGACAGGGACGCCGGGTATAATCTGCAGAAAGCGCTTATCGCGCAGAAAAAGGCCCAGAACCAGTGCAAAAATCCGGACCAGAAAAAGCAGGACGAGAAAAAGCAGGACAAGAAACAGGAAAACAAAGGCGGCGGCGGAGAAAACAAGGACAAGCAGGACAAGGAAGAAGCCAAAAAGAAGGAAGAGCAGAAGAAAAAAGAAGCGGCTCAGCAGCAGGCGGACAAGCTGCTGGAGCTTATGAAAGATAAGGAAAAAGCCTCCGGCAGCCGTGAGCTGATGAACGCACGATTCAGCAATAAGCCCAGGGCAAAAGAAAAATTTTCAGGGAAAGACTGGTGAACTGAAAACCGCCTGCGGTTTTCAGAAGGATAAAGGATGAAGGATAAAGGACCAAGGGGGGGAATGCGGAAAAGCGCCCGCGCGCGTATTGCGCCTCTGTGCCTCTGCGCCTTTGCGCTATTCGCCTTTGACGCCCGGCCGCTGTCCGCCGCCTTATCCATCTCGGCCGCGACTGACAAGTCGAGCATGGAGGTCACCGACAGCCTTTACCTGACCGTCACCGTAGGCGGCGACTCCGCATCCGTTCCGGAACCGGAACTGCCACCGATGGATAATTTTAATTTATACTCCTCCGGCCGCAGCCAGAACATCTCTTTCGTCAACGGCAGGATCTCCACCACGGTAACCTTCACTTATATCCTGTCTCCCAGATTTATCGGCAGGCTGAAGATCCCGCCTATCTCCGTAACGGACGGAGGGGAGAAGCGCTCCACCGCCGGGATTGAGATAACGGTGGTCAAATCTGCCGCGGCTGCCCCGGCTGCGCAATCCGCGGGCCCGCGCGGAGCCCAGGCCGCCTCCGGCGGCGCCGCCGCAAACCGGGAAAACCGGCTTTTCATGACGGCCGAAACGGACAAGCGGGCGGCCTATCCCAACGAGCAGATAAATCTTGTCATCAGATTTTACACCTCGGTGCCGCTGACCTCGAACCCGCAGTACGTACCGCCGCAGTTCAAGAACCTCATAGCCGAAGACCTGCCGCCGGTCAGGAACGGAGAGACTGACATCAGGGGGACGCGCTATAACTACAATGAAATCAGAGTGGCGCTCTTCGGCATAGAGGCGGGCCCGGCCGCGGTCAACCCCGCCTCCGTAATGGCGCAGATCTACAACGAGAACGGGGTAGACCCCTTTGATCCCAACTTTTTCCAGCAGTTCTTTTCCATGAGCGCCGGGCAGGGGGAAACCCGCAGGATAGTGAGCCCCGCGGTTCCCGTCAAAATACTTCCGTTCCCGGAAGGGGAGCCTGAATCGTTTAACGGCGCGGTCGGCAACTTCACGCTGGCGGCCGGTCTGAGTTCCGGAGAGGTAAAGGCCGGAGAAGCCGTCAACCTTTCCGTAACTGTAGCCGGCCAGGGCAATCTGAAAACGCTCACCGCCCCTAAGCTCCCCGACATGCCGGATTTCAAAGTTTACGATACCATGAGCTCGCTGGATATTTCCAAGAGCGGCGACATAATCGGCGGCAAAAAGATCTTCACCACTATTCTGATACCCAAAACCGCCGGCAGACTGACTATCCCCAGGATACGATTCTCTTTTTTCGACACCTCAGCGAAGGCTTACAGGGAGCTGTACGCCGGTCCGTTGGGGCTGACTGTGGAAAAGGGCGACGGCGGAGGGAAAACATTTTCTTTCGCACGCGAGGGACAGACCGCGGGCATAACCCCGCTCTCCTCCGATATCCGCTATGTGACCGACAAAGCCGGGGCCGGCCGCTTCTCCGCTTTCGCGCAGCGCGCCGCAGCCCTGCCGCTCTGGCTGAATCTTCTGCCTGCCGGCGTTCTGCTGCTCAGCCTGTTGCGGGCGCGCTTTAGCGATTTTCGCGACAGGAACCCGCTGCTTTTCCGTTCCCGCAAAGCTCACGGGGAGGCCCGCTCCGATATCTCCGCCGCAAGGGCCCGGCTGAACGGCGGACAGCCCGGGGAAGCGGCGTCCATGCTTTACGATTCGCTGCTCGCTTACCTTAGCGATAAGTCAGGCCACAAGGTCAGCGGGCTCACTATCAGGCGTACGCTGGTCCTGCTGCACGAAAGATTCCCAGGCGCCGGCGAATACGCCATGGGAGAGATAAAAGATCTATGGGAAAAACTGGAGGCGCTGCATTTTTCTCCCGCAGGGATCGGGCATGAAGAGGCCGGGGAGATGCTTGATAAATATTCTGCCCTGCTGCCCGTGCTGGAAAAGGAATTCTCGGAGCGAAAACGATGAAACCGCTGCTGCTAGCCCTGTTCGCGCTTTTTTTCTCCGGCCGCGCCGGAGCCTATGACCGGAGCGTTCTGGCTGAATACAACGACCTGTACAAGAACGGCAGCTATCAGGCCGCCCTGGAAGGTTACAAAGAGATAGCCGCTAAGGAACCGCACAATCCTTACGCCTTCTACAACGCCGGCAACGCCTATTTCCGCCTGAACTCCCCCGGGCCGGCGCTGCTGAACTACGGCAAAGCTTTCCGCCTGTCCCCGCGCGACACGGATATCCGGGCCAATCTGGACTTCGCAATGAAGCACACCGGGCAGGCTTTCGTACCCGACGGCGTGCCGAAAGCCCTGCATTATGTTTACTATTTTTTTTCCGACAGCGAGCTGGCGGCCGCTTCCGCGGCTTTCTGGTGGCTTGCCTGCCTGCTGCTCTCGCTTTCTTTCCTTAGGCAGGACCTGCGGGAAAAGCTGCGCGGTTTTACGGCCGCAGCCGGCCTCCTGCTTATAATTTCCCTGCTCTGGCTCGGCGCGCGCTCTTCAGGCCCGTTCAGCGGCGCGGCGGTTATAATCGCGGAGGGCTCCACCCCGCTCATGAGCGGTCCCGGAGATAATTTCAAGACGTACGCGGCCCTGCCGGAAGCCAGACTGGTCAAAGTTCTTGACGACACGGACGACCTCTACTACGAAGTAGGCATCCCCCGCGAAGGCATAAAAGGCTGGGTCAAAAAAACCGCCGCCGAAAAGATCTGAGACGCGTGCGCCCAGGCCAAAGACATCAGGCTCCGCAGCCAAAATGATAGAATCGATACTCGGTTTCATTAGTGTTGAAGAAATTTCCGCTTCGGGGGGTTCAGCGACGCGACCAAGCGAAGCGCAGGGAGCGAGCGCCGATTGAACGGGGGGCAGCGCCCCCCTTGGGGAGCACCGGGCACCACCTTATAATGCCCGGCGGTAATCCGCCCCGCGCATTAAGCGCGGGGTGCGACAGGCTGTGGAGGATAATGTGAAAATTGCCATTGCCAGCGACCACGCGGGGTTTAACTTAAAGAAGATCCTTGCCCAGCGCCTTATAGAACTGGGATATAAAGTCGAGGACCTTGGAACCGCTTCAGCCGAAACGCCGGTGGACTATCCCGATTTCGCCGCCAAGGCCGCCGAGGCCGTCGCCAAGGGTAAAGCCAACAAGGGCATAGTGATCTGCGGCAGCGGCGTGGGCGCCTGCATCGCGGCGAACAAATTCAAAGGCATTCGGGCCGCCATCTGCCACGACACCTACTCCGCCCACCAGGGCGTTGAGCACGACGACATGAATATCCTGTGCCTCGGCGCCCGCGTTATCGGCTCAGCGCTGGCGCTGGAAATAGCGGAGGCGTTCGCCGGCGCTAAATTTTCCAACGAAGTCCGCTTTGTCAGACGCCTGGACAAAATACGGTCTTTTGAGCAGTAATCACGGCAAACTGCCCGCCGGGAACAGGGAGATCTGGAAAAAATCATGGACATATTGAAAGAAGTAAAAAGCGCGGGCCAGAGCCTCTGGCTGGACAGCCTCAGCAGGGACATGCTTCTGGACGGGTCCCTGGCCGGGATGATAAAGGACCTCGGCATAACCGGAGTCACCTCCAACCCCTCTATTTTCGAGGCGGCGATACTAAAATCCCGGTATTACACTGAACCGATCGGGCTTATGGCGGAGCAGGGCGTCCAGGCGGAGGTCATATTCGAAACGCTTGAGGTAGAGGATATACAGCGGGCCGCGGATCTGTTCAGCGGGATATACGCTGAAACTTCCGGGGCCGACGGCTTCGTCAGCGTGGAAGTTAAACCCTCGCTCGCCGGAGATACGGAGAAGACCGTAAAGGAAGGGAGCCGTCTCTTTGACAAGATCGGCCGCAGGAACGTGATGATAAAGATTCCAGCCACCCGCGCCGGGGTGCTGGCAGGGAACGAGCTGCTTAAAAAAGGGGTAAACGTAAATTTCACGCTGATCTTTTCGCCAGACAGGTACGAGGAAGTGGTGAAAGCGTATATAGCCGCCCTCTCCTGTCGGCCCGCCGGCGGCCTGCCGGTGGAGTCAGTGGCCTCCGTGGCAAGCTTCTTCGTAAGCCGCATAGACACCAGGACGGACGACGAACTTGAAACCCTGATCCAGGCTGAGGACGCTCTGGACATAAACGAGATCCGCGGCTTCGCGGCCGCCGCGAAAGGCCGCACGGCCGTAGCCAATTCCCTCGTCGCCTACAAAAAATACTCGCTGATCTTTTCAAGCGCAGAATTCATGGCGCTGAGCGCTAAAGGCGCAAAGAAACAGCGCATCCTCTGGGCCTCAACCGGCGTGAAGAACCCTGACTATAAAGACACGCTCTACGCCGACGCCCTGCTGCTGCCGGATTCGGTCAACACCCTGCCCGAGCCGGCCCTGAAAGCTTTCTTAGAGCGCGGCATCCCGGAAAAGGCCCCGCTCCTGACCCGGCTGACCCTGGCCGAGGCTTTCTTTCCGCAGCTTGAGCACTCCGGGGTGGATTTCCGCTGCATCCTGGACTCTCTGGAAAAAGAAGGCGTGGAGCTGTTCGCCCGCGCCTATGACTCCATCATCAGCCACCTGGAGGAAAAAGTGCGGGAACTCGCGAAAAACGGCCAGCACCGGTGGAAAAAGGGGGACAGCCCGCTTTTCGAACTGCCCCATACGGATCACGCTCAGGCGCTGCGGAAGCTTAAAGAAACGGAGTTCGTCAAGCGCCTCTGGAATAAAGACGCCTCCCTCTGGAAGACGGCGCCCGAGCACGTAAAGATCATAAACAACTCCCTCGGCTGGCTGGACGCCCCGTATAAGATGCTCTCGCGGGTCAAGGAGATAGGCCGCTTCCGCGACGAGATCATGGCGGAAGGATTTACCAGCGTGGTCCTGCTCGGCATGGGTGGATCAAGCCTGGCTCCGGAGGTTATGAGGACCGTGTTTCAGCGCCCTCAAAATCCCACGCTGCATGTGCTTGACACCACGGACCCGGACTGGATACTGTCCGTTAAGAGCGGGCTGAACATTAAGAAAACTCTTTTCCTCTTCGCCAGCAAGTCGGGGGGAACCATAGAGCCGTCCAGCCAGTTCAAATATTTCTGGGGGCTGCTTAAGAATGCGGGAGTAAAAAAACCGGGCAACAACTTCGCCGCGATCACAGATCCCGGAACCGGTCTGGCCAAACTAGCGAAAAGCAAAAGATTCCGGAAGATTTTTCTTAACTTCTCTGATATCGGCGGCAGGTTCTCGGCCCTCTCCTATTTCGGCCTTGTGCCTGCCGCTCTCTGCGGCGCCGACATTAAGAAGCTGCTGGAGCGCGCCATAGATACGGCCAATATGTGCAAGGACCCCGACCTCAGCGCCAATCCCGGCGTCCTGCTGGGCGCCCTGATGGGCGACCTCGCCCTTAAAGGACGGAATAAGCTTACGCTGATCATGCCGAGGAAGCTGAAAACCTTCGGGCTCTGGGTGGAGCAGCTCGTGGCCGAAAGCACCGGCAAGGAAGGCAAAGGCGTGGTCCCGGTCGTTATGGAGGAGTTTGCCCTGCCCGGAGGCTGCCGGGAGGACCGCTTTTACGCGCACACCCAGCTGGGGGCCTCCCTGGAGCCGGCTCTCGCAGCTAAACTTGGCAAGCTGAAAACTGACGGCCAGCCCGTCCTTACAATGTTCATAAAAGACGAGTACGACCTCGGCGGGGAATTTTTCCGCTGGGAAGTTGCCACGGCCGCCGCCGGAGCGCTTATGGAGATAGACCCTTTCGACCAGCCAAATGTCAAGGAAGCCAAGGATCTTACGCTCAAAACTCTGACGGCCATGACCGCCGGAAAACTGGCCGGGCCGCAGGAACCGCAGTTTGAATCCAGGCAGTTTTCCGTTTTCGCCTCCAATGCGCTGCGCCGTGAGCTGGACGGCGGCGAAGCCGGAAGCTTCCGGCAGCTCCTCTCCGGGCTGCCGGACAGGGACTATATCGCGATTCTGGCCTACCTGCCCAACTCCCCGGAAATACAGCGCGAGCTTAAAAAGCTGCGTGATAGCGTCCACGCGCTCTCAGGCGCGGCTACAACCCTCTCCTACGGCCCGCGCTATCTGCATTCCTCCGGGCAGCTGCACAAGGGCGGCCCAGGGAACGCCTGCTTCATTATATTGACGAACCAGGCCAAAAAAGATATAAATATAGCAGGGGAAAAGTATACTTTCGGGCAATTGGAAATGGCGCAGGCCATGGGGGATTTTGAGGCTTTGGAATCCAAGGACAGCAGGGTCCTTAGATTTCATCTGAATAGCCCTTCCGACAAGTCCCTCAGAAACCTTAACGAAAGGATCTCTAAAACTGACCCGCCCGGCGGGGAAGAAAAAGGGATCCCCCTCAACTGCAAGACGGGGATTCAGCTCAAAAAGCACAAGCAAGCGGAGGAAAGCGACATGATCAAGTCACCAGCTAAAAAAACGGCCGCGAAAACCAAGCCGGACACGGCAAACGAGTACGTGGTAGTGGACCACCCGAAGAACCTGGAGAATATCACCTCAAGGCATTACGCCGTACGGATCAGCGTTGGCGACGCGAGCGCCGCCGTTGATATTTCCATAGACGACGGCCCGTGGCAGGCCTGCAGGCATTCCGTGGGCTACTGGTGGTACGACTGGTCCGGTTTCACTCCCGGCATGCACCAGCTGCTGGCCCGGACGCGCATGACCAACGGCGGGCAGCTCATCTCCAAGAGACGCCGCTGTAGAGTCAGCTAGTTTTTTTGGGCTGTGCCGCAGGCGCAATGCGTCTCATACGGCCCGGAAACAGTTCGCAGGCAGTTTTAAACCGCTTTTCGGGGCTTGCCCCCGTGGGCGGTTTTTTTTAGCGCCGCCCTAATTTGATAGAATCCTGTTAATGCCAAAGACGAAAATAATCGCGACGCTTGGCCCGGCCAGCTCTTCAGCGTCCGTGCTGCGCGGGATGTTCTCCGCGGGGCTGGATGTGGCGCGCTTCAATTTCTCGCACGGGACCAGATCTGAAACCCTGGCGCGCGTAAAACTGCTCAGAGCCATCAATAAAGCGCGCCGCAGGAGCGTAAAGCTGCTGGCGGATCTGAAAGGCAACCGCATACGGATAGGCGAACTTAAAGCGCCGCTGCAGCTGGCAAAAAACCAGACCGTCCTGCTGGTCAGAGGCGGGGCCGGGTCGGAAGGCCGCATCCCGTTCGACTACCGGGGGGAAATGTCCCGCATCAAAAAAGGTTTTTTCGTATATATCGACGACGGCAATATCTGCCTGGAAGTTACCGGCGTCGCCAGGGACGCTCTCCGCTGCTCAGTTCGCGTTCCGGCTCTCCTGAAGTCGCGCAAAGGCGTAAATATACCGCTGGCCTTACTGGACTTCCCGGTGCTGAATCAGGATGACAAATCGGATCTGGAGTTCGCCATAGAGCATAAGTTCGACTACATAGCGCAGTCCTTTGTGCGCTCCAGGGCCGATGTCCTAGCGGTCATAAAAGCCGTCAGGGCCTCCGGCAGCCGGGCGAAGGTCGTTTCCAAGATAGAGGCGCGGGAAGCTCTGGGAAACATAGATGAGATAATTGAGGCTTCGGACGCCGTCATGATAGCCAGGGGAGACATGGGCGTCAACTTCCCCATATGGCAGATTCCGATGTTCCAGAAGCGCATAATCATGAAATGCAACAACCGCCGAAAGCCGGTTATTACGGCCACCCAGATGCTTGAGTCCATGACCGGGCATAAGTCGCCGACCCGGGCCGAAGTGTCCGACGTCGCCAACGCCATCCTGGACGGCAGCGACTTTGTAATGCTCTCCGGCGAAACAGCCGCCGGCCAGTATCCTGTCGAAGCCGTCCGCATGATGAACGAAATAATCAAATACACCGAAGCCGGCAAAACTTAATGTCTCAACCGGTACCCACGCTGGAGCAGCTAGGCTGGACTGCGGAGCTGGAACAGGCCTTCAGCCTGTTCGCCGCCCGGGGCCTCATACCCGCCCGCGTTACCGCCGAACACCGCGCAGCCTACGAAGTAGTAACCGCTAAGGGCCCGTATCCCGCGGAAGTTTCCGGCGTCTTCCGGCGCGCTGCCGACTCAAAAGCAGGCTTCCCCGCCGTCGGCGACTGGGCCGCCCTCAGCTTCTCTCCCGGCGCCAGGCGCCAGACCATACAGGCCCTCATGCCGCGCAGAACAAAGCTCTCCCGTCTTTCACCGGAAGGGGTGGAACAGATACTCGCCGCTAACATAGACACCGTCTTCATCGTCCAGGGGCTGGACGGGGATTACAATCCGAAGCGTCTTGAGCGCTATCTCGCCGCCGCTATCGCAGGCGGGGCCGAAGCGGTCGTGATCCTGAACAAAACAGATCTGGACCCCCAGGCCGGGCAAAAAGCCGAGGAGATACGCTCGCTCGGCCACAACGCGCCGGTGCTGCTGCTGGACTCCATCAGCCGTACAGGCTATGAAGCGCTGGGCTCATATAACGGCCGGGCGCTCCATCGTCCTCACCGGTTCCTCAGGCGCAGGCAAGTCCACCATCATCAACAACCTGATGGGCTCGGACCTCCAGCGCACCGCCGCGGTACGCGTGGAAGATTCCAAGGGCCGCCACACCACCACCGGAAGAAAGCTGTTTCTCCTGCCTGACAGCGGCGCGCTGCTGATAGACTCTCCCGGAATGCGCGGCCTTGAGCTCTGGGCCGGCACGGGTACCGTGGACGAAACATTTGAGGAGATAAGCGCCCTGGCCCCCGGCTGCCGTTTCAGCGACTGCGCCCATGTCTCCGAGCCGGGCTGCGCGGTACTGGAAGCGCTTGAAAGCGGCGCCCTGACCCGGTCGTCGTACGACAACTATCTGAAACTCCACACCGAAACCGCCTTCCTGAAGTCAAAAACTGATCTGGCCGAGCGCCTGAAAAGGAAGGCGGCCGGAAAGACCCTGAGCAAGGACATAAAGAACATAATAAAGCGCAAGGGGAAACCGGGCTGACCGAACTCATGCAAAAGCCCTGGAACCCACCGGAGTGTTTTTTTGACGTTGGGCTGTTATTTAGAATATCCGATAATGCTAGAATCTTCTTAATACCGATATAAAAGGAGCCGACTGACCATGCACAAGAACCAACCGAAGGGCCTTTTCCTGCTGTTTTTCGTAGAGATGTGGGAGCGCTTCTCCTACTATGGCATGAGGGCGCTGCTGGTGCTGTACATGGTCAAATACCTCCAGTTCTCTACTGAAAAGTCGGGACAGATTTACGGCTGGTATACCGGCATGGTCTACCTGACGCCGCTTATCGGCGGCTATATAGCGGACAGATACCTGGGCCAGCGGAAATCGATAGTAATCGGCGCGGTCCTCATGGCGCTGGGGCAATTCGCCATGATCTTCCCCTCACTGCCGTTCTTTTTCGGCGCCCTCATACTGCTCATCATGGGCAACGGCTTCTTCAAACCCAATATCTCTACCGTGGTCGGCCAGCTGTACGAAGAGAACGACCCGCGCCGCGACGCCGGCTTTACCATTTTCTACATGGGCATAAATCTGGGCGCCTTCTTCTCGCCGCTGGTGTGCGGCACCCTGGGCGAAAAAGTGGGCTGGGGCTACGGCTTCGGCGCCTCCGGCGTGGGCATGGTGCTGGGCCTCGTAATGTACTTGTGGGGGCAGCATGCCATGCTGGGCACCAAAGGGCTGAAGCCCGCGTCTCCCGGAGGCAAACTTTACGTCCCGGTAGTGTTGCTTTCCGTAGTACTGGTCTTCCTGATAGCCAGCGCCTTCCAATTCAGCGGCTACGATATAAAAGGGATGATCCCCAGATACGCCTACGGGCTGCTCGTCCTGGCGGTCCTGGGCGGGATGGTCTATTCCTACGCCGGCGCGAAAAAGTCCACGCTGACACAGGTGGAGAAACAGCGTGTGGCTGTTATTTTCATAATGGTATTCTTCACCATCTTTTTCTGGTCGGCTTTCGAGCAGGCGGGCAGTTCGCTTACCCTGTTCGCTGATCGCGAGACCGACAGGGTCATACGCCTGTTCGGCTGGAGCTGGGAAATGCCTGCCAGCTATTTCCAGTCCATAAACCCGTTGCTTATCTTCATACTGGCGCCGTTCTTCTCTAAGTTATGGGTGCGGCTGGGCGAAACAGGCCGTGAGCCTTCAAGCCCGATTAAGTTCGTGGCTGGCCTTGGCTTGCTGGCCGTCGGCTTCGTTGTGATGATAGCGGCCGCGTCCATGTACCAGCAGTCGGGGCCAGTGAGCGTCCTGTGGCTGATCGGCGCGTACTTCTTCCATACCCTGGGAGAGCTGTGCCTGTCTCCGGTAGGGCTTTCTCTTGTGACCAAACTGGCGCCGGTGCAGTTCGGCTCGCTGATGATGGGAGTATGGCTTTTGTCCAGCTTCGCGGCCAACTTCGTCGGCGGGTTCTTCGCAGGCAATTATGACGCGATTAATCACACCGTGTTCTACATGATCCCCACAGGCACGGCTGTCGGCGCGGCCCTGCTGCTGCTCCTTATAACGCCAAAGCTGAAAAAGTGGATGCACGGCATACACTGATGCGTTCCCTGTAAACCAAGGGATCCCGGTCAATGAAAATGCAGGACAAGGAAAAGCGGGCGGCGCGAAAACGTAATTCCATCCGAAAAACACACGCCGCCGGGCGCGCTCATGATTTATCCGCCGGCTTTGTCGCGATAGATTTTGAAACCGCCAATTACTCGCGCACGAGCGCCTGCGCCATCGGTCTGGCGATTGTTCAGGACCAGAAGATTGTTGAAACCTTCACCGCGCTGATAAAGCCGGAACCGTTCTGGTTCCTGCCGGATTTCACCGACATACACGGTATATCGGAAGAGGATGTGAAGGACGCGAAAGATTTCGGCACGATATGGCCCGAGATAGAACAGCGCATCCACGGGCGGAGCCTGCTGGCGCACAACGCGCCATTCGACCGCTCTGTCCTCAATGCCTGTCTGCGGCTGTTCAGGATCAAGTTTCCGCAACCTGAGTTTATCTGCACCTGCCGCGTAGCCAAAGCGGCCTTCCCAAATTCTCCTAATCACAAGCTCAACACGATCTGCAGCCGTATGGAGATCGCTTTAGATCACCACAAAGCCGAATCCGACGCCCTCGCCTGCGCGCAAATAGCCCTGAAGATCGCCGCAGATAATAAAGCCGCCCTCGCCCGCGGCCTTCTGAAACCCACGGTCTGGTAGCCACGGTCCTTTAAGTTATGCGATTTTTAAAAACCGTATTTTCAATCTGCGCCGGGCTGCTGTTTTTACCCTGCTTTGCCATGGCGCAATACTACGCCGACGCTGAAACCGGTTCGGTCTGGGCCGGGCACAATACGGTTAGAATCCCGCTAAGCGGCGGAAGCCGCTTCTCCCTGACGGATGACCTCCGTTCGGGTGCGGAACCCTACCTGCGCTTACGCGTCGGCAAGAAATACGGCAGGAGCGACTGGTCCTTTCTGGCCGCCCCGCTTACGCTGCGCTCCAAGGGCACCTTTGGCAGGACCGTGACCTTTAACGGCGAGGTATTCACCGCCGGCCTGCCCACTGAGGCCGTTTACCGCTTTAATTCCTACCGGGTGAAGTATCTCTACGAGTTCCACCGGAGCGAGCTGCTGAGGCTGCGCTGGGGTGGCGCGCTGAAGCTGCGGCACGCCGGCATAACGCTTAGAAACTCCGTCACCAGCAGCGAATCCAGGAATACGGGCTTTGTGCCGCTCGCGGCTTTTTCGGCAGATTACGCCTTCAGCCCAGGTTATCTGGCGCAAATAGACATAGAAGCCCTGGGCGCCGCGCAGGGCAGGGCCGAGGATGTTATGCTGGCGGTCAGCCGCGAACTGCGGCCCGGCCTGCGCCTGCGAACCGGCTACCGTTTCCTGGAGGGCGGCTCCGGGGCCGGAGAGGTCTACACTTTCGCCTGGCTGCATTACCTGCTGGCCGGATTTACCTGGGAATTCTAAGGGGACGCTGTTTACTATGTGATTAATATGTGCGATTCGTTAGACGATGTTGATAAATAGTCATTAAGTAATCTACGTCCCCTAAAAAAACCTGGCACCGGAACGGATCCTGGAGAATATATAGTTATACAGAAATTGCAAATACCACCGCACTCGCGGCTTGAACCGTTAAACCTGGCCGGGTTGCTCCTTGGCATTTTCTTTGCTTTTCACGAGAACTGGACGGTGAGGGAGTTCTGCTGGAGCTTCTGGGTAGGCGGCCTGCTGTTCTCCTGGTTCCTTACCGCGCTATCCTGCGGGCGCATCCTGCTAGACACCGGAGCCGCGGCCGGAGAATTGAAACAAACCCTGCCTTTCCTGGGCAGACTCCGGACGGGTGCGCTGCGCGCGTCCGTCGTGCCGCTTACACTGGGCGCCGGCTACCTTGTTTTCAACCTCTACTCATGGCTGTTCGGTTTCTACGGCCTTTTCCTCTCTGTCTTCGCCGAGATGGAGCCGCACGTCTGGTTCGGTCGCAACGGCTTTATTAATTCGGATTTTTACTCGCCGGTTATCTACCTCGCGCAGCGCTACTGGCCGATTGCGGCGGGCCTGATCCTGGCGGGAGCGGGACAGGCGCTGGCCAAGCCGCCGTGGCAGACGCTACTCAGGCCCATGCACGGGCGCGTTGTAGCCACGCACCTGATGGTGGTGCTCATGCCGTTCATAAGCCTGCTGACCTGGGCCCTGTTCCGTGACAACTGGCAGCCTTTGACGGTAAGCGCGCTGCTGACGCTATTCTACCTGACCCCTACCAGGGACGTCATCCAGACAGGTCCACAACCGGAGGAGCGGTAAACCATCCCCCATGAAGAAACTCCACATCATTACGTTCGACTGACCTGTGGATACGCTTCCGTCGTACCCTCTATAAGTTCCTCAAAACCTTGTACGCCTGATCTTACCCGCGAGATGTCGTCGCGGGCGTGGCCACGATGCGCGGCCCCGCACGGCTCCATGTGTCGCTTCGCTCCACCCGCTCTTCGCTCGCCCTGGCGGGCTTTTCTATTACTGTTATGCAGCCGCCGTGGGACAGGGAAAACCGCAAAGAATATATCGAGAGACCAGGGCCAGTAGCCGCTTGCCGCAGCCTCTGGCCATAGTCGCTTTACCCCGCTGTTTTACAATTTACTCAATCAATTGAGTAATTTGTTGACAAGCCATTCCCTCATTGGTAAAATCCTATTATGGCTAAAGAATTTGTACGCAAGACCTACTATAACAGCGTATACAGCACTCTTCAGGACGGCACCATCCCGATACAGGTCATTTCCGGCCCCAGGCAGGTTGGTAAAACAACCCTCGCTCTTCACCTGAAGGAGAATTGGCACGGCCCCTCAATATACGAAGCCGCCGATAAACCGGCTATTCCCTCAACTGCATGGATAGAAGAATACTGGAACAAGGCCAGGGCACTTGCTACCGGGAAGAACTGCGTCCTCCTCATCCTGGACGAGGTCCAGAAAATAACCGGCTGGAGCGAAAAGGTGAAAGCGCTGGTCGACGAGGACAAGCGGCATAAAACCAATATAAAAGTTCTTATACTCGGCTCTTCGGCGTTACTGGTACAGCGCGGCCTTACAGAAAGCCTCACGGGGCGTTTCGAACTGCACAGAATACCGCATTGGTCGTATTCGGAATGCCTGGAGTGCTTCGGGCTCAAACTGGAAGACTATCTACTCTTCGGCGGCTACCCGGGCGCGATTCCGATGAATAAAAATTACGCCCGCTGGGGCAGGTTCGTCCGCGACTCGATAATTGAGACGGTGGTAGGGAAAGACGTTCTGCTCATGTCTCCTGTGCAAAAGCCTGCCCTGTTGCGTCAAGTGCTGGGCGTAGCCTGCGCGCACCCGGCGCAGATATTGAGCTATCAAAAAATGATGGGCCAGCTTTCAGAAGCCGGGAACACTACCACCATCGCTCATTACCTGCACTTATTGTCAGCCGCCTACGTGTTAGCCACTCTACAGCGCTGGAGCGGCAACAAGATCAGATTGCGCAACTCCATCCCCAAACTAATCCTGCGCGATAACAGCCTGGCTAACGCCATGACGTTTCCTTCCGGAGGGGAGGAATTACACAACCCCGCATGGAAAGGCCGGCTCGTAGAGAACGCAGTGGGCGCGGCTCTTATCCCGTTGGCGGAACAAAATGGCGGAGAATTGTTCTACTGGCGCGAGCGGCACCTCGAAGTGGATTATATCTTCAAGCTGGGAAAAAGACTGCTGGCCATCGAAGTTAAGTCCGGCAGGGCCGGCAAACCACCGGACGGCTTAACGGCCTTCCTGGCTCACAATAAGGAAGCTACAGGACTTATCATAGAAAATACCCGTACGGACACAGGAATCTCAGCCATAGGCCTGGAAGACTTCTTTCAAGCCCCTGAGCGAATCCTGAAAAAGATATAACCGGCGCAGCGTGCCGGTTAAAGGGAAATAACATGAAACAATGGTACGAATCCCTGTTCGAGAACTACGCACGCAAATACGACTCGGAATGCTTTACGCAGGGGACAGCGGGCGAGTGTGATTTTATTGAAGAGGAGTGTGGACGCGACAAGTCCTTAAGGATCCTGGATATCGGCTGCGGTACCGGCCGCCATGCCATAGAGCTGACGAAAAGAGGGTATAAGGTAATCGGCGTTGACCTGTCGGAGTCACAACTTGAGAGAGCAAGGGAGAAAGCCAGAGAGGCGGGGGCAATGATAGATTTCCGCAGACATGACGCGCGGTCCCTGCCGTTCGAAGCGGAATTCGGCCTGGCCATAATGCTCTGCGAGGGCGGGTTCCCACTTATGGAAACCGACGAGATGAATTTCGAGATCCTAAAGGGCGCTGTCAGGGCGCTCAAGCCCGGCGGGAAGTTGATCTTCACCACGCTTAACGGCCTTTTTCCGCTGCACCATTCGGTGGAGAAGTTCTGCGCCCAGGCTGCCGGGGAGGGCAACGCTTCCTACAGGAACAATACCTTCGATTTGATGACCTTCCGCGATAATAATACGACGGTCATAGAGGATGACTCCGGGAACAAGAAGGAACTGGCATGCAATGAACGCTATTATGTCCCCAGCGAAATAACCTGGCTGCTGAAAACTCTGGGCTGCGGGACCATAGACATTTTCGGAGCCAGGCTGGGGGCCTACTCCCGAAACGACACGCTGACCACCGAGGATTTTGAGATGCTGGTGGTAGCACGCAAGCAGCCGCCCCTGTCCGACGCCAGATAGACCGCATATCCTCAATAAACATCCACTGCGCCTCATTGAGCGCGGTGGGGCGGGACACCTAATTGAACGCTTTTTCCAGTTTCGCCAGTATTCTCTCTTCCTCGGGAGAAATTTTCATAACAGATAGAAATCCGCCCGATGCTCCGGCCACTGCCGTCGCATGGCCCATAATATTAGCCTTGAGCTCTCCGCGCTCCTCGGCGCTGAGAGAGCCGCAGATCCCTGAAATGTAATGTGCCCAGGCATCAAGCATCTTGTGCGGGGGACGCTTTTCAAGCCACTCTTTAAGGAGCGTGTAATTCACATTATTCTTTATTACCCCGTATCCCTTCAGGCTGTTTAGAACCGCCTCCCTTTCTTTATCGTCAACCTCGCCGTCCGCCCATGCGACCATCACAAGAGGGACCAAGGTGAGCGAGGTAACAGCCTCCGGACTCACGTCAAGCTCTATGAATTTCTGAAGGATGTCCTGGTTGGTGATCCCGGAGAGCCCGGAGAGCACTTTCTTTGTATGCTCCATCCGCCGCAATTCTTCCCTTTGCCTGACGAGAGTAGCGTCTCCCTCGGCAAAGAACATAGTTTGCAGGATGCGAGCTATATTCATCAGGTTATCAGTCATAACATCTCCCTCCGTATATTGCGCGCCGCCGCTGCGTCAGGCTTTGGCGCGGTCTGAAGCGCGCAGCAGTTTATCCGCTTCCACCACAACTATAACCGTAGCGGCGGTAAGTATTATCCTTATCCACTGCGCCTCATGGAGCGCCGTGGTGTGGAAGATCCTCTGCATGTTGGGCTCGTAGATCACCAGTATCTGCGCTACCAGCGCCCCCAGCATGCTGAAGGCCAGGAACGGGTTAGAAAACGGGTCGATACGGAAGATGGACCGGGTTTCCGAGCGGGAGTTCCACAACTGGAAGAACTGGAAGAAGACCATGGTGGTCATAGCCACCGTGCGGCATTCCTCTATTGAAAGGCCCTCCGCCTTGGCCAGATTGAAGTTGACGAGCACGCCCAGGGCTATCAGGGTGCCCACCATGAGGGTGCGCTGCAGCATCACCCTGGAAAGGATGCCTTCCTTGGGGTCGTTAGGCGGGCGCGCGTAGACCGATGGCTCGGCCGGCTCGAAGGCCAGCGCCAGGTCCTGCAGGCTGTTGGTCACCACGTTTATCCACAGCAGTTGGATAGCGGTATAGGGCAGCGGCAGGCCGGCGGCCATGGTGACAAAGATCGACAGCACTGCGGACAGGCCGGTGGGGATGAGGAAGAATACCGCCTTGCGGATATTATCGAACACCACCCTGCCCTCAACCACGGCGTTGTAGACACTGGCGAAGTTGTCGTCTGTGACTATCATGTCCGCCGCTTCCTTGGCGACATCCGTGCCTGTAATACCCATGGCCGCGCCTATATGGGCGGCCTTCAGCGCCGGGGCGTCGTTAACGCCGTCGCCTGTAACGGCAACTATTTCGCCGCGTTTTATGAGCTGCGAGACGATACGCAGTTTGTGCTCAGGTGCTACCCGGGCGTAGATAGAAACATCTTTCACCGACTCGTAAAGCTGCTCGTCGCTCATCGTCGCAAGCTCGCGGCCGGTGATCACGCGGGCCTCGCCGCCGCCTATGCCGAGCTCCCGGCCTATGGCGCGGGCCGTGATGGCGTGGTCGCCGGTTATCATTACCGCCCTGATGCCCGCCCGGCTGCAGCCGCTGATGGCTTCCAGGGCCTCTGGGCGCGCCGGGTCTATCATGCCCTGCAGGCCAGTGAATTCCAGACCTTTAAGTTCTTCCCGCTTCAGCGCAGCGCCGGCCGGGAGCGTTTTCTGCGCGGTCATAAGCACGCGCATGCCCGAGGCGGCCAGGTCCTCGGCTGCGGCGATAGCGTTCTTCCTGGCGGCTTCGTCCATGCCGCACATCTCGGCCACGAACTCCGGCGCGCCCTTTACCAGCATCAGGGCCCCGTCCGGGTCGGCGTGCAGGGTGGCCATGTAGCCGTGCTCGGATTCGAAGGGCAGGATGGCCAGCTGCGGTCGCAGCCGGTTTTCCTCGTCCGCCTTCAGGCCGCCCTTGGCCGCCGCCACCAGCAGGGCCGCCTCGGTGGGATCGCCGTTAACCTTCCAGGCGGCCTCTTTCCTGTAGAGCGAAGATTCATTGCAGAGCAGTCCGGCGCGCAGCACTTTTTCCAGGCGGGCGCGGCGCTCGGGAGAGCAGTCCGCCTCGCCGCAGAAGATCTCGCCTTCCGGGTCGTAGCCGGTGCCGGAAACCTGGTAGAGCTCTTTACCGTCGTAGACCGACCTTACGGTCATCTCGTTGCGCGTCAAGGTGCCGGTCTTGTCAGAGCAGATCACCGTGGTGCTGCCCAGCGTCTCCACCGCTGGCAGTTTGCGGATGATGGCCCCTCTTTTCGACATGCGCGTGACGCCGATGGCCATGGCGATTGTCACCACTATCGGCAGGCCTTCCGGAATGGCGGCCACCACTACGGCGATGACGGTCATTAACATCTCCCGCATGGACTCGCCCTTGGCCACGCCCAGCGCGAAGATGATCCCGCCTACCGCCAGCAGGCCCAGGCCGAGGGCTTTGGAGAAACTCTCGAATTTTTTCTGGAGGGGGGTAATAGAAGAATCGGTCTCCTGCATCAGACCGGCTATGGACCCGATCTCGGTCCCCATGCCGGTGCCGGTCACTACGGCGCGGGCGCGGCCGGAAACTACGGCGGTGCCCATGTAGAGCATATTGCGGCGGTCGCCTATCTGGGCTTTCGCGTCCGTTATGGCGGCGGCGTCTTTCTCAGAAGGCAATGACTCCCCGGTAAGCATGGCCTCCTCGATCTTAAGGTTGTCGGCGCGCAGCAAGCGGGCGTCCGCCGGCACCTTATCGCCAGAGGCGAGCAGGATCACGTCGCCCGGCACCAGCCCGGCGGCCGCCACCTGCGTCTCCGTCCCGCCGCGCAGCACGCGCGCCGTAGCCACCACCATTTTTTTCAGGGCCTGCACGGATTTCTCGGCCTTGTACTCCTGGTAAAACCCTATGGCCGCGTTAAGCAGCACTATGAAAGCGATGACGGCAGCGTCTGAGGCTTCTTTGAGCAGCAGGCTTACCAGCGCCGCGCCCAGCAGTATCCAGTTCAGCGGGCTGCCGAACTGCGACATGAAGATCTTCAGCGGGCCCGCGCCTTCTTTCTCAGGCAAAGCGTTGGGGCCGTATTCGGCCAGGCGGCGCGCGGCCTCTTCGGGGCTTAGGCCTTTATCCGAGGCACCCAACTCCGAAAGCGCCGCTTCCGCGGTTTTAAGGTGCCAATCTGTCGTTCTCATTTATTTCTCCTTAAAGGGTCAGCGGGGCTTGGTGTGAGCTATGTTTTCCCACTGAAGGCAGAGAGAATGAAAAGCGGGCGCCCTTGCCGGCTTCGCTTTCCACCTTCAGGGCGCTGCCATGGGCCTCTATGAATTCCTTCGAGATATTGAGCCCAGCCCCTTAATGGCGTTGGTTATCAGGTTTATAAGCGCCAGCGAAATGGCGTCAGGGTATTCCAGTAAGCCAGGACATGTACCCCCTTTGCAAGCCAATTATACAACTTTCATGACTGCGTCCTATTCATGGCTTTATATTGCCCGTTAATTCTAAACGCAGAATGTATTCCGGCAATCAGCGGGAATTTAAATCGAATCTATTTGCTAAAATATAAATTGCGTCTGAAGAAACCCGGGAGGAATTAATATGAAAAACAACGATACCTGCGGCTGCGCGTGCGGCCGCCCGCAGAAGGCTCTGAAATCTCCCGCTGACGCGGTGATGGCGCTCTGCATTCTGGCGCTCGCCAGCGACGGGAAGCTGGGAAAGCGCGAGCTTGAGCGAATAGACCAGATGTTGATAATGAGCCCGCTTTTCACCGGCGTCAAAAGCGCCCGGGAATACGCCGCCTGCGTGGCCGAAGCTGTGGAAGGAAAAGGACGGGCCGAGGTGATCTCTGAGGCCGCCGCGCTTCTTCCCGCCCGGCTGGCCGAAACGGCCTACGCCTGGGCTGTGCAGATGGTCCTGGCTGACAGCAAGACGGTTTCTCCCGAACACAAATTCCTTACCGAGATCCGCAGGGCGCTCAAAATACATGGAGTGCTGGCTGGCAAGATAAACGCGGTGGTGGCCATCCTGAACCGGGCCAAGTAAGACAAGCTACAGGTTCCCGTCTAACCTGCGTTATACTACCGGCAGACCGACAGCCCTGCGGTCTGCCGGCAAACCTGGCATAATTCTCTCCGGATTTGCGCAGAACAACTATGCAGAAACCAGAAAAACCAGCGGCCCGGCCAAGGCCCTGTTGGGGCCGGCTGGCCGCAGGCTGTAAAACCACCTGCCGGAATTGATTCAAAAAACGTAGAATATCTGCGTGATTAAGAAACTCCACATCATTACATTCGGCTGCCAGATGAACGAGGCGGACTCGGAGAGGATCGGCGCTTCGTTCAGGGAGCGGGGGTTTGAGCTTACTGACAGCCTTAAGGCGGCGGACGCGGTGGTGCTTAACACCTGCACCGTGCGGCAGCGGGCCGAGGATAAGGCCATCTCGCAGATAGGCCGCCTGCGCAAATGGAAGCTGGCGCGGCCGGACGGCAAGCTTTTCGTGGTGGGCTGCGCGGCGGAGAAGCTGGGGGGGAAACACATAAAAAACCGGTTCCCGTTCGTGGACGAGGTCGCTGGCGCGAAAAGCATAGATTCAGTAGACGCGCTGGTTGAAGCACATTTCGGAAAATCCGCCGACGGCCCTGAAACGGCCGGGATGTCCGCTTCCCCGATTTCAGCATACGTCACAGTCATGCGGGGTTGTTCTCTCAAATGCTCTTACTGCATAGTGCCGGCGGTGCGCGGCGAGGCCGTATACCTGCCGCCCGATGATATCCTTGCCGAAGCTAAAGCCAAAATCGCTGGCGGCGCTAAAGAGCTGGTCCTGCTTGGCCAGACGGTTAATTCCTACTCCTACAAAGCGAACGGAGAAACACTGTCCTTCGCAGGGCTTCTGGAAAAGATAGTTCAACTGCCGGGCCTCGCCCGTTTGCGGTTCATGAGCCCGCACCCCCTGTTCTTCACTGAGGATTTTTTCAGGGTATTCAGGGACAACCCTAAGATATCGCGGTATGTTCACCTGCCGGTACAGAGCGGCTCGGACCGGATTCTCAAGGCGATGCGCAGAGGTTATACCCGCGCGCGGTACCTTGAGATAGTGACGAAGATACGGGCCGCCGCGCCGGACGCAGCCGTCTCCACTGATTTCATAGTCGGCTATCCGGGCGAAACCGAGGACGATTTCCGGGAGAGCCTGTCGCTCGTCAGGGAGGCCGGCGTCTCTTTTGCCTACTGCTTCAAATACTCGCAGCGGACTCCGGGGGACGGCCTGGCGCCTGATCTGGGCGAAGAAGAGATAGAGAGCAGGCTTGAGCGCCTGCTGGCCGAAGTTAAACAAAATTCCAATGATATTTTAAACTCAAGAATTGGTAGAATAGAAGAAGTTCTGATAGAGGCCGAGGATTTCGGCCGGACTTCGGCCAATTTTGTAGTAAAACCGGAGCGCGGGACCGGGCTGAAACCCGGAGAGCTTGTACGGATGGAAATAACGGGGGTTGTCAGGAACGCTTTAAAAGGAAGGGCTATACCATGACCAAAAAAGAACAAAAAGTTTTCAAAGAGCGCCGCGAGCATGTGCGTCTGCCGATTCTGCACGGCATTCTGGAGCCGGTAGAGGTTGATTTCTACGATAAGGGCGACACCGGCAAGAGCCGCCCCCAACCCGGTATCCTGGTGGACCTCTCTGCCGGCGGCATGCGGCTCATAACCTTTCTGGAGCCGCCGCATTCCAAAGAGCTCAACATGATCCTCCAGCTGGTGGGCGTAAAGGAAATGCCTATCACCGGCAAGATCTCCTGGGTTAAGGAAAAGGGCGGCGTGTTCATGAACGGCATAACGTTCTCCGAAATAAGCGGCGAAGACAAGAAGCGCATCAGCGAGATGGCGGAGGATTACGTTGACTGCGATACGCGCGTGGCCCTGAAGCTTCCGGAGGTCTGCGTGGAAACCTGCCGGGCGCACGGCCTGTGCAACAAGCCGCAGAAAGACGAGCCGCTGTTCAAGAAAAGCAAATAGGAACGGCGGGGGCAGAGGGCCGCAAGTCTCTGTTTTTCTGACCCTGACACCTTCGCTTACTCATGTCCCCGATAATCTCCAAACCCTTCACGGTAATGGGGGCCAACGCTTCCGGGAAAACAGGGCTTGCCCTCGAACTCGCCAAAAAGACCGACGGTGAGATAATCTCAGCCGATTCCAAACAGATCTACAAGCACCTATCAGCCGGAACCTCCAAGCCTCAGGGCTGCTGGAAGACCGTGCTCGGGCGGGAGCTTTATCTGGTTGACGGCATCCCCTACCATCTGGTGGACACAAAGGACCCAAGGAGCGCTTACGACGCCGGCACCTTCGCCGGCGAGGCAAAGGCGCTTATGGACGCCGTATCCTCCACCGGCAGAACGCCGATCATCGCCGGTGGAACAGGCATGTATATCCAGGCGCTCTGGAACGGACTGGACCAGCTGCCGGGCGCGGACCCGGGGCTTAGGAGAGAGCTGGCCTCCTTCGCCGGTGAGAGAGGCAAGGAGGCGCTGCACGCCGAGCTGGCCGCGCTGGACCCCAAGGCCGCGGCCATGATCCCGCCAGGCAATATACAGCGGGTCATGCGCGCGCTGGAGATAACCAAGCTGGCGGGCCGCCCCGTCTCCGAACTCTGGACTGGCCGCTTCGGCAACGCCCTGCCGGGACATCTGGGAACCTTTGTGTTCCTTAAATGGGACAAAGAGCTGCTGAGCGACCGGATAAAAAGCCGCACCGTTGACGCCTTCGACGCCTGGGTTGAAGAGACCCGGCAGCTGCTTGCGCGCGGCTACCCGGAGGACACCCCGGCCCTGAAGTCACTGGGCTACCCGCAGATCATGGATTATATTTCAGGCAGGCTGACGCGCTCGGAGGCGATACACTCCATCGTGGCGCTCTCAATGGCCTACGCCAAGCGCCAGAACACCTGGTTCGGCCGGTACAAGAACGCCATGCTTATAGAGCTCCGCTCTCTGGAAGATTACGACACCGGCCGGCTGGCGGATAAAATAATACGGGCCGGAGAAGGCCGGGCATGAACGCCATACTCATAGCGGCAGCCCTGAAAAAAAGGGAGCGAGGCGCCTCCGACCCCGCGGTCGCGCTGGAGGAGCTGGTCCGCCTGGCCGAGACCGGCGGGGTGAAGGTGCTGGAGCAAACGCTGATCAAGCTTCCGCGGTACAATCCATCCACGCTTATCGGCTCGGGAAAGGTGGAGGAGTTGAAGAAGCGCGTAGAAGAGACGAAGCCCGGACTCATTATTTTCGACGAGGAACTTACGCCGGCCCAGCAGCGCAATCTGGAACGCGCCCTGGGAGTGCCGGTGATAGACCGCACCTACCTGATCCTTGAGATCTTCTCCCGCCGGGCCCGTACGCGTGAGGGCAAGCTGCAGGTGCGCCTGGCCCGCCTTTCCTATAACCTGACGCACCTGACGGGAAAGGGAACGGCCATGGGCCAGCAGCACGGCATGATAGGCACGCGCGGCCCGGGAGAGCGGCAGCTGGAATACGACAGGCGCACGCTCCGCGACAAGATAACGGCTCTGGAAAAAGAGCTGGAAACGATAAAAGCGGAGCGCGACACGCAGCGCAAAAACAGGGACGCCATCCCCATGCCCCAGGCGGCTATCGTGGGGTATACCAATTCCGGCAAGTCCACGCTGCTCAACAGCCTGACCGGGCAGGAGCGCGCCATCTACGCCGACGATAAACTTTTCGCCACACTGGACCCCACCACCAGGCGCGTACGCCTGCCTGGCGGCGGCTGGGCGCTGTTAACCGACACTGTGGGATTCATCCAGAAACTGCCGCATAACCTGGTAGCCGCTTTCCGCGCAACGCTTGAGGAAACGGCGCACGCGGACCTGCTTATGCACGTGCACGATCTTTCCTCGCCCAACTTCAAGCTGCAGCACGCGGCGGTGCAAAAAACGCTTGAAGACCTGGACCTGGCCGGAATACCGGTGATCAACGTATTCAACAAGATCGACGCCGCCTCGCCCCACCGCGTCAACTCCGAAGCCCTGCGGCGCATGCGGCCGGTTTACGTTTCGGCGCTGACCGGCGAAGGGATGGGGGAACTGATGACCCGCGTGGAAGCGGCCCTGACTGCCAAATGGGAGGATTACGAGCTGTCACTGCCGGCCGGCCGGCAAAAGCTGCTGTCAGGCATTTATAAAACCGCTTTGGTCCGGAACGCCGTCTACGGCCCGGATAAGATTAAAATTAATTTCAAGGCCACCAAAGAGAATTACCAGCGCATATTGAAGCTGCTGAAACAGGCATAAAGGCAGGCCCGGGGCGCCCGGACACAAACGCGGAACAACTAAACGCGCTTTTTATATATAATCTGATTATCATGACAACGATCGCTCTGACCGCCGTTCTGTTGATCGCCAGCTATTTTCTTGGGGGCATACCCACAGGCTATATAATCGGCAGGATCCACGGAATGGACATACGCAAATTCGGCTCTGGCAACCCAGGCACGGCGAACGTGTACAGGACGCTCGGCAAGTGGCCCGGCATACTGACCTTTGCCGTGGATTTTCTGAAAGGCTTCCTGCCGGCCATGATCGCCATGCAGTTTTTCTATATCGCAAGTTCCGCGGACTTCAGCAAAGGACACTGGTGGATACCCGTGGCCGCCGGCGGACTGGCCATCGCGGGCCATATCTGGACGCCTTTTCTCGGCTTTAAGGGAGGCAAAGGCGTGGCCACATCAGCCGGAGTCTTTACGGCGCTCCTGCCCTGGCCCACTGTGTGCGCCTTCGTAGTGTTCGCCATAGCGGTGGCCCTCACGCACCACATCTCGGTCGGGTCCATGTCCGCCTCGGTAGCGCTGCCGGCGTCATGCTATCTCCTGAACAAGGTTGAAAACATGCCGTTCACCATCAAGCCTCCGGACCAGATGCCATTTATCATCATGGCGCTCTTGGTCTGCGCCATAATTTTTTATACGCATATAGCCAATATCCGCCGCATCCTGAATGGCCGGGAGCTCTCCTTCAAGCACAAGGGGGGCAATAAAACCGCATGAAAAACGAAAGCGCCGAAGATTCGAAAGAGCTAGAGGTGAGGATATACTCCATCGCCACAAGCCTGACGGAATCCATAATTTTCCTGGATGAAATGGGCGGGACGCGGATTCTGCCCATATGGATCGGGCCAATGGAAGCGCAGGCTATCGCCATTCGTCTTTCCGGCTACCCTTCTCCGCGCCCCATGACGCACGACCTGTTTTTTTCTCTTTTGAAGACGCTGGACTTAACCGTGGAGAAGGTCAGGATCACTAATATAATTGATAACACCTACTACTCTGTTATCCATGTGGCGGACAAGTCAGGCGGCAACCGGAGGGAGATAGACTCGCGCCCCTCGGACGCAGTGGCCCTGGCGGTGCGGTTCGGCTGTCCGATCTTTATCAGCGAGCGGGTCTTTAAAAAGACGCAGGTGCTTTCCAAACCGATAACCGAAGACGAGGTTGCCAGGTTCAAGCAGGATCTTAAACAGCTCAAGCCCAACGATATCATCAACCAGCTGCTGGATAACCGCCGCAAGAAATCTGACAAAAGCGGTGAGGAGGGAGAGGGCAAGGGACTTGGGGGGGAGGACGAAGAAGATGAACAGGCTTGAACTGATACGGGAGATCTCCAAACATCTTACTACTGAAAAAGAAGCAAAGGTGGCGGTTATCAAGACCTTTGAACTTATGGCGAACGCGCTGCGAAGCAACGAGAAGGTGGTAATATCCAATTTCGGCACGTTCAAAGTGAAAGACCGGATGCCGCGCCAGGCCAGGAATCCCAAGACAAACCAGAAGGTAATGGTGGGACCGCGCAAGAGCATACGCTTCAAACCGTCCAGGAAGCTGACCAGCGGGATATGACCGGAAATCGCTTCAGCGATTTCTGGAAGGATTAAGGATCAGGGATTAAGGATAAAGGGCCTTAAACTTGACCGGTATTCATGGCGGAAAAGAATTATTTCACGATACAGGAGATAGCTAAAAAGACCCAGATGCCTGAATACACCCTCAGGTACTGGGAATCCCGGTTTAAGCTGCTGCGCCCGCTGCGGCTTGCCAGCGGCCACCGCCGCTACACTGCCAGGGACGCGGAAACTATAAACGAGATAAAGAACCTGGTCCTGATGAAAGGGTACACGCTGCCGGCGCGAAGAAAATCATATACTCAAGGAAAAAGGGCGGGCAGCCATCCCGGCCGGCCGCCTTCCCGTCGGACGATACCGTCCGGCTTCTGGAAGACATCAAAAAAGAGCTGCAGCAGATAATACGGGAATGCTGACAGCGCACCTTCCCGCTCCGCTTTGATTTAATCCCCCGGACTTTAGTATTATATCCGTGAAGTTGCCCCGATACCGGGGATATTTTTAACCCGCGTTACCGGGGCGTGGCTCAATGGTAGAGCGCTCGCTTGGGGTGCGAGAGACTCCGGGTTCAATTCCCGGCGCCCCGATAAGGCGGGTTAAAAATGTGAGGGGGACTGTGCCGCAGTTTTGCGCCGATCCGGACGCGGTCCGGCGGCGGGCAATTCCGGCGTAAAGATATTTATTCCGCGCCGGCCGTCCGGGCGGTTTTTTTATTCTCAAAAAGGGCCGGGGAGACATATGCTTAAAAGAATCATTTATTTTACCGCGGCGGTCCTGCTGTCCGCCTTGCCGGCAGCGGCCGAACCAGGCGCGCGGAAGGAAAAAGCGGAAACACACCCCGTTATCTCCGCCAGCAACTCTTTCGCGTTTAAACTCTATAGGCAGTTCGCTAAAGAGGAGGGAAACATTTTCTTCTCCCCGTACAGCATCACCGTCGCGCTGGCCATGACGCTGGAAGGCGCCCGGGGCGCCACAGCAGCGGAAATGGAAAAGACGCTCGGTCTGCCGGCAGACGCCGCGATGCGCCGGAAATTCTTCGCGCTGGACACTGGCCGGCTCGGCAGCCTGCTCGGGGTGGAAATGGCTAACGCGTTCTGGGCTCAGAACGGCCACAAATTCCTTCCGGGCTATACCGGCGTGCTCAAGAAGAATTATCGCGCCGGGGCCTTCACCGCGGATTTCGCCGCGGCTCCGGATAAAGCCAGGCTGGAAATTAATGCCTGGGCTTCGGACAGGACGCACGGGAAAGTGCCGGACCTGTTCCCGGAAAACTCGCTGGAGACGCTGACCAGGCTGGTGCTGGTGAATGCGGTTTATTTTAAGGGCGGGTGGAAAAACGCTTTCGATAAAACCCGGACCGCGGAAGCTGATTTTTTTTCAGCTCCCGAGCTCTCCGTAAAAGTCAGCATGATGGAGCTATCGGGAGACAGCGCGCGCTTTAATTACGCCGAGCCCCCCGGGCTCCAGGTACTGGAACTGCCCTATAAGAACGACCGGCTTTCAATGCTCCTGCTTCTGCCGGCGCAGGGAGGGCTGAAGGACCTGGAAAGCGCGCTTTCGCCGGAACAGCTGACTGCCTGGAAACAGGCTCTTTACAGAGAGAAGGTAGAGGTGAGCCTGCCCAGGTTCGTACTGAAGGAGAGATACAGCCTGCCGGAAACCCTCGCGGAAATGGGCATGCCTTCGGCCTTCACGCTCCAGGCCGACTTTTCCGGCATGGACGGCAAAAAAGATCTTTACATCCGGCAGGCGGTGCACCAGGGCTTTGTGGAAGTGAACGAAGAGGGGACCGAGGCCGCCGCCGCCACCGGCGTATCCATGGACCTGAAATCCATACCTATGCCGGCTACGCAGTTCAGGGCCGACAGGCCGTTCCTTTTCCTGATACAGGAACGTGAAACCGGCCGCATAGTTTTCATGGGACGCGTGCAAAAGCCCTAGGCCTGAATGGACGCACAGAACCAGGAATATCCGATACGGGTCGGGCTGTTTTATGGAGACAAGCCTTCAGGCCATCACTCCGCGGCGCAGGCGATAGCTGATTTTTTCCCGTCGTCAATCATTGAACCGGTTTTCATCAACCTGGCCGAGCTTTTTCCCAACAGCGGCTTTTTCCTGACACGGACCTATCTGGGGATTTTAAACAAAACCCCGGGTCTCTGGAATTACCTCTACGACAACGATTTCGTGGCGCAGGCGACAAAAAAGCTGCAGGATGCCGCATTCCCTTATTATTGCAAAACGCTTTCTGACACCATACAGAAAAGGAACCTGAAGGCCGTGGTTTCCACCCACGCCTTCGCCGCCATGCTCCTGGCAAGACGAATGGACACCGCCGCCCAGCGCAGGGCGGGGAAAGCCGTCCCGCTATTCGCCGTGCTTACCGATTTCTACGCGCACTCCTACTGGCCCGCCAAGGGCGCGGATATGTACTTTTGCCCGGGCAGGAGCGCCGAGGCCGGCCTGAAGGCAAACGGCGTCGCCCCCGGCGCGGTGCTGAGAACCGGCATTCCCGTACGCAAAGAATTCATGATACCGGGAGACGCCAGACAAAAAAGAAAAGAACTTGGGCTGGCCCCTGATATTTTCACTGTCCTTATTTCCGGAGGCAGCAAAGGCCTGGGTGATATTCCTCTCGCCGCGGAGGTGCTTAAAAAATTCCTTGGCAGACTCCAGCTGGTTATCATGTGCGGGGGGAATCAAAAGCTGTTCGCCACTCTCGAAAAAAAACTGGCCGGCGCCAGGCACTGCAGGATTGTGCGCGGATTTGTGGACAATTCCGCGGATTATTTAAAGGCCGCTGATCTCGTAGTAGGCAAGGCCGGCGGAGTAACCATAGCGGAGACTATGGCCCTGCACAAGCCAATGCTGCTTTTCTCCTCGTTCCCAGGCCAGGAGGAGCGCAACACGCGTTTTCTGGTCAAACACAGACTGGCGGAGCTTGCCGAAGATCCGCGCCACCTTGAGCGCCTTATACGCCGGTACCTGCTGCGTCCCGGCTCACTGGCTGCTATAAGGAATAACATTATCGCGGCGGCGCGGCCCTGCGCGGCCAGGGATATAGCCGCGAAAATAATGGAGCGCCTGCTCCCGGTGAAAACAGATGCCGCGCAGCCCTAGCGCGGAGCTGAAAAACTGAAACCCGGGGATGACAGAGTCACGGACTTTTTTTTGCTGGAGGGGAAATAAAAACATCGGGGCATACGGATTTGAACCGTAAATCCGCCGACCCGAACGGCGTGTGATACCATTTCACTATGCCCCGATAAAATTATTATACATTTTCTTTGGCCTTAAAACCAAAGCTTCTTCCGGAGCCGCAGCCATTCACGTTTCCCCGCCTCATTGCCTTGTCAAGGCGCGCCTTGCCTCGGCAGAATCTTTTTAGTATTATTTTACCTGACTTCCATTTTATATTACGCGGGTTTAGTCAAAAAGTATCCGGCATAGAGGTAATTAAGCATGGCTGAAGAGAAAGACAAGAAGGATACGGAACAGGCGGAGGAGGCTCCTCCCCAGGCCGCCGCGCCCAAAAAAGAAACTCTTAAAGATGTAAATATCGACTCCACAAATCAGTATATCCGGAAGATAAGCCAGATCGACCATAAGATCTCCCGGGAAGAATCCCATGAGCTGTGGAAGCGCGTAAAGCGCGGAGACAGGCGCGCCAAAGACCGCATCATGGAGCTCAACCTGAAACTTGTCATACCTACGGCCAAGCGCTTTCTGTATCCCGGCGCCGACCTCATGGACCTGGTGGAAGAGGGCAACCTCGGCCTGCTGCACGCAATAGACAAATTCGAGCCCAAGAAGGGCTACAGGTTCTCCACTTACGCGACCTACTGGATAGAGCAGTGCGTCAGGCGCGCCGTGGAGGAGAACTCAAAAACCATCCGCATCCCGCCGCACGCCTGGACCGCCCTGCGCAAATGGCTGAAGCAATGGGATGCCATGCACGGCAAGCTGGGGCGCGATCCGACGCTGGCCGAGATGGCCCGCAAGATGCATTGGACGGCCAACCAGGTCCGCACGGCCCTGAACGCCTCCGAGATCGTCACAGGGCTCTCTTCCATCGAGACCCCGCTTGGCGATGAGAATTCTGATACGCTCGGCGACATGCTTCAGGACAAGGGATCAGGCACGCCTGAAAGCCTTATCTCGATACTGCGCCTGCATGACGAGCTGAAGGACGCGCTGGGCGAGGTGGGAGAGCGGGAGCGCATGATCATCGAACTGCGTTACGGCCTCACCGGCCAGACCGCCATGACGCTTAACGACATCGGCAAGAAACTCAGCCTTTCAAGGGAACGCGTGCGGCAGATAGAGGAGCGCGCGCTGCTGCGGCTGCGCCGCGTGGCGGCCAGAATGGGCCTCATAGAGATGGGCCGGCGGCCGGACCATACAAACCTGCAGCCGGGCTGGAACCAGCCCAAGCTGAAGACCGATCTGCTTGGCGACGCATTGCCCACAAAGCCCTATGTTCCAAGAAAACAAAGCAAGCCCGGGAAAAAAGGAAAATGACAAACACCGCACAAAGCGCCTCCGCTATAGAAAGGATAAAATCGATCATCCGGGATGTGCCTGATTTCCCGAAAAAAGGCATCATCTTCAAGGATATCACGCCGCTTCTGGCCGACCCCGCCGCTTTCGGCGAGGTGGTTAAGGGCATGGCTGAGAGATATAAAGGCCTGGGCATTACTAAAGTAATGGGAATAGAAGCGCGGGGCTTTATTCTGGCCGCGCCGATAGCCCTGGCGCTCGGGGCCGGAATGGTGCCGGTGCGCAAAAAAGGCAAGCTTCCTTACCGGACCGTTTCCGCGACCTACGCCCTTGAATACGGCGAGGACACGCTGCAGATCCACGAGGACGCCCTCGGAAAGGGCGAGAGGGTTCTGATAGTGGACGATGTACTGGCTACGGGCGGCACGGCCGGGGCCGTCTGCTCCCTGGTGGAAAAACTGGGCGGGCAGGTGGCCTCAGTAGCCGTGCTGATAGAGTTGGAATTTTTAAACGGCCGCGCCAAACTCCCCGGCCGTGAAGTGTTCTCACTGATAAAGTATTAGCACCTTGTAAGTTCGGTTTCATTACTCCTGAAGAAACTTCCACTTCAGGGGGTTCAGCGACGCGACCAAGCGAAGCGCAGGGAGCGAGCGCCGATGAACGGGGGGCAGCGCCCCCCTTGGGGAGCACCGGGCCGATTCCCGCTTGAGGCCCGGCGGTAAATCCGCCCCGCGCATTAGGCGCGGGGTGCGACAAGCGGGGTGAGACAGAGAGGCCCCCGTCGTTCAACGGATAGGACGAGAG
>CAZPMW010000008.1:0-4872 GCA_964587805.1 uncultured Elusimicrobiaceae bacterium
CAGCCGCAGACAACCTGCGAATCAACCGTTTATCCTCTGTGACATGTTCAATCCGGCTACTGCACTTCCATTTAACGCCGGTGTTTTTCATTGCTTTACAGAGAGATTGAGCAAATTTTTTATCCATGAGCAAGTTATCATGAACAAAGGAATACTGCGTTGCAGGCAATTTTGCCCGCAGTGATGATACCATCGTTTTGATAGTCTTCGGGGGCAGAACACGGTACCGTCTATGCCACATCAGGGAAGTGGAGCAGTAGCTACACTGATAAGGGCACCCTGTTCCGGTCAATACTGGCAAAAAGAGTTCGGGGTTTAATTCGCGATATTTTTTTAAATCCACTAAGCCATAGTCGGGGGCAATGTCCAGCAACGATGGCATATCATGCGAGACTGGGTTTTGCTTAACAACGCCGTCTACCGCGCGGTATGTTAAATTAGGAACACTATCTATGCAACTCCCGTTCCTCAAAACTTCACACAACTTAGCCAGCGGATAAGCGCCGTCATGTCGAATAACATAATCAATAAACTTAAATGACCCCAACACTTCGTTTGCAACAAATGTTGCATGCGGACCGCCGATTACTACAGGCACATGGTATTTATTTTTTACGAACTCGGACACCTGAATCGTTAAATGAAAATTATCGCACAGGCCGGATACGCCGATGATATCAAATGGGCCACAGTTAACCCATTCTTTTTCTATGCACTTTTCCTGGAACCTAGCAAGAGTGGCGGGCGTTTTCCTTTGACAACAATACTCAAAACTTAAATCAAGTATCGCCGACCTAACATCTTTTGCCCAGAGACTTATTCCCGACGACAAATAGAGTAACGTCAAAGGAATGTCCAGGGTTTCTTTTTTTGTATTGCAAATTGGGCGTATTAACAGGATCTTTTTCATTTTAAGTTACCACAAAGCGGAAAAGAATTACATACGCAATCACGCACGGAGTGGTGCGCGCGATTGGAAGTAATTTAGATTACGCCCGCTTCATGGACAATTAAGACCAATGCGCTGATGGGCTTTACTGAGCCGATACTGGTTAACCCGAATTCCCTGGGAACTTGATGATATATTGTGATTTACAAAGACCCTCTTGATTTCAACAAGTCCCTGGGCCAATTGAACCAAATCGCCTGCCCCCATCAATCATAGGCCACTGTCTGTGTAATTATGTTCTTTTTCTTTACAACATCAACACGTTTCATTGCAACCTCCATACCTATTATATAAATTCTTAACTAGGCAAACTCTTCATTAATGGCATTAATCTGTGCTAAAGTGTACGGGACAATCTTTGATTATGCAAGGGCCTTTTGGCCCAAAACCCTTCTGGGTATTTTTTGCACAACTGTCTCATAAAAGTTAGGCTGATCAACCAGCTGGCGCGGACCTGTAAATGGCCCGTGTACGTCTTTTGACCTTTTTTGCTTATGCGGGCGTCACCCACTATGCATCAATTTTTGTGCCATGCATAGATAGGGGCAAATTCCGGCTGTTTCTATATCGCTAGGGGCGATAAGATATAGGCTTATTTCCTTTCGTTTGAAAATTAACACTTTCACATGAGATGCACCTATGGGGATTTGGCTTAATATTGTTTCAAATGAAAATATTACCCTGGAAAGGGTATAATATCCCTGGGTTGGATTCTTGAATATTTCTTCAACGGAGAATTCATGACGAAACTGGATATTCTGGTTATAGAAGACGACGCCCTGGCGAGAAAGATTCTTGGGAAACATCTGGCCGCCCATAATCTTGATACCGCCAATAACGCTGACGCCGCCAAAGCGAAGCTGGCGGATAATCGCTACGATATCTGCTTTATCGATCTGATGCTGGGCGCTGGCAATGATTGCGCGGGGCTGGAACTTATACCGCTGGCGGCGGCTAAGGGCATTTATGCCGTGGTGATGTCGGCGCTTGACTCCGAAGAGACCGTGGCCAAGGCCTATGAACTGGGCTGCCGCGATTTTTATGTTAAAGGCAATGAAGAGGCGAATGTAAAAGCCGTGCTTGAGCGCTATGCACGCAAGGATTCCGACGGCAAGCTTGCCCACCTCTTCACCCAGGTGTTCATCACCGAGGATCCGGGGACGCGCAGGGATATCGGCGAGGCGATGCGACATGCGGCCTCTGAACTGCCGATAATGATACTTGGCCCGTCCGGAACTGGCAAAACAACGCTTGCCCGCGTACTGCACGACCATTCCGGCAGAAAAGGCGAACTGGTTGCTATAAACTGCGCGGCTTACACTGAGGACCTGCTTGAAGCTGAGCTTTTTGGCTATCGCAAGGGCGCGTTCACCGGCGCTGATTCCGCCCGCAAGGGCAAACTGCTCCAGGCCGACGGCGGGACGCTGTTTCTGGACGAAGTGGGCGCCATGAGCCAGGGGATGCAGACCAAGCTGCTGAAGGCCATAGAGGAAAAATCCTTCTACCCTGTCGGGTCCGATAAGCTGGAGCGTTCCAGTTTCAGGATAATAAGCGCCACGCTGGAACAGCCGCAGAAACTGATAGAGGAAAAGAAGCTCCGTTTCGATTTTTTTCAACGCATTCACGGCCTGACCATAAATCTTAAGCCCCTGTACGAACGCCCTTGCGATATTTTCCCCCTGCTTCAGGCCTTAACCCGGGGCAGAAAACGGCTTTCTTTCCCGGAGGATGCCAGAAGGTTTTTGCTTTCCTACGCCTGGCCCGGTAATGTGCGCGAGATAAAGCGCCTTGCGGACCTGCTGCTGACGGACTCCTCCGGCAGGATAACCACGGAGAAGATAGAGCGCTGCCTTGGTTCGGCCGCAGGCCCCGTGGCCGCAGAGGTGGCCGGCTTTATAACTCGGGCACAGTACGATTACGCCATGAAGCACGGGCTAAACAGTGCGACGGAAAGATTTACGTCCGGAATAATCAAGATTGGGCTGCAGGAGAACGGCGGGAAAAAGACCAAGACTATGTCGGACCTCAAGATATCAACACGGCTGTTCTATTCAGCGCTCACGGGGGATAAGCAATGACCGAAGATCCGAATTTAAGGAAGATATACCACGATCTGGACTCCAAATGCGCCAGCCTGAAGAGCGCGGTCAAGGTGCTGCGCGAATGCCCGCCTGAAGAAAAAAGGGAAATGCTGTCGCTTATGACGGAGGGCGCAACCGCCCTGCTGAAATGCCTCTCTGACCTGGAAAAGAACCTGAAGAAGGGGTAATACGGTAAGAGGAACCGGCTTGCGGCCGCGCACTTATTTCCCGGCAGACAGTTCCTTGCGGTATTGTGCAACTGAGCGGCGGGAAATCCTTTTCCCCCCGGCCTCGTGCAGCAGGCGCGCCAGGGCCTGATCCGGCGCCTCCGGATTTTCCTGCATCAGCATATAAATCTTCTCTTTGTTGATCTTTTTGTCGCTGGGCAAAAGTTCGTCCATGGGTGCTTCCATTCCCCAGGGCAGCTGAACAGATTTATTCGAGATCATCCGGTTGATAACGCTCGCGCAAACTCCCAGTTCGTGGGCCAGGGCGCGCTGCGTATAGGGGCTGCGCTTCACCGGCTCGCCGGTAAGCAGGTAGGCCGCCTGCCCGGCCGCCAGCTTTTCGAGGGCCGCGTAAAGCGTGGTCTTTCTCTGTTCCAAAAATTCAACGCGCCTCAGCAGCGTTCTGGCGGCGGCGGCCTCTTTTTCAGTCACTCCGGAAAGATACATCTCCAGCTTCTTGTCGTCCACCCCGTAGCGACCTTTCCATATTTCGCGGTGGAAGAATGCGATTACGGGTTTGCCGTTCTCGATCTCGATGCCAGCTACCGCGCTGTAAACGGCGGCCGGCGGCGCGACCGGAGTTTTATCCTCGAACTCCGCCTGGATGAAGACCCGGTTCATGAATTCGCGTATGCTTTTCGACTCGGCTGCGCTTATGCCGCATTTCTTCGCGCGCTCAGCGTCAGAAAGGGCGTCGTCCTTAAGAAACAAGGCCTCGAATTTTTCCTGCCCGACCTTCTGGATAAGCCGGACATAATCGCAATTGCCGTCAGCCAGTTCGGGAAGGCCGCCGGCGTCCGTTCTGAGTCCGTAGCCGGCAAAGTTGCGCGCGTTGAATCTGGCGCGCGAAAACTCTTTGACGGCCAGCACGCCGGTTTTTTTAAGCAGTAGGAAGCGCTCCGAAGCCTCCATCTCCCGCAGCGTCCGCTCGTATTCCTCTTCCGACATGGCGAACAGCCCGGCTAGTTTCAGCCGACCCTGTAGCGACGCCACTGTCTTGGAGGAAGTCCTATGCCTGTGCGAAAAATTAAATCCCATATAAACATAATATACAAAATCCTACTTCTGCGTATAAGGGAAACAAAGGTTAGTTCCCTGTATATTTATTACAGTAGGCAAACCCCTTAGTAATGGCCAGGCCGCGAGTGTGGATATTGGGACCGGACTCCGCCCTCTCCCTTAAGCGACCCCACGAAGTCCGGCCACACCCGCTGCGAATCAATTTTTATGCCAGCGCGAGATGGCCAGAGGGGCCGGAGAATGGCGCTTCCCAACTTCTTATAGGAAGTGTCATGCGGATTAACACATATAAAGCATGTTGGGCTAAGGGAAATTAACGATACCGATCTGAGGCGATGAAGAGGCATTCATTTTCTTCATAATCCGGACCAAGGTCTCTTTCGGCATTTTCGGGTCCAGAAACTGTATCAAGTGGGCATGTCCCTTAAGGAAATTATCCATTACGGCCTGAGGAACCACCTGCCCGCCGGTAGTTCCGGCTACGTGGTTATTGAAAACTATCACTTTTACCGCGGCTGCACGGGCTACAATTTCGTTGAAGCCTAAGATTCCAGCCGCCAGAAATGAAAAATCTCCTGTAAAAGCCCACGCCTTG
>CAZPMW010000008.1:4882-39758 GCA_964587805.1 uncultured Elusimicrobiaceae bacterium
GACCCAAGGAGACGCTCACGCCGCAGCAGGCGAACGCCTTGCTCGCGCCCGCCAGATGTGCGCCAAGGGCCATCCCGGGGGCTCCGCCCATATAGGTGCAGACATCGATATTTTTATGCTTATCAAAGGCATACAACGACGCCGCCCCGGCATCACCTGCGACAAAGTCCTTATCTATTTCCGTGAAGGCATCAAAGACCGATGCGTAGCTTTGGACTACTGACTTAAGGTGCGGGGGAAGAGATTCGGGAATATTTGACACTCCTGGCTGAGATTTATATCCCTCCGGTGCGGTCCCGCTCGCAATCTTTTTAAGAAAGATTCCCCTTTGAGATTTTGAAAGCATCGGGCAGGCCACAAATTGGAGCGGGGTCTTGGTAAAGGCACCGCCCTCGAACCTGGTGGAAGCATTGGAGAACGGGAATTCCTCTCCGAGCTTCTCACAGTCGATGTAAATCACTACCGGAAGTTTTAATTTCTCAGAAATTTGAATAGCTTTGAGGATATCGCTCTCGGGATCATTCTGTAAAATGACGCATGGCGCCTCCATCCCTTTTATTAAACCTTTTGCGTCAAAGATGTTGTCTGAGCTCTTCCCGCTGGTATCGTCAAAAGCAAAAACCAGATTCGCGGCGTTCGTCCCCACGGAAAGAGCGGAGCAAATCGCATTCGTCATCTTGGCCAGCCCGTGCGTCTTTACCAGAGTGGCGGCGCGGACCCCAAAAACAGCGGCGCCGACAGAGATGCTGAACGCGGCTTCTTCGTTCAGGCATATCGACGCGCATTGAGGGGCAATGTTCGACAGATGGTTGTATACTTGTGTCCCCCCAAATCCCGGGACATTGGTTATAACGTTAACCTCGTTATTGGTGAGGGCCTTGGCGATAAGCAAGTCCAGTCTCTGACTCATTGTTTTTACCCCTGATCTAATTTATTCTCGGCGAAAAGGCACGCCTTATCCGGATCCCGCCAAATTGTACCGCTTAACATGCAATACGGTCAACGCGATTAACAAAGACATCTATATTTCTTTTGAACGGTATTCCGCTTTTGTATACTATAAGCACGAAGGAGCCATTATGAAACTGTTTTTTTATTTATTGCTCGTTTCCTGCGGAATTACGGAAGCCGGAACCTCAAAATACTCCCCTGTAAACGGCGCGCTGGCCGTTCCGCTTTCCGTTGATAACTCCTACTTGCGAACACCGCAGGTTAAAGGTTACGATTATTGGAACCTCTCCTCTTTTTACGTACCGCAATACAACGATTACGCCTGCTCGGCAGCTTCTGTCTCCATGGCGCTGAACGCCCTGCTGAACGCGCGCCGCAGCCGCGGCGATATGTATGAGAATATAACGCAACCGGCTCTTTTAGAAAAGGTCAGCGGCGCCGAGTGGAAAGGTTTACGCAGCGAAGCCGCGGTCACGGAGCGGCACGGAGTTACTTTGGATCAGTTGGGCCGGTTGTCACTGGAAGCTATGACGGTTTATGGCGCTGTCGGAACTTCAGTAACCGTAACGATGGTGGCGTCCGAGGATGCGCGGAGCCTGGAAGCCTTCCGTAAGGCACTGGCTTCAAACGAAAAGAATCCGGACGATATAATGCTTCTGCACTTCGCGCAGGATGTGGTCACCGGCGCCCCAGGCGGGCCATACGCCCATGTTTCTCCAGTGGGAGCCTATGACGCAAAGGCCCGCCGTGTGCTTGTGTTCGATGTTGACCGGCAGTGGTACGAACCTTACTGGGCGGCAGATACCCAACTGCTAAAAGCAATGGCGCTGGAAACAAAAAAATTCGGTCGCGGCGGCTACGTATTGATCAAGTCCGGGAAGTAATACGACAGAACACACTATCCTCTGACAATGTTTAACCCGGCCTGATATATCTTCCTAAATAATCCCTGACACAGCCCCGAACGTTGGCCTACGGGCCACCAATGCACCCCTGCCGCCCATCAGCAGGGGCTATTTGGTGAAGTCGAAGGTCTTGGGCGGCCTTGAGCCGCGGAAGACTATCCGGCCGTCGGGGGCTATTATCAGCGTCGTAGGCAGGCCGAGCACGCCGTAGGATTTGGCTACGGCTTTGTTTTTATCCATTACCGACTGGTAGGGGAACTTATATTTTTCTATGAATTTCTGCGCTTTGGCCTCCGCGTCGCCGACATTCACTCCGATAAACGCGGCCTTGCCCGCGCCAGGCGCCTTCATAAGCGCCGCGAGCTCCGGCACTTCCTCCCTGCAAGACTCGCACCAGCGCGCCCAGAAATTAAGCACTATGTAGCCTTTGCCCAGCGAGTCCTCCAGCTTCACTACTTTGCCGTCCATGCCCGGCAGGGAAAAGGGGACGGCTTTATCCTTTTCTGACAGCGCCCAGGCCGATCCAAAGCAGCAGACCAATAAAACCGCGCAGATTGTTTTTTTCATATTATCTCCGTACCGTTGTCAGCTCAGGCCAGCTTCCCAGCCGTGTAAATAAAGTAGACGCCCGCCGCGAAAATAAGGAAAGCCAGCGCCTTTTTAATTTTAACCATCCACGCCCCGGATTTCGGCAGCGCGACAAGCGAGCCCGTGAAGAAACCGATAGCCAGCAGCATTGTGCTCAGGCCTAAAGAAAAAGAGAACATCAGCAGGCCGCCAGACACCACCGCTTTCTTCGCCGCCACGAACACCAGAAGGGCCCCCAGCACCGGCGCCGTGCACGGTGAGGCCACCATGCCTGAAGTGACGCCCATCAGCAGCGGCCCCAGGACCGGAGAAGCTTTGAGCTTTTCCGACGAAATGCCCGGCAGCCGTAGCGCCGGCATGGCGTACCACTCCATCATAGTGCCGCCCAGGTACAGCAGCAGTAAGCCGAAAGCCAGATACACCCAGGTGTTGGAAGCCACGGAGCCGAAGAGGGACCCGGTAAGCGCGGCTGTCACTCCCAGCGCGGTATACACCAGGGAAAGGCCCAGCGCGTAGGCGGCGCTGCCCAGCAGCCGCTCCGAAGCCTTCCCGTCGCGCGAGCCGAGGTAGCCGACCACGATGGGGATCAGCGGGTAGACGCAGGGCGTCAGGGAGGTCAGCAGCCCTGACACGTATGCGGCGGCGTAGGTGGCAATTGAGATATATTCCAGATTTATTTGCGGCATATTTCTCCCTCAAATCTGGCCGGCACCGGAAAAGGCGGAACAAGCGCGGCGGGCGGTATTATTAAAAGCCTCATCCGGGATATTATATCAACTCCCGAATAATTCGCTCACCTCAATTTATATGCCCCCGGTCACGGCAGCCCGCACCCTTGACAAGCCAAGTGGCAAAGGCCCACTAGTCAATAGGCCTTTTGACCCTTTTTAGCATGACTATGCTCAAGCATAATATACACAGCCCATGTAATCCCCGGGATTGGCCGGGGAGCCTCCACGTCCGGGCCTTAATCCGGATTCACCATGGGAAGCAAGCGGCTCCTGCGCTCAGCGGCGCGCATAATACGGAGGATATAAAATGAATAAAAGAATAAAGCCCTTGGTTTCCGGATTAGCCACATTCCTGATGGCGGCGTTTTTCAGCATGCCCGCGTTCAGCCAGACATCCGCCCTGCAGCGCGCCGCGCAGATACAGGACCTGATACGGCAGAAAGGCGGCAACTGGGTGGCCGGCGAGACCTCGGTTTCCAATCTGTCCGATGAGGAAGCGCAGAATCTGGTAGGGCTCTCCTTCTCTGTGATAAAGGCGGCCCCGCTGCCGGAACTTTCCGATAAAGCCATACCCGCAAGCCTGGACTGGCGGAACGCTAACGGCAATTTTGTGACCGGCGTACGCCACCAGAAAAATTGCGGCAGTTGCTGGGCTTTCGCCCTCACCGGAGCCCTTGAATCTTATGCGTTAAGAACAAACAACACCCCGGGCATGGATCTGGACCTCTCCGAGCAGGTTATGCTTTCATGCAGCGGTGGTGGGTCATGCAGCGGCGGCCAGCTTGACGGCAGCTATCTGCAAAGAACCGGTCTGCCGCCCGAAAATTTCTATCCCTACACCGCCGAGAACGGCACCTGTTCTTCCGCCGGCGCCGGCTGGCAGAAGGTGACCTATAAAATAGCCGGTTGGGGCTCAGTTTCAAGAAATGTTGCGTCGATGAAGTCCGCGCTGGCCGCGTACGGCCCGTTCCCGACCGGAATGATGGTGTATGAGGATCTCAAGAGCTATAAGTCCGGGGTCTACTCTTATACGACCGGCAAGAAGCTGGGCGGCCACGGAGTGGTGATCGTCGGCTACAATGACGCGGAACAGTGCTTTATAGTGAAGAACAGCTGGGGGACCGGCTGGGGCGAGAACGGTTTTTTCAAGGTCGCCTATTCCGAGGTGAGCAGCGTTACAAGCTTCGGCATGAGCGCTTTAGCTTATAGGGCCGCCGGCCCCAAAGAAGCCGGGCCAGTACCCGCGGGCCTCAATTCCGAAGCGGCCTGGGGCAGAGTGGCACCGATGTTCGAATCTCTTGAGCGGTGGAACCAATAGGAGCCGAAAAATTATTCATGCCTGCCGGTCAGTGCGACCAGGGCTGACTCCGTGTTTCAAGGCGATCTATGGCGACAAACACCACAGATAACAGCCGGCAAGCGCCGCGACGCTGGCGCTTGCCGGCTGTACAGCTTACTATGACAGCGCTTCTGGCTATCTCCGCGCCCGCCTGCATGGCGGCGACCCTGGTGATCCCTAACCTAGCCGATCCGAGCGTGGTCCTGGGCCCGGACAACAATTATTACGCGACCGGCACCGCAAACGATGCCGCAATTCTGAAGATCTACCGGTCCCCTGACCTGGGACTTAGCAAGCCGTTCGTCGAGACGGAAACCTACAATCCCTCCGCCTTCAAAGATCCCTACCTGTACTGCTGGAACTGGGCGGCCGAGATCTCGTTCCACTCCGGCAAACCGACGCTGCTGTTCAGCGCCGTGCGGGTTAATAAGGGCTCCGCCTGCCCCGGCCCGGACAAGCTCGCCCTGTTCACCGCCGCCTCCGAAGGCGTGGTGAACGGCAAATTCAAATTCGGCGCGCCGCAGCTGGTCTCCTTCCCCGGCGTACCGGACGCGCCCTTTCCTTATCTTGCCTCCGGGGCCTGCCCCCCGCAGGGCTGCGACCGCGCCCTGCGCATAGACGGAAATTATTTTACCGACCCCGGCACGGGCCGCACCTGGCTGAACTATGTCTGGTTTGAGAACGGCTGCCACCTGGCGGGCGTCGATATCGCGAATCCCGGGAAGATAGTTCATCTCGCGGACCCGACCTACACCGTTAAACACGGGATTACGGACACCGTTGCTGAGGGCTCAAGCGTTTTCGTGCGCGACGGCAGATATTATTATCTGTTCAGCCATAACAGGTTCGACCAGACCTACGGCACCAGCTACTACCAGGGGAACAGCTTTGAGGACTTCAACAGCGGCAGCGACCGCCTGCAGCTTAGCGATCCTATTGTCAACAGGGAAGGGAGAATACTGCGCAACAGCGGCCACGGCTCCGTAGCCAGCCGCGGCGGGCAATTCTACTACCTCTATCACGTCGGCAAGTTCGACGCCAACGGGCGCATGGGCGGCCGTGACACCTATCTGTCGCCGCTGGCTTTCGATGAGGATGGCCGGATCAAGAATATCACAACCGTCAAGCTTGATTGGCCGCAGGTTACGGGAGCCCAGTATTCGCTGGACATCGTCACTAAAACCGGCGAGAAGATCGCCCCGTGCGTGGGCGCGGACATCATAGGCCAACAGCAGAACACCGTATACGAGGGCTACTGCCCCTCCGCCCGTGACCGCCTGGTGGATAAATCCGATATCGCGCAGTTCCGGCTATGCCGCGCTTTCAACGGCAATTGGGCAAACGCGACCTGCGTTTCTAAGGCTTATGACGGGATTGACGACGCGCTTAGCTTTACGCCGCCCTCAGCCCTGCTGGGCCCGCAGGATGAGCCTCGCGGCGTAGCCGTTGATGAGCCAGTTAACCCGCTGCGCTATTCAGGGTCCGAGCTGGAGTCCTTCTTTGATTCAGAAACTGTTTTTAATGGCCTCAAGAAACCCCTGCAAAGCAAATCCACCGTGGCCGAATCCTGAGAACAGGAAGAGCCCCATAACTCACAGATTCAGTTACCTCTCCATAAAGACGCCACGCTGACGCATGAAATCTCCGGACTGCACCCGGGCCGCTACCGACCCGGGTCAGACCGGCGAAAGCCGCCCGCCGGAAGCCGGCGCTTCCGCGCCGCGCTGTCCGGCTACTTAGCGGCTTTCACGCCCAGAATATCTTCCAGGTCCTTCTCCGCAGTGGTCACCGGCATGATGTTGAACTTTTCTATCAGCACCTTCAGCACGGCCGGGGTTACGAACGCCGGCAGCGCCGGACCGAGCCGGATATTCTTGATGCCAAGAGAAAGCAGCGTCAGCAGTATGCAAACGGCCTTCTGCTCGTACCAGCTGAGCACCAGAGAGAGCGGCAGCTCGTTGACCCCCACATTGAAGGCCTTTGAGAGCGCCAACGCAACCTGTATGGCCGAGTAGGCGTCATTGCATTGGCCCATATCCAGCAGCCTAGGGATCCCGCCTATGTCACCGAATTCCTGCTTGTTGAACCTGAACTTGCCGCAGGCCAGAGTAAGGATCACGGTATCCTTGGGCGCCTTCTCCGCGAACTCGGTATAATAGTTGCGGCCGGGCTTAGCCCCGTCGCAGCCGCCAACCAGGAAGAAGTGTTTAATCTGCCCGCCCTTCACAGCGTCTATCACCTTGCCGGCCACGCTCATTACCGTATTGCGCGCGAAGCCGACCATTATGGTCTTAGCATCGCCGTCGGCCCTGAACCCCTCGGCCTTAAGGGCTGATTCGACAGCTGGTCCGAAGTCGCCGTTCTTAAGGTGCTGAACCCCGGGCCACTCCACCAGCCCGGTGGTGTAGATGCGCCCTTTATAGCCCGCCAGCGGCTTCTGTATGCAGTTGGTGGTCATAACTATAGCGCCAGGGAAAGCGTCGAATTCCTTCTGCTGGTCCTGCCAGGCGCCGCCGTAGTTGCCGGCCAGATGCTTATACTTGTTCAGGCCCGGGTAGCCGTGGGCGGGGAGCATTTCGCCATGGGTGTAGACGTTCACGCCTTTGCCCTCGGTCTGCTTAAGTATGCTCTCGAGGTCTTTCAGGTCGTGGCCTGAGACCAGCAGGGCCTTTCCTTTGAGCGGATTGACGCGCACCTTGGTAGGGACCGGGTGGCCGTAAGCGTCCGTATTCGCCTTATCCAGCAGTTCCATGACCTTCAGGTTCACCTCGCCGCATTTCATATTGTAAGCGACCAGCTCGTCCACGGTCGGATTAGTTCTGGTAAGGAAATCCAGCGCCTCATGCACAAAGGAATAGACCGCCTTATCTTCCTGGCCCAGTATCAGCGCGTGATCGGCGTACGCGGCCAGACCTTTCAAGCCGTAAGTAAGCAGCTCCTGAAGTCCGGCTGCGTCGTCACCGAGCGATTGCCTGCGCGCGGCTATGCCTTTTTCTGAAGCTTCGCTCAGGAGGGCCGGGCTATCGGCAGGGGGCGTCCAGGCCGCCGGTCCGCCGAGTTTTTCCGGGTTCTTTACCGCTCTCTCATACATAAGGCGGGCTTTTTCCTTTATGGCCTGGCCTTTCCTTATAATCCTCTCTATGTCAGCGGGGTCAAAATTGACATTGGTAACCGTCGTAAACAGGGACTCCACCACGAAAACATCAATCTCCCTGTCCCTGACTCCGGCGAGGGCGGCGCGCCGCGCGTACATGCTTATGCCCTTGGCCTGCCATAGCAGCAGATCCTGCATCTTCGCTGTTGCGGGGTCCTTGCCGCAAACCCCCTGCACCGTACATCCCGTGCCCTTCGCCGTCTGCTCGCACTGGTAACAAAACATATTGTCGCTCATTATTATTCTCCTTATATAACCCTGTATTTCCGATAATCAGCCCTGCTTCCGCTTCGACAACTCCGAGATCCTTCCATCCATCACCGCTTCAAAGCGCTTATTCGTTTCCGCCAGGAACCCCCCGAAGAGGCAGGCCCGGCGGCCGCACACTTTATTTTTCAGCAGGCAGACGCCGATCGCAGGAGCGCCGTCTATCGCCGCCACGAAATCCCTGACTCTGGCTTTTTTCCCGGCGCCGGAAAGCGCGAACCCTCCCTTAGGGCCGCGGGCAGGCGTGAGCAGCCCGGCCCTTGTCAGGCGCTGCAGCACTTTTGAGAGATGATTGTACGAGACGCCGAGCTCTTTGGCTATATCCGCGGCAGAGCTTAATGGCAGGGCCCGGCCCGCCAGATAGTCCGCCGCGTGAAGAGCGATGGCCGCTCCGTCCGAGATCCTGATTATGCTGCGCATGTTTTGCACGCTCCTTAATAGTAATCTGGTATTAGTATACCAGTATGCGCCGGCCCTGTCAAGGCTCTTTCGCCGTTCATCGTTTTTTCGCTTTCATTGCCCCTGAAAATTATTATAATCACTTTATCCATGAAAAACCGGGCCCTGATCGTTGACGACGACGCTGAATTTCTGTCGCTGCTGAGGCGCTACCTCGAAAATCACGGAATCGAGGTCGTCACGGCCGCCGACGGCGTACAGGCCCTGGCCGCCGCCTCCGCCACAAAGCCCGACGTGATAATAACGGACGTTGACATGCCGCGCATGGACGGCTTTACCCTCTGCCGCAGGATCAAGGAATCAAAAGCCGGCCGCCCTGCCCCGCTTATTATCATGTCCGGCAAGAAGATCACCGACTCTGACATGGTCTCCGGCTATGCCTTTGGGGCCGACGACTACGTGACGAAGCCGTTCTCCTACCCGGTCCTGCTGGCGAAAATAGGCGCTGTTATGCGCCGGTCCGGCGGCCCGGCTAAAAGAAAGCCTGTCCTGAAACAAGGCCGGCTGGAGATGGACCTGGAAGGCCGCTCGGCTAAGCTGGCCGGCAAGGCGGTAAAGCTCACCTCCAAGGAATTCGACCTGCTGGCGGCCCTGGTCTCTAACCCCGGACGCGTACTGAGCCTCACCGGCCTGCTCGAATCGGTCTGGGGCTACAATACCGCTGACTATAACAGCACGCATACCGTGGAGGTACATATCTCCAACCTGCGAAAAAAGATAGGCGGCTTTTCAAAGCGCATTTTGGCTGTGCCCGGGCACGGCTACAAGTTCGAATAGCGGGCCGTACCGGCGGTCGCCCTTGATATGTCTGGCCCGCGCCGCCGGCGGACCTCTTTTAACCACCATGAAAAAAACCGCCGCCAAAAGCCACGTCCCCGGACCTTGTGAGGAGGCCCTGCGCGACCTGCTGCTGGCCACCGCCGGCCCGGATAATTTAGACGCCTTTCTGCGCAAGATACTCAAGTCGCTTTCCGGACACAAGGCGCTGGGCGGCGGCCTTGGCCTTGTCCTCGCCCAAAGCAAAGGCGCCCCCCCACTCATTTTGGGCTCGAACCTGACCGAGGATGAGCTGCGGCTTCTGGCCGGGGGCGGCGGCGCGCGATCAAAACACTTCAAAGAATTTTTAGCCGCGCCGATAAAGAGCGGGGCCGCCAAGGGCTGCCTGCTGGCGAGACCCGGCCCCGAAGACCGCCACTGCGCGGGGCAATTGCTGGCGCTGGCGGCAAAAACCGTCAGCGGGCGGCTGGAGCGGGAAGACAGGGACAGACTTCTCTCCGATGAGCGCGATCTGGCCGACGCGATCGCGCACATGGAAGAACTTTATCTCAATTTCCCCGATTTGTCCGTCAAGGAAATATCGAGGATCGTCCTGGACGAAGCCTGCCGCCTTACGCGCAGCGCCTTCGGCTTCGCGGGCTATATAAGCCGGGAGACCGGGGCGCTGCACGTGCCGGCTTTTAACTACGCTGGACGGGCGCACCCCGGGGCGGAAGGGTCCATCGTGATCTTCAGAAAATTTACCGGCCTCTGGGGCTGGGTGCTTAAAAACAAAAAGCCTTTGCTGACTAATTCCGCCGCTTCGGACCCCAGGGCGGCCGACCTCGTCGCCGGCCACGCCGCGACAGAACGGTTCGCTGCCGCGCCCGCTATATCAGGGAAAGAGCTGCTGGGCATAATTTCGCTAGCCAACCCGCCGCATGATTACCCCCCCTCAGTCCTGGCCGCGCTTGTCAAGCTGGCCCGCACCTACGCGCTGATGATCAGCGCCAAAACCGCAGAGCAGCAGCGCGCAGCGGAAAGCGATAAATACGAGGCCATTGTAGACGCCTCTCAGGACCTTACTTACAACCTGAACACCGACGGTATCCTGACATTCGTTAGCCGGCAGGCCGAGAATTACGGCTATAAGCCGCGGGAGGTGATAGGCCGGCATTTTTCGGATTTCATCCACCCCCTCGACCGGGCGCGCGCTAAAAAGTCCTTTCTTAACGCCCTAAAATCAGATTCGCCGCCGCCGCCGCTCTCCTACAGGCTGCTGAAAAAGGACGGCTCTTTCGCCAATGTAGAGCAGAAAAGTTCCTTACTGCGGCGCCCCGGCGCGGCCCCGCTGCTGATGGGAGCGATGCGCGACCGCACCGGCGACCTGCGGTCCGAGGAAAGCGACCGGAAATATAAAACACTTTTTGATGCGGCCAATACGGCCATCATCATCGCGGACGCCGCCACCGGGGAGGTGCTTGACGCGAACAAATACGCGGAGACGCTCACCGGGCGGGCCCGCAAAGAGCTCATCGGAATGGACCGGCTGAAGCTTCACCCTCCGGAAGACTCGAAATTATACAGGAAGCAGTTCATTGAGCACGCCGGGGTCGACAGCGCCTCCCTCGCCAAGGCTGAAATTTTGCGCAAAGATGGCTCGCGCGTGCCGGTGCGCATAAGCGCCTCAACGCTCACCCTCAACGGCAGGAAGGTTTTGCAGGGGATATTTTACGACGTTTCGGCGCTTCTTCTGGCCGAGGACAAATACAGGGCCCTGGTGGAAAGCACCGACACAGGCTACCTTATCCTCGACTCGCGCGGGCGGGTAACTGACGCCAATAAAGAATACCTGCGCCTGACCGGACGCCACCGCATGGCAGAGATATTGGGGCGGCCCGTAACCGAATGGACCGCGCCCCACGACAGGGAGCGGAACAGGTTGGAAGTGGAAAAGTGCCTTAAGCACGGTTTTGCAAGAAATCTGACCTTAGACTACACAGACGGGCGCGGCAATTTTACTCCGGTCGAGATCAACGCCACGGTTCTGAAAACCGCGAACTCATTTCAGATAATATCCCTTTGCCGGGACATCACGGACCGCAGGCTCGCAGAGAAACGGCTCTCGGAAAGCGAAGACAAATACAGACGACTGGTAGAGAACCTTGCAAAAGAATACTTCTTCTACCAGCATAATACCAAAGGGGTCTTCACCTACGTAAGCCGCTCTATGACGCGTATGCTGGGTTATTCACAGAAACAATTTCTGGCTCATTTCAGGAAATACCTGACCCCGGACCCTATCAATAAAGCAGTCGCCAGGCATTCCAGGCTGAGCCTCCGGGGCATACAGCAGCCGCCGTACTATGTGGAGATTTACCATAAAAACGGGAGTCCCCTCCGGCTGGAGGTCAGCGAAACACCGGTGCGCGGAACTGCGGGCAAGGTTATCGCGGTAGAAGGTATCGCCAAGAACGTAACCGTCAGGCAGAGGGTCGAAGACGCCCTGCGCCAGAGCGAGGCGCTCCTCCGTCTTACCCTGGCCCAGTTCAACGGCGTGTTCTGGGTGCTGGACCGCAATCTGCGTTTTATAATCTCACGCGGACAGGGGCTGGCCGGATTAGGACTCAAGCCCGACGAAGTGGTAGGCCTGACGCTGCAAGAATTCATGCGCCCCACTGGCGCAGATAACAAATCCATACCGGCTCACCGCAGGGCCCTGCGTGGGGAGAATGTGTCATACGCGGAGCACTTTGGCGATTACATTTTCGACATCATTCTTTCCCCCCTAAAAGATGCTTCCGGCAGAATAACCGGGGTGGTGGGCGCGGGGCTGAACACGACCGAGCGCAGCGCACTGGAAAACAAGCTCCGGACCAGCGAGGAAACTTTAGCGAAGATTTTCGACAACACCGCCGAAGCCATCTTTCTGAAAGATCACGACGACCGGTATCTAAAAGCGAACAAAGCCTGCGCGGAGCTCTTCCTCAGGTCTCAAGAGGAAATGATAGGCAGGACCACCCTTGAAGTTTTCGGTAAGGAAATAGCCGAAGCAATGCGGAAAGACGACGAGGAAACGCTCCGGCAGGGGAAAACAGTGCTCTTCGCCCGGGAGTACGAAACCCCCGCGGGAAAGGTCTATATAGGCACTTCAAGAACCCCGCTGCGCGGACCCGACGGCGAAATCACCTGCATCCTGGGCGTGGCAAGAGACCTCACCGCCATGAAAAAAATGGAATCGGAAGCGGCCCTGGCCAAGGCATCAGACGCCATGAGCAAGGCCGCCGCGCCGCTGGCGCATGACTTTAACAACGCCCTGTCAGCCATCATCGGCTACGCTACGCTCATAGACGACGAGATGAGCGACTCTGACCCGGCAAAGAAGGAGATCGGCCAGATCATAAAGGCCGTTAATCGGGCGGCCGAGATCACCGCCAAATTACAGTCTTTCGCCCAAAACCCCGGACTGGGCGGGCAGGAAGACAAAAAAGATTGACCGCACCCAAAGAGCCGCCAGGGTTTGATTCCCGCGCCGCATTTGAGTTACCATGTTCCCCTATGGCTGACGCTACCGCAGCTGATATCTGGGTTAAAACCATAAAGGCCGGCGCTTTACGGGAAGGCGGCCTGTCGCCTGTTTTTCCTAAGGGCCTGCCAGTGCTGCTGGCGCGCATGACGGGTGACGAGATCTACGCCTTCTCCAATAAATGCCCGCATATGGGCTGCCCGCTAAACAGGGGGCGCCTGGACGGGCACATCCTGCAATGCCCCTGCCATGACTGGCGCTTTGATATCCGGACACTGGCGTTCCTGGACGCCACTGAGATACGTCTGCCGCGGTACGAGTGGAAGATCGCTGACGGGGACATTTATATTAAACTGACTAAGGCGGTGATATGAAAAAAGTTAAGGTATACGCTTTAAGCACCTGCCTCTGGTGCAAAAGGACCAAGCAGTTCTTCGAGGAGCGCAAAATCCAGTTTGACGCCGTTGATTACGACAAACTGGACGAAGCGGAACAGGAGCGTCTGATGGCGGAGATGCGCGCGAATGGCGGCGGCGGCTCCTTCCCGTACGTCTGTATCGGGTCAGATGTGGTGCAGGGCTATGAACCGGATGAGTTCGAGCGCCTGCTGGACTGCGGCAAAAAATGAACACTGAGGCCCGGAAACAAGCGCTGAAATTCCTGTTCGCGCCCATAGTTGAGAAGCTTGGCTATAAGTTCAGCCCGGCTGACGAGGACGTAGAGTTCCTCCTGGACGCGGAAGTTTCTATTGAAAAGCAATTTGGCGTCCCGTACTGCCCCTGCCAGGCGCGCACCAAAGACCGCGCCGAAAACATGAAGATAGTCTGCCCCTGCATCCCGTTCCACCGGGAGCATTACGACGCCATGAAGCGCTGCTGGTGCGGGCTATTCGTACACAAGGACGTGGCGGATCCGTCAAAGCTTAAACAGATACCGCCGAACAGGTTCCGGGGGAAATAACATTTATGTTCGTAGAGGCCGCTAAAACAGCAGATATCGCGCCCGGCGGCATGCTGGGCGTTAAACTCGGCGGCCTGGCGCTGACAATCTGCAATTACGAGGGAAAATTTTACGCAGTGGAACGAACCTGCGGGCACGCCGGCGCTTATCTGGAGCGCGGAACGCTTACCGGCTATATCCTCACCTGCCCCCTGCACTGCGCCCAGTTCGACATCCTGACAGGTTCGGCCCTCAGCGGACCGATACCGGAAGCCCCGGACAGCAAGTATCCGGACCCCGGCGCTCCGGCCCTGAAGACGCGCGGGCTTAAAGTATACCCGGTGAAAGCGGAAAACGGCGCCATTTTGGTCGAATTGGATCAGTGAAGCGCAATAAAACGCCCACCTTTTGCGTTGTTTAGTATGAAGCGCGATCAAGCAAGCCAGGAGGAAACCGGTATGAAGAACAATAAAGTATGGTTCTGGATGTTGGCGGCGGCACTTGCGGTGGCCCTATCTGCGCCGCGCGTGATGGCTGAGCCGGATAATAGCGGAGGCGGGAAAGACAAGAAAGCCAGGGCGTTATCGGCCTGCAAGGCCGACCTGGAAAAGTTCTGCAAGGATGTAAAGCCCGGGGGCGGCCGGCTGATAAAATGCCTGAAGGCACATGAGGCAGAATTGTCGGAGGGCTGTAAGGCGGTACGGGAGGAGAAAAAAGAAAAGTTCCTTGAAAACCATCCCTGCGCCGCTGATATGGAAAAGCTCTGCAAGGACCTGAAAGGCACGGACCGCGCGGCCTGCGTGAAAAAGCATGCCAATGACCTGTCCGCGGCCTGTCAGGCCAAGCGCACTGAGCGCCAGGCTGAACGAAAAGAGAAAAGAAAGGAAAAGAAGGAGAAAGAAGCGGAAGCGGGGCCGGCCAATTCAGAACAAAAGTAATCCTTACGCACTCGGTGATAATAAAGGACAGCCCGAATAGCGGGCTGTCCTTTATTTTTGAGAGATTATTTTCTGACTATAGCGGAAACCAGGTCCTTGCATTCTTCCATATACTCCCGGTATACGTTTGCGGGGATAAGGCACTCCCTCCCGAAGATCACGATGCCCGCGCCCGAGGCCTGGGCGCGCCAGCCGGGATGCTGCTCGAAGAAGTTAACCGTCTGGGGACCGAAAAAAGCGAGAACGGCGTCTTTATCCTGGCCGGTAAGCCTGTACCGCTTTGAAAAGTCAGGCGAGTCGGCCACGTCAATGTCGGCGAAGCCGATCATCTCCCCGAGTTTATCCAGAAAGGTTTCCGGCCGCAGCTCAAATCTGGGGAACACCGCTTCCCGGAACTCGAAATATGCCGGGGTGAAGCGGTGCGTGCGGGCATGCTTGCCGTGACCTGTAACATAGGAGTAATCGAAGAAATATATTCTCTCGGCGCCCGCGCCGAAAGCTACTATCAGGTTCTTTAATTTTCTTGAACGGCCCTGCGTGAAAAGCTCTAGCCCTGCGCCCTCAAGGGCCGGCAGCCGGTCCGCGTCCGGCTCGAAAGCCAGCCCAGCCGACATCGCGACCTGCTCCAGATCCTTGCGCCTCTTATAGCCCAAATAAAGCACGGCCCCCAGCGCCACAGGGATCGCTATAAGGACCAAAAGCAGCAGCCAATATCCTGGTGCCATAGTTTGAGATTACCCCCCTTTCGCTTTCAGCGGCCCGCGCGCTAAAAGATATTCGCTATCCCTGCCTGGTCGCAAAAAAAACCGGGCCCGGCTCACTCCGCCGGTGCCGGCGCGGGCGCCTGCATGGCCGGGATGGCTATCTCTTTAGAGTAGCCGGTATTTTCAAGTCCGTCAACGGCCGCCGCGCGCAGATAGAACATGTCTGTTGAAAGCTCCGCGCGCTTGAGAGTTCGGGAATAGGGAGCCCGGAACATGTAGGGGCCGGCGCGCTGCCAGTCGAATTTATCGTAGGACAACTCCAGCCACGCAGCCCGGATATCCTCGCCGATGGCGGAGAAGGAAACCAGTATCTCCTCGGCGCCCACCGAACCCATGAAGCCCTTGATAAAGACCTTGTAATCGTTGGCCGGCACCAGCTTGAAGGCGAGGGCCGGCTTTATTCCGGAGATGGGCGTTTCCAGCACGCCTTCGCCGGAGGGCGGGTTGCCGCGTATCGAGCGGTTCAGCCAGACATTCTCCTCTTTATCGTCGGAGAAAGCGGCCGCCACGATTGGCGAGCTTGAGCTGGCGGTAAAGAACCTGGAGGAGGACCAGAGCGCCAGGTAGTTCGGCTTATCCGCGGAAACGTGCGAAAGCGGGACCTCGGCCCAGAACCACTGAGCGGAGTCCACTCTATCCAGAGAGTCGTTAGGCAGGGGCTCCAGGGGCAGATCCTCCGCCTGCGTCAGGAAGTACATATTGTCAGACGAGAATTTTGGCTCCTGGTTGACGGCCATATAGATCTTGCCGGGGATCGGCGTTTCATCCCAGCCCTGCGGCCAGGACATAATCTTGGCCCGGCCCAGCTTCGCGCCGATATAGGCCTTGGCGTAGGCGCCGGAGGGAACAGGCGGCAGCTTGACTATCCAGCTGTTGTTGTAGCCGACATACCAGTCAGCGTTGAAGCCGCCGTTGGCGTACAGATAAAACCGGCCGATATCCTTTGCCGCTGAGAAATAGGCCGGAACCGGCGACTTGGCGGCGTAGGCGGGGTTCTTATCCGCCGGGGCGCCGACAGGGGCCGGCCGCTCCCCCTCCGCCGGGGCGGGCTGGGCGGCGGCGTGGCCGCACAATAAAAAAAGCAGGGGGAAAATCTCTTTCATTTTAAGTGCTACTTTTTCAGAATTCGTGTTATCCTATCGAAATCGTCCAGTGAATAATAATGTATGGTTATCTTCCCGATCTCCGGAGAGCCGCCGGGGGCGATATCCACCTTCGTTCCCAAATGCCGCTCGAGCCGGGTCTCTATCTCCGCGATCTCGGGGCTTTTGCGCCTCCCCCCGCTCGCGGACTTGGCGCGCGGCCGTCTGGCGTGAAAATTCTGGGCGTAGGCCTCTATCTCGCGCACAGAGATCTTCTCCGTGAGGATCCTTTCATACGCCTCCCTGCGCCTGGCCTTGTCCGGGATAGAGAGCAGCGAGCGCGCGTGCCCCTCTTTGATGGCGCCGGTCTGTATGCCTTTCCTTATATCCTCCTCCAGCTCCAGCAGCCTTAAGGTGTTGGAAACGGCGGATTTGGACTTGCCCAATTTTTTGGCGATGTCGGTTTGAGAAATGGAAAATTCATCCATGAGCTGCTTATAGGCCAGGGCGTGGTCAATCGCGTTCAGGTCTTCGCGCTGGATGTTTTCGATAAGGGACAGCCCGAGCTTCTGCTGGTCCGTGAGGTTTTTCTTTACTATGGCCTCCACTTCCTTAAGACCTGCGGCCTTGCAGGCGCGCCAGCGGCGCTCTCCGGCGATAAGCTCGAACGCGCCGTCCGCATCCTGCCAGACTGTTATCGGCTGAAGCAACCCGTGCTCCCTGATGGATTGAGCCAGTTCGGCCAGCGTGGCCGCATCAAAAGCTTTTCTGGGCTGCCAGCGGTTAGGCCGGATGGCGTCCACCGGGATCTTCTGCACCGAGTCGCGCGAAATATCGTTGCTGTGCACCTTTGAAATAAGAGCGTCAATCCCTTTACCTAATGCCTGCCGCATAAATTATCCTCCAACCGTTATTACACAAAAAATCATTATGCCATATGCATAATTTCGTGAGCAGCAAGCCGCAAGTAGCAAGCGACAAGAACCCTCTGAGCCATTCACGATTTACCATTTACAACTTGCAATTGACCTTCAAACCGGGCTCATCCGCCGAAGTCGTAATCCATCTGTGATTCCTCAAGCACGCAGAGCGCGGACCCCTTGTAGTTGTCCGTATTTATGCCCCGTCGGCCCAGGAATTCGATCGCAAGATCCTTGTAGGCCAGCGCGCCCCTGGAACTTGGGTCGTACACGAAAATAGACTGCCCGAAACTGGGCGCCTCCGCCAGGCGCACATTCCTTGGGATCACCGTCTTATATAATTTATCTCCGTAGTACCGCGAGATCTCCTTCTGCACCTGATTGGCCAGATTTATGCGCGAGTCATACATGGTAATGACCCCGCCGTCCACCCTGAGCTTGGGATTGAGCGCCTGGCGGATTTTTTCCACCGTGTTCATGAAGTACGCAAGGCCCTCCATCGCGTAATACTCGCATTGAACCGGAGTAATTACCGAGTCCGCGGCGTTCAAAGCGTTTACAGTAAGCAGCCCCAGCGAAGGAGGACAGTCTATAATAATAAACTTATACATATCCCGGAGCTTGTCCAGCGAGCGCTTGAGAACAGACTCCCTGGAAAACTCGCTTACCAGCTCTATCTCTGCGCCGGCCAGATTGTGGCTGGTGGGGATCATGTCCAGCCACTCCACCGAAGTCTGCCTTACGGCGTTCTCTATCGGGGCTTTCCCGCACAGCACATCGTATATATTGTCATTCCTCTTGGTGATGTCCACGCCCAGGCCTGAGGTGGAGTTGCTCTGCGGGTCGAAATCTATAAGCAGGGTCTCGCAGTCGAACGCCGCCAGCGCCACAGCGAGGTTGATGGTGGTGGTGGTCTTCCCCACCCCCCCCTTCTGATTGGCTATCGCTATTATTTCGGCCATGTTGATTCCTTTATGGGTCACGCGTCGTCGTTGCGGGACAACTGGCAGAGCCTCGCCGCTCAGGTCTAAGCCCTGCGACCAATTCTTCCTGCACCATTTTATAGCATTTTCAGCGGTAAGTCAACCGGCGCCCGGGGTTGCCGGAAGGTAGTTTTCACGTGGAAACTCTCCCGCCCCTCCCCGCCACGAATCGTTCTTAGGCTTTCATGGTGTTTTTACGGCCCCCATTTTTAAGCCACCGGCCTGCCCCGCAAAAACAGCTCGCGCGAGGCGCCGCGCATTCGGCCGCCATGGGGTGTTTTCACGTGAAAACTGGCGGTCGGCCCGGCTGCCCGCTCACTCTATCGTAATCTCCACCCGGCCGCCATCGCCATCCGTGTCCACTATCCTGCCCGGAGCCCCCAGCTCAAGAGCCCCCCGGATCTTTTCTAAATCCATGTCGCGCCCTTTCTCCAGCAGCTTAGCCCTCAGCGCCCCCTCTATAAAGGGGGCCATGAACTTTGCCCAGACAATGGGAACGCTAACGCTCACCCGGGCCTCCGGCGCGCCATCCTCGCTCGCCTTGATCTTAAGAAATCTTCCCCCCATTTTGAAAGAGCGCCCCTCGCTTCCCTCAAGTCGGGCCAGCGATTCCAGGATCTCAATGGCCTCAGCCGGAGAGACCTTCTTCTCATCCAACATTTTAAGAACCCTCATTTTTTCTTCACTCATGGTGTTTGTCTCCTTGCGGACCCTCAGGTCCGCGCGCAGGCCTGCCCTTCAAGGGCTCTGAGGCGCCTTATAGCTTCCGCTGCGGTTATTTCCCCCCGCTCCAGCTTTTCCACCGCTTCAAGGCGCAGCCGCTTTGTCTCGCCCTGAAGCTGGCCAAGACCGAGCCGGCCCAACATAACCTCCAGGCGCGCCCTGACGGTCGGATAGGAAATGCCCAGACAGCGCTCGACCTCCTTGATGTTTCCGCGGGCCGACAAAAAGACAGTCAGAAGCCGATTGTCGCCTTCGTTCAGGCAAGCCAAGTCCGGCAGGCTGAACCGTCCTTTAACCGAGGTTTCGCAATCATCACAGCAGAGCTCAGTCACAAGTATTCGCCCGGCACAGGCAGGGCACTTATTAGGAATATTCATATTATTAATTTAGTCCTTTATTTTATTAATGATGACATGCCCATATTAAACAATAATATATGGATTAAGCTTTGTCAACACATGTCAACATAATGTTAATCTTTCCCGCATGATTCATAAACAGAGATCAGCTTTATGGCGCCTGGCGCGGCTTCCAGTCAAACCCGAATAAAGCCAGTGGCCGAAAAAGCAGGGGGGATTAAGATCCACAGCGCAGCAAGCCCCGCAATGCGCTAAAGCTGCGGCGGACCCTGCCGGCGGCAGCGCCGCCGCGTCACATGAATTTAAAATCGCGGCGATAAATCACATTGCGATTTTTAAAGGCGCGCGAATTCTTGCAAGCCGCTCTGTCGCGGCGCAGGCCGCGAGCGGATCGCGCAGCTGCCAGCGCCTTCATCACGCGGCGGCTCGCGCTTCCGCCCCCGGCGAACACAAAACAGGCGCCGAGGAAAAAAATAAAGCCGGCCCTCTCGACGAGGAACCGGCTTTCACAGGGAAATTTGGCGGCCTGTACGGGATTTGAACCCGTGATCTCTGCCTTGAGAGGGCAGCGTCCTAGACCACTAGACGAACAGGCCGTAAGATGATATTTTAGCAAAAATCCGACGGGGTTTTACTCAGCACAGTAAAAAAATAAAAAAGGGGGGGAGAACCAGAGCGCCCCGCGCGCCTTCCGGCGCCGGGATCATTGCTCCCACAGAGGCCGCATCCGCCTGGCGCGGCTCAAAAGTTTCGCCTGCGGCTTATCTCCCCGGTATTCCACAATCCTTATCCCGGCCGATTCCGGAAGGTAGCGCCAGATATCCTTGATTTTTAAGACGCTCGCCAGAAAAACGCTGATCGGCCCTCCGTGACAGAAGACCGCCACGGTCCTGCCGCGGTTGGCCGCGACGATCTTTTTAAGCGCGCCGACGATCCGCGCCTTAAACTTCAGCGCGCTCTCAACACGCGGCGGCGCCGGATTCTTAAGCGGGTCCTCAAGCCATTTTTTATACCGCACAGGGTGTCTTTCCAGCGCCTGGGCGTAGGTCAGCCCCTCCAGCGCGCCGAAGTCCATCTCCCGCATTTGCCTCACCCGAACCGGCTCGACAGCGCCTAAGGCCAACCTGGCCGTCCTGACGGCGCGCTTCAGGTCGCTGGAATATACGGCGTCTATCCGGATGCCGGCCAGCTTTGTGCGCAGCCCGCGGGCCTGCGCTTCTCCCTTCGCGCTCAGCGGAGCGTCGATATAGCCGCAGTATTTTTTCTGCGCGTTATAGCCGGTCTCTCCGTGCCGGATCAAGATCAGTCTGGTTTGCATAGGCTGCCGGCCGGAACCAGCAAGATGTTCGGTTTCTTCGTCGCCGGATTTTCATTTACCAGGACCACGGTTTTGTAAACCGCCTCTATGTTCCGGTAGGTAAGCACTTCCTCCGGCGGCCCGTGCCTGAAGATAGCGCCCGCGTCGAGGAGAGCGATGCTGTCGCAGTACCCTGCGGCCAGGTTAAGATCGTGCTGGACCATTACGATCGTCAGCGCCCTCTCCCTGTTAAGCCGCTTTAAAAGGTCCAGCACCTGCACCTGATGGCCGATATCAAGGTGGGCGGTCGGCTCGTCCAGGAACAGGAGGCGCGGCTGCTGCGCCAGCGCGCGGGAGATGATGACGCGCTGGCGCTCGCCAGCGCTCAATTCGTCCATCATTTTATCCTTAAGATGCAGCGAATCTGTTTCGGCGAGCGCGCCCTCCGCTATCTGTATATCGTTTTTTGTGTCAAACTGCAGGCGGCCCAGGTGGGGGATCCTTCCCATGAGAACGATCTCCATTACGGTGAAAGAAAAATTAACCTCTATATCCTGCGCGACGAACGCGACGCTGCGGCAGAATTCCTTCAGGGGCGTCGAGCGGATATCGCTCCCCCGGAAAAGGACGCTTCCCTCGCGCGGAGCCAGTATCCGCGTGGCCAGGCGCAGCAATGTGGTTTTGCCGGACCCGTTCGGGCCGATAAGGCCAAGCATCCCGCCCTCTTTGACCTCAAGGGATAGATTACGCACGACATTCTCACCGGCATACCCGCCGGAAACGCCGCTGAAGGTAAGCAGGGCCGCCATTATAGCCTCTTTCCGGTTTTAAGCAGGACGATGAACACCGGCGCGCCGATCAGCGCGGTTATGACGCCAATCGGGATCTCGACCGGCGCGAACAGCGTGCGCGACACAATATCACAGACGACCATGAAAGCCGCGGCGGCGACGCAGGCAGCCGGGATAAGAACCCTGTGGTTCGGGCCGGTTATCTTGCGCATCATATGAGGAACTATCAAACCGACGAAGCCGATTATACCGCAGACGCAGATGAGGCTCGCCGTGATCAGGGCGGTTATGAGTATGAGGATCTTCTTTATATTTTGAATCTCTATTCCCAGATGCAGGGCCTCCTCCTCGCCCATGCTGATGGCGTTGAGATCCTGCGCGAAACAATAAATGGCCATAACGCCCGCGATAACCGGCAGGGCGGCCAGGCAGATAAGGCGGTAGTCGTACGTCTGCATGCTGCCCCACAGCCACCAGGACATTTCGTGCATCGCGCGTTCGCCGGATATAGAGATAAGGAAGACTATCAGCGCGCTCAGCGCTATCGAAACTATCACACCGGCCAGGATAAGCGATTTATCCCGGATCTTTCCGCCCTCCCGCGCAAGATTATAGACCAGAATTATGCTGGAGATGGCGCCGGCGAACGCCGCCAGCGGCATATACACGCTCGACACGCCGAGCACGATAGCGATAATCGCGCCCAGGCCGGCCCCGCTCGAGGTCCCTAGCAGATACGGCTCCGCGAGCGGATTGCGCAGGATGGCCTGCAGCGCGATACCGGAGGCGGCGAGGCCGCACCCGGCGAGCATGGCGGTGGCCACGCGCATCAGGCGCATGTCCAGGATGGGGCGGTTGGCCTCCAGAAGCAGGCCGTCCAACGGGATAGGCACCGCGCCCAGAACCAGGCCCAAAACCACCGCTATCAGAAGCAATCCAGCCAGGGCCAGCATCTTCTTAATGATATGCGTGTTCATTTTTCGGGGTAAAACTTGCCATAGAGCGCCCTGAGCCCCCCGGTCAGCCGCGGGCCCGGCCGCAGCAGCAGGTCGGGGTCTATGTCGTTGTAGACGCGCTTATTCCTGACCGCCGAGATATTCGCCCAGCCGGCCCGTCTTTCGGCGAGCTTTACCGGGGACTCTTTATCCATGTAGGCCATAATAACGCAGCCGGGATCGGAGCTGACTACTTTTTCGGCGCTGTAGTTGCAGTAGGGCCTGGGGACTTCATGCGCGATGTTGACCCCGCCCGCCAGCGAGATCAGCTCGTCCACGAATGAGCCCTTTCCCGCTGTCATCAGCGGATCATGCCATATCTCCACGAAGACCTTCACCTTTTTATTTTGCGGGATGGCGCCAGTCTTCGCCACGACCGCCGCAATGTCTTTTTTCATGGCCGCGATCAGGGCCCGGGCCTCTTTTGCCCTGCCCGTGATCCTCCCGATATCGGAGATAGTGACGAACAGCCCGCTTAAATCCGCGGGGTCCGCCGTATACACGCGGACCTTCAGGCGCTTCAATTCCTCGACGGCCGGCGCCTGCTCAAGGCCTGTGCCGAACACGTAGTCGGGCTTCAGGGACAATATCGTCTCTATGTTCGGGTGGCTGAAATCCCCGATTTTGGGCTTCTGCGCCGCGCTGGGGGGGTAGTTGCAGTAGGAGCTGACCGCGGCTATCGACTCCTCCAGGCCGAGCGCGTAGAGGATCTCGGTGGTGGACGGCGCCAGCGAGATATAGCGCGGCGCCGCGCCTGTAAGGAACAAGCAAAGAATAACCGGCAGCAGAAACCTTATCATAAAAAAATAATCCCGCCTGACGCGGCTCTCGGCGGGAACTCACCCATATCTCCGGACCGCCCTTAACCCGGCACCGGCTGAAAAATGTGAATTTAGATTAGCAGTATTTAAAATACTTGTCAAACGACGGAGTTCTTGTTAAAATCTCTCTGTCCGTGCGAAGGAATTCGGTTAGAATCCGAAGCTGCCCAGCAACGGTGAGGCCCGTGAAGTTAACGGGATAAGCCCGGTCTATCGCGCGGACTGCCCTTGACTTTAAGGGAAGCGCGTTCTCCTCCAGCGGGGATGCCGCTCCATAAAGCCGGGGCAACCCTCTAGGGAGGAACCATGAAAAGCAAATTATTGTATCCCGCCGCGCTTCTCTTATTGTCCGCTTCCCCTTCATACGCCCAGAAAACTTCTGATGTCTTTTTATCGCTATCCAGGACGCCGCTCCGGGAGCAGTCAGCGCCCGTAGACGCCAGGGTAATGGAAAGAAACGAGATAGAGGCCTACAGGGCCGGCAACCCGGCTGATCTGCTGAAGCATACCCCGTCTGTCTCCGTCAGAAAAATGAACGGGGCGCATGGCGCGTCGCTCGTCTCCATGCGCGGGTTCGGGGCCAAACAGACGGCTGTGGTGGTGGATGACGTGAAGATCCCGTCCGACCTTACCGGCACGGTGGACTTTTCCGCGCTGCCGGCAGCCGGCATAGACAGGATAGAGATACTGCCGGGCGGCTGGTCTCCCCTTTATGGCGCGAACGCCGAGGGCGGGGTGGTGCATATCACCACCCAGAAGCTGCAGCCCGGCGCGCGGACCGCGGAGGCGGGAAGCGAATTTTCTTCGTACCGCGGCCGGCTGAATCACATCAAGGCCGGCGCGGCCGGCAAGAACGCTTCCGCTTTCGTCTCAGGCTCCAGCGAGTATACGGACGGATTCCAGCAGAATTCCGCTTTCGTGAAGAACGGCGCCACCGGCGTGTTCTCGTTCGCGGCGCCATTCTCCGGGCGGCTGACGCTTCGCGGCATGGAGGATTTCTCCAGGACAGGGCTGCCCTCCGGCACACCGGCGCGCGTCATAGCGGACTGGAACGGCGACAAGGAACGGCAGGCGAACAGACTGGACGATTACCAGAAGACCGAGCGCAATCTGGTTAACGCCTCCTACGAGGTGGAGCCCGCGACCGGCGCGCGGCTGAGCGTGTCAGCCGGCGTCGGCACCAACGTGGTCAACGCCTGGCAGTTCAATTCTATGACCCGCATCACGGTCCAGGCGCGGTCGGTTTCGGCCAAACTCCGGCTGAAAGACTCGGTCATCGGCGCTGACTATGAGCGCGGCGTTCTTTCATCGGACGTTTACGGCCGGCATACCAGGCGGACCGGGGCCCTCTACGGCCAGCAGGTCCTGCGCCCCGCTAAAGGGCTGGAGGTGACGCCGTCGGCGCGCTATGACGAAAACCTCCGCGTCGACACTCACGACAATAACCGGCGGGACCACGTGATAAGCCCGGGGCTGGGAGTTGTTTATTCCCCGTCTTTCTCCTGGAAATTCTCGGCCCGGGCCGCAAAGGCCTGGCAGGCGCCCACGTTCGCCGACCTCTACGACCCCTGGGTGCCGGCCGCCAACGTCCCCGCGAACCTGCGGCCTGAAAGGTCCGTCAACTATCAGGCCGGGGCGCAATGGAACGCCGCGTCCGGCATCTACGCCATAATTACGGGCTACCGCTCGAACATCCGGGACCGCATCGTCCTTGACCCCGTGCGGAGCTTCGCGGCGTACAACATGGAGAAGGCTTTCAATCATGGCGTGGAAACTGAGCTTGGGTATAAGAGCGGGAAGCTCCGGGTCGCGGGCTTCTATACCCACAACCAGAGCTGGGGCCGGGTCACAGCCGGAACCTGGGACTCGCTGGCGCTCAGCCCCGTGCATCGCGTGAGCCTGGTTGCGGACGCCGACGCCGGGCCGGTGCGCGTATTCGGCAAAGCCAGATCGGTGAGCAAACAGTATACCGGGCGGGGCCATACCGGCCTGCGCGTGCCGGACTTTATTACGGCTGACCTATGCCTGTCAAAAACGATAAAAGGGATCGAGCTATCCGGCGGGGCTGATAATATACTGGACCGGCATTACGCCGAGACAGCCGATACGACTAACGGATACTATCCCCAGCCCGGCCGGGTCTGGCGTGTAGCCGCTAAAGCGGCGTTTTAAGGATGGGGGGGGGGGCAAGCGCCCCCTGCCCCCCGGTAGACGGCGTCAATCTGATATAATTTTCACGCGATGCGCAAACTTATTTTGCTGGTTGCGGGGGCCTTGGCCGCCATGGGAGCTGCGGGCTCCGGCAGGGACTATGTGCGGATAGTGGTCGTAGCCGACCCGCATCTGTCAGTGAGCTCAGACACGCTGAAACAGAAAATGCGGGCTGATATAAACTCCTGGCCCGACGCGGATATTTTAGTTGTGCCAGGCGACATCTGCGATACTATCGGCACTCCCGAAGAATACGCCGCGGCAAAAAAGTTCCTGGGCGGATTCAGAATGCCGGCGTATCTTATGGCCGGCAACCACGAATATATATACGGCCCTATGAGCCCTCAAGGCAGGCTTACACGGGGCTCCCCGCAACAGCGCAGGGCCAAGCTCAAGCTCTATAAAAAGACATTCGGCGCCCCGCTTTATTACAGCCGGCGCGAGGGCGGATATCTGCTGGTATTTCTTTCGGCGGATAGCCTTGAGGGCAGGGTTCTGACCGAAATATCGGATGCGCAGCTGGGTTGGCTGGCCGCGGAGCTTGCGGCCAACAGCGGCGTGCCCACAATCATCTTCTTTCACTCGCCGCTGACGGGAACCCTGCGCGCCTACCACCCTGACGCCAACACCCCGAATTTCGTTGCTGAGCCGCAGGAGCGGCTGCGCGCCATACTGAAAAACAACCCGCAGGTGTTCATGTGGGTGTCGGGACATACCCACACGGCAACCGCTGAAGAAAGCTTCGCCTCTCCTGTAAATATTTACGATGGCCGCGTGCGAGTGATACACAACCCGGATATGGCGCAGGGCTTCTCCAATTCCCTTTACCTCTACGCGGACAAAGTCGTTGTCAGGACCTACGACCACAACAAAGGCGCCTGGGCGGAAAAGTTAGAGCGGACAATACAGGGGACGCTTGATTAAATGACTAATCGCTGACAATTTATAGAAAAGCGCCATGGACATGGCGCTTTTCTATAGGGAAAATATTTAGCCGACTATCGGATTTGAACCGATGACCTGCTGTTTACAAAACAGCTGCTCTACCAGCTGAGCTAAGTCGGCGATTTCATTGACAATTCTACAATATTTGGGGGTATTGTAATCCGGGTTGGTGCAATCAGTGGTACAATGGTGGGGGGAAATGGTGCGGTTTTCTATCGGCATACTCATGGACAGCAGTGCCATCTTTTCGGCCATGTGGGTATCGCTCAGGTGAGCGTATCTCAGTGTCATTTGAATGCTTGCATGTCCAAGTAGCTGTTGTAGTGTGGGTAAATCACCGGTCCTCATGGCGAAATGGGAAGCGAAGGTGTGGCGGAGGTCATGGAAGCGGAAAGAATCAATCCTAGAGGCTTTTAGGGCCGTTGCGAAGTATCTTCTGAGGGTGATGTAAGGCATATTGAACACACTCCCGGCAGGGCGAGGACCAAGCTCTTCCAGAATAGACCGTAACGGGCGCATTATGGATATTTTCTGGGTTTCCCTGATTTAGACTGAAGTATTTGTGTAAAATTGCAGGCAGTTCTGCTCCAGTGGTTGCAAGTGCGGGTAACCCTAATGTTCATTGGGTTAGAGCGGGTCAGTTTTAGTTGCAACTGGAGGGTCAATTTCGGTTGCAACTTTACATACTCTTTGGAGGGTTTGTGAAAAAAAACAGTTTTGTCAGGAAGTTTGGATGCATTGTAATAATGGCAGGGTTCATCGGAATCATTGGCCTATGCCTACCATCGGCAATAGATGCCATGCCGCCGTCCAGTTCGTTCGGTGTATGGGATCGTGGTGATAGTTTTGATCCTACAAGCTTTCCCTTCCTGAAGGGATTGGCCTTCAATCAAGACTGGGCTGATTTGGAAAAACAACCTGGGATTTTCGATTGGAGCGCTTTAGATCAAGCAATGGAAAAAGCCGTCCTGAAAAACCAGTTCATTTATCTTTCCCTGAGCGTGGGGCCTGATGCGCCACAGTGGATTTACACCATGGGCGTCCCGCGCGTGGAGACGAAGGATCAGACTCACGACAGTTGGCCTGTTTATCCATTCTATCTTTCAGCGAAATACAAGTCATTATTGCAACGATTGATTACGGAATTCGGAAAACATATCCACAGTTATCCGAAAGAAAAGCAGGAGCGCATCGCGTTCATCCAAGTCAAGACCGGATGCACAGGCGATGAATGCGCTTATAAGGGCGATGTCATTAACAAAAAATACGATTTGCCCACGAAATCCCCCGAATGGCGTGAGTTCCGCCTGTGGCAGTTTGACTTATTTGCGAAGACCTTTCAGGGCGGTTCATACCAACCGCAAATTGCCCTGATGTTCAACAACGTGACACCGGAAGAGGATGAGGCGACCGAGCGGAGTTATGCAAAAGAGTGGCAGTGGGTGATGTCCAACGTCCATGGAGGAGTCGGAGTCAAAATTGCCGGAAGCGGGCGCGGTCATCACTTGAGCGGGGAGCAGAGCAAGATTGAAATGTGGCAACCCCTTCTGATCGACGCGCAAGGAACGCCCCTGTTTGCCAGGTCAGAAATGGACCAAACCTGGTCACGAGCAATGTATGCCGTGAATTTACCGCTCAACTTCTACTGGGGCGCTCTCACGGGTCTACAGAACGGACAAAGCATTTGGGATATCACCAAGAGCGCCATGCAGGTTTGCAAGGAACAAGGCTTCGACTATTCCTTTTACTTTTTTAACAAGTATGCGGGACAGATTTATCCAAAGACTGCCACTGATGCCTTCTGCGCCCTGCACAAGGGGTTGGATGCCGCAGACACCAAGGCTTACCCGGAGGAAAGATTTGGGAAGGCGGACAGAGAGAATGTGGAGCGGATGATGAAAATTTGCGCGGTGTATTCAAAGTATGGCGCAGCTGTGGATGACAAGAATGCTCTGTTGCTGAATCAGGTTCGGCAACGCGACACGCAAAAAGGATTAAATGACGTGGGATGGGACATCTGGCCGGACAACTACGGTCGCTTCCTCTATCAGATTGACAGTGATACCACGTCAGTTCCCCTATGGCGCATTGGCGGTCCGATCACCAAGTTTTCTTCTATATATTCCCGGTTTGCGCGCGGCTTCGAGCACGCCTCTGGCAAGGATGCCATGTATTTTAAGCTGCACGATGGTTTCTCCGAAGGCAATGGGCTAAAGATTATGACGATTATGGTGGTCTGGTATGACGGGAAGCAAGGCTCGACTTGGAAGTTGGTTTATGATGCCGGAAAAGCGGACATGAAGACCGCTTTGTCAGTCGTCGGCAAAGGAGACAAGCAGTGGCATCATGAGAAGGTCACTGTGGAGGATGCGGTGCTTAGTCATAGTGGAATCAAGGGGTCGGATTTTGCCTTGTTGAACACGGATACCAAAGACGACATCTTCAGTCTGATTGAAGTGCATCGCGGCAAGTTGGAAACCGCCGTGCTGTTGCCTCCGACCGATTACAAGGTATCTGATGAAGCGCCAAGGCCACCCAAAGCGGATAAGTCTGCCAAGGAAAGAAAGAGAACGGGTGATAAAGCGAAAAAATGGGAAAAGGAAAGAGTAAAACCGTAGACGAGGTATTGAGATTATAATCTCAGTTAGTTGACACGGAGCATTTACAATATCTATTCATTTTTGTTGTTCACCTTGCTCCGTGGCGTCTCGATCAAAGGTCCTTTCAGATATAGCCTGCTTTGACTGGCTTGTCACATGGTGTAAGGTTGCAGATAGTTTTGACCCAGTGTTTGCAGGATATTTGACACTGGTGTTTCATTGGGCATAGGTGGGTCAGTTTTAGTTGCAACTAGAGGGTCAATATTGGTTGCAACTTTACAAACTACAAGGCCAAACATGGAGATTGTGTTGAGTTTCAGCAAGGATTGGATACTTTCCTGACCCCATCTATTGCTACCAGTGACGATGCCAGCCAGCACCATTAGTGGCTTGTGCCCAGATTGTGCCCGATTGTGTCCATGATAGATAAACCCCGCTAAAGCATCGGCGGGGTTTTCCTTTGGCTACTTCCCTATGAGGATAACGCGGGATAGGATTGGATAAGCCTGGTTAAACAAGTCCCGTTTTTCGCTTATAAAACAGCTGCTCTACCAGCTGAGCTAAGTCGGCGACTGCATTATAATTCTACAAAATTCGGGCGCGCCCCTCTACCCGCCCGAGCGCCGCCAGGGCCCAGGCCCATCTGGGCCTAAAGGCCCATGACATATCGGGGATTCAGAAGTTATAGTATAACAGCGTTGGCAGACAGCATGATATTTGCAGCCATGGCTCTGCGCATGGAAAGTGTGTTTATGAAGATTTTAAAATCAGCGCTTCTGACGGCAATTCTCGCCTCCCTGTCCGCTTCCGCCTATTGCGCGGGCGCGCTGCCGTTCAACCTGATCACCCGGGCGCAATGGGGCGCGCAGTGGGTGGACCCGGCTTCATATAGCTATTCAGCGCCGGTTAAGTTCACGCTTCATCACACGGCCCTGGCTTACCCCGCGAACCTGGAGGCCGCTAAGGCTGAGATGCGGGCCCTTCAGCAGAGCGTTATGAGCTGGGGGATAGACACGGCCTATCACTACGTTATTTCGCCCCAGGGCGACGTTTTTCAGGGCATCCCGGATGACAGGCTGGGCTCCCACGCGCTGAACGACAATTACAACAACATCGGCATCTGCTTCATGGGCAACTACATGAACGACACCCTGACGCCGCAGTCGCTGGACGCTTTCGTCAACCTTGTTAAACATCTTAAGGCCAAGTACCCCGCTATCCAGCAGAGGGCGGCCTACCAGAACGACAGCAATCCCAGAAACAGGGTCTATATTGATCACCGCGAAACATACGCCACCCTTTGCCCCGGGGACAAGCTGGTCGCGCTGCACAACGAGCTGTTTGCCAGGATCTTCAAGGGCGGCAGCGCCACTCAGCCTCCCACTCCTCCGCAGCCCCCCGAAACCGGGCTGCCGTTCAACTTGGTCACGCGCAGCCAATGGGGCGCGCAGTGGGTGGACCCGGGCTCATATGTCAATTCAGCTCCGGTCAAGTTCACGCTTCATCACACGGCGGGCGGCTTCCCCGCGAATCTGGAGGCCGCGAAGGACACTATGCGGAAAATCCAGCAGGAAGTCATGAGCTGGGGTACAGATACCGCTTATCACTACATTATTTCGCCCCAGGGCGACGTTTTCCAGGGCATCCCGGATGACAAGCTGGGCTCACATGCGCAGAACGATAACTACAACAACATCGGCATCTGCTTCATGGGCAATTACATGAACGAAACCCCGACGCCGCAGTCGCTTGACGCTTTTGTTAAGCTTGTGAAGCATCTTAAGTCCAAATACCCGGCGATCCAGGAGAGGTCGGCCCACCAGAACGAGAGCGATCCGGCAAAAAGGGCGTTCATCCTTCACCGCGAAACTTACAATACGCTTTGCCCTGGCGATAAACTTGCCGCCCTGCAAAATGAGCTGTTCACCAGGATATTCGCCCGCGAGTCGGCCGCTGCAGCGGCCCCTATCCAGTATACCTCGCACACCATACTGCCCGGGGTCATACAGCCGACCGGGGCCACCGGCTCCGCCTATCTGGACCTGCTGCAGAGCGTGATTACTTCGAAATAGCCGTTTTGGCGGAAAAGCGCAAGTATGATTTGCGGCTGTTTCACGTCGATCATGGCAAAACCCCGCTCAACATCAGCGGGGTTTTTCTTTAGTCTTCGGAAAGTGTTAGAATGTGTTTTCCGATATTATGCCGCCAAAACTACGGGGGAATCATGACCAGAATTAAAGGGATCAGGGCTTGCGGGCTGCCCGGGCTCGAACGGATTTTCAGCGGTTCTTTTCCGTCGCTGCAGGCCGCCTTATGCGTGATAGCGGCGCTTTGTCTGGCCGGCTGCGCCACAAGCCGGCGGGCCTTCACGCCAGCGCTGCCTGACTACACGCTGAGCTACGACGCGCCGGTCGATACGGCTTTACAGGCCAGGCTGGAAGCGATTGACGCCGATCTGCGCGGCCGCTACGGCATAGCGGCGGACCTGACGGATGTCGGGGTCCTCGATCTTAACAGCGGGCGGCTGGCGATGATCCACCCCGACAAGGCTGAATACGCCGCCAGCGTAGCGAAAATCGGCATTTTGCTGGCGTACTTCGAGCTGCATCCGGAGGCGGCCGAGCATCTCAATAAAAAGGCGCGGCACGAGCTGGGGTTGATGGCCAAGGCTTCCAGCGACGCTATGGCGGCGCAGTTTTCGCGCGAGCTTGGCCTGCTTCGCATCCAGCAGGTGCTAAATGATAAGCACTTTTACAACCCTGACCGCGGCGGCGGCATCTGGGTAGGGAAACATTACGGGAAAGGCGGCGAGCGCTATGTTGACCCGGTGGGCGGTCATTCCCACGCGGTCACGGTGCGCCAGGCGCTGCGCTATTTTCTGCTGCTTGAACAGGGCCGGCTGGTATCCCCGCAGGCGTCGGAGACAATGCGCGGCATTTTCGCCTCGCCCGACATTCCCCACGACAATATCAAGTTCGTGAAGGGCCTGGCCGGACGCGGTCTTGATATCATCCGCAAGTGGGGAACCTGGGAGGACTGGCTGCACGACACGGCGGTCATAACCGGTCCGGGGCGGCGCTACATCCTTGTCGCGCTGACGCATCATCCGAAAGGCGACACTTATCTGGAGGAGCTGGCCAAAGCCGTGGACGATATAATGGTCTCCGGCGCCACTCCGCCGCACACGGGCCGGTAAGGGCCGCGGGCCCGGGGCTTCTATTTTGAAGTGGCGGTATAGGCGCCGTCCCAGTCGCTGCCGGGCGGATCGGTTTCGCAGGCTTTCAGCCTTTCCTCGTAGATATCGTAAAGCGGGCCCAGGTCGAACGCCATCCCGCGGCATTCCTCAAGCAACCCGACGGCTTCCTTCCATTTTCTTCCGCGATAAGCGGCCAACATTTTGTTGTGCGTCTCTTCCTGCTGTTTGAACTCCGCGCTGTCGAGCACGGCCTTTCTTCCCAAAAGCGTGAAGATGTTGACCGGCTTGGTCTTACCCTTGACCTTGATAAGATCCAGCTCCAGAACCGCGTAACCCTTCACCTGCTCTTTAGTTCTGGGGCCTATCACGATGTCGACTCCGTAAGGCTTGGACTGGCCCTCAAGGCGGGAGGCGAGGTTGACATCGTCCCCCAGCACGGAATAATTGAACCGCTGGTCAGCCCCCATATTGCCCACGCAGCAGTCGCCGGTGTTCAGACCGACGCCTATCTTTATCGGGATATGCTTGCGCTTTTCCAGCTCGGCTTCTTCCCGCCAGGTCTCATTGAGCTCTTTCAGGCTTTCCATCATCGTCAACGCGGCCTCGCAGGCGTTCGCCGCGTGATCGGGGTCGTCGAGGGGGGCGTTCCAGAACGCCATTATGCAGTCGCCGATATACTTGTCGACATAACCCAGCTTTTCCATGATTATCCCCGTCATGGGCGTGAGGAAGCGGTTTATTACCCTCGTGAGGCCGTGCGCGTCGTACTGCTCCGAGATCGTAGTGAACCCGCGGATGTCGCAGAAGAGTATCGTCATCGGACGGGTTTCGCCGCCCAGCGTGAGCTTCTCAGGATGTTTCGCAAGTTCCTCTACGAGCTTGGGGTGCATGTAGCGGCTGAACGCGGTGCGTACCTGCCTGCGCTCGGTCTCGCTCTTCATATAGCTTATCAGCGACGAGGACATATATATGAGCACAATGGTAAGACTTGGGAAAACGGGGTCCAGTAAATAGCCGTACGCTGAAAAGGCCCGCCAGGAGGCGTAAAGGGCGAACGCTATGCCGGCGCCGCCAGCCCAGGCGCACCAGACCGCGCCCAGCCGGGGCAAAAGCAGAACGAGCAGCCCTCCGAGAAAAAGCATGTACAGGACTTCCGCGCCCGTGGCCCAGTCCGGCCTGTTCAGATATTGATTGAGAAGGACCTGCTCCGCAACGTTAGCGTGCACTTCAACGCCGGGCAGAAGAGGATTTAAGGCGGTAACCCGCAGATCCTTAAGCCCGGCTGCGCTGGTTCCCACAAATGCGATGGCGCCGTTCAGCGGGGCCGGGTCGAAATCCTTTTTAAAGATCTGCCATGCGGGGATAGTGCGCTCGGGAACGGTTTTCGTGAAATACACCCAGATCCTTCCTTCGCCGTCCGTGGGCGCCATGGAAGGGCCGATCTGCACGCTGTTTATCCCGGTATGGCCCCCGATCTCGCCGCTCGCGCCGGAGGATTTGACCTTATAGCCCCTGACGCCCTGCGCTACGCGCAAAGCTTCGGCCGCGAGCGAGGGGACAAGCCGCCCGCCTGCGTTGAAAAGAATCGGAACCCTGCGGACAACGCCGTCCGCTTCGGCGATAAAGCTGAAGCTGCCGTTGCCCGAGGCCGCCCTCTCCAGCTCCGGGAGATTGACCACAGCCCCGGAGAAAGCGGTGAGATAATCAAGCGGGTCGTCGCCGCCATAGCCAAAAGCCGCTTTGATCTCAGGGGCGGCCGTGTTCTCCTCGGAGGTAAGGGGGAAGCCCGTAACCACCGTGGCGCCGGCGATGGCTTTGGCGAATACCCTGTCGTTGTCAGGAAGTTTGTCCAGCTTCCGCCTTAGGGCCTTCACCTCTAAAATGTCCGGCCAGGCGCGCATTACGCTGGCGGGGGAGGTGCGGTCGCGCTCGGAGAACACGACGTCAAAAGCGATGACGGACACGCCCAATTCGTTCAGCCTGTCCACCATTCCGGCCAACAGCGTCCTGGGCCAGGGCCACTGCCCCAGCTTAGCGAGACTTTCGTCGTCTATGTCTATTACCCTTACGGGGACGGGCTCATAAGCCCTGGGCTTAAGCTTTATTAATTCGTCGAACGATTGGTGCTGCAGCCATTCCACTCCGCTCCAGCCTGAAATCCGGACGGCCGTGATAGCGGCAAGCATGGCGAGAGGGACCACGATATGCGCCCAGCCGTGGACTATCCGGCGCCGGTGGGAATACCACATGGCTAAAGCTTTCGTTATCTTATGTGCTTCGCGTATTTTATCTTTCGCTTTGTTATACATAAGGACTATTCCGACTAATAAAACGCAGCCACGGCCGCTGACAATCAATTTTCCCCTTTTGGGACGCTAAATGCAAGCCGTTTATTTAGTAACATATTATCCGCTATGAACCCATTTTATCGAAAATCCTTACTGGTTGCATCTCTTGTTTTGCTGTCCGCGCCCCTTCTTTTCGCGGTAGATTACGACAAGGAAGGCCAGAAGCCGGCCCGTGAAAAAGCCGTCCAGACCAATGCGGTTAAATTAGCAGCTGAGGCCGCTAAGTCAGAAGCTGAAGATTCAAAAGAGATCACCTACGCGCAGATACTTGAGCGGCCGGACGATCCG
>CAZPMW010000009.1:0-12070 GCA_964587805.1 uncultured Elusimicrobiaceae bacterium
GGCGCGGTCGGGCCGAGATCGATGCAGATGTGGAACAAAATACCGGAGGCGGACTTCCTGCGGGTGTTCGGCATCGCGCGGGAGGGCTTTGACGGGCTGCGGCTGCTGAAGATGGCGGAAAAAATTCCGGCCGCCAGGGCTGAGAGCGCCCTGAATTTCATAATAGAGAAAGGCATGGACGTAAGGCTCGGTAAAGACCCGGTGAAACATCTGACCAGGGAAATGGCCCTGTTCCAGATGAAAGTATACTTCGCCATGCTCGACCTGAAAAAACAGTTCGGCCTGGATTTCGCCGGAGTTCAGGACCAATTGGACTGGGTAGAGCATTACCCTACCACGGATCTTACCTTGGGGCTTCTTAACAACAGGCTGAGGCCTGAGCCGGACGGCGAGACTTTCGTGACGGCTACGGAGGCCGATGACGGGGCGGCGCTTACGATGCAGACGCTCAAGCTGCTTAACGGAGGCGACCCTGTCGGGTTCAATGATCTCCGGTACTGGGACCCGCGCCTTGGGCTGTACTGGTTCGTCAACTCCGGCGCGCTGGCGCCGTATTTCGCCAGTGGCAGCAACGATTCGCTTAAGGGCTCCTGGTCGGAGCGCCAGACCTACATGTATTTCAAGGAAGGCGGCGGCACGTCTTCCGTGATCGTAAGAAAGCCCGGCGTAGTTACCTGGGCCAGATTCTCATACCGTGACGCGGGCCTGTACCTGTGCGCGGGCCGCGGCGTGACAGATGTGCCGTCAGAAGAGCAGTGGAGGCAGCGTTCGGCCAAGTGCAGCCCCGACTGGCCGCACTGGTATCTGAAGCTGTGCGGCAAAATAGAAAGCCGCATCAACTCAAACCATCCCATGACAGTGTTCGGCGATTATCTGGCGGAGCTGAAGGCGCTAGCCGAAGAGCTGGGGATCCCCTTTGAGTGCTATGACCATATGACCCCGGACGATTCGCGAATGCGCGGCTGAGGCGGGGGGCCGCAAAGGCGGGGATAGGCGCGCAGCCGTTTTTTTTGCGGCACTTAGAGGGCACAGCAAGAAGCCCGGCTCTAATGAGAAGAGCTGGGCTTCTTTTTTGTGCCAATATGGGCCCTAAGGCCTATCCCGAGGCGGGCCCTTTGTCCTTGATTTATTTTAATAGTACCGTAGACTATCTGTGCAATGGGAGCGGATAATTTTCCGGGAGGCCGGAGCGCGAAGAATTTCGACGATAAGTTCAGCCTTAAGATATGCGGAGTTTTTTAACCGGGTTCATCATGCTGTTTCTGCTGGCCGCGCCCGATGCGCCGGCGCAGCAGGAAATTTTGCGCAGCGAGAGCGATTCATCTTTTGGCCGCCTGACGTCCGCAGGACTTCCTTCCGGCGCGCCTGCCGGCATTGACGCCGCTTTCCAGTACCCGGACCCCGGGCTCCTGAAAGGCTGTCCCAAATTTAAAAATTTCCAATTGGCGGATGCCTACCCCGAATCCGCTCCCGGCCTGCGTGATGTATTTGAAACTTCCCCGGACGCGCTGCCTCTGCCGGCGGACGATATGGACCGCGCTAGTCTGCTGTCGGCCCTCGGGACCACCCTGTCCTACTGGCAAAAAAAGCCTGATACCTTCGAGGTTCTGGTAGGGAAAGACCGTTATTCCGCCGCCTGGATGCGTAAAACTACGCAAAAACTGATGGACCTCTTTTCCGCGGACATGACGCCTGAGGCGCTTCGTACGGCGCTCAAAACGCAGTTCCACATATACCGCTCGGTCGCTGACGACGGGTCCGGTAAAGTGGTCGTAACCGGTTATTATATGGCCGAGATAAAGGCGGCAAGAAAGCCGGATGCCGTTAACAGGTTCCCCGTTTATCTCAAACCCTCCGACCTTATAAAAACAACTTCCGACATGGGCGTGGATTTTGAATATGGCCGGGTGGATGAAAGCGGTGCCCTGGTCCGTTATTACTCCCGTCAGGAGATTTCAAACGGTATCCTGGAAGGTAAAGGCCTTGAGCTGGTCTGGACGGAACATCCCGCCTGGATAATGCACCTGCAGATACAGGGTTCCGGCATACTGCGCTTTGCCGACGGAGATTTTATTAAAGTCGGTTTTAGCGGCGCGAACGGCTGGCCCTTTAAAAGCGTTCAGAAGATACTTATAGACTGCGGAGAGATACCGGCTATGCCTGCCAAAGACTTCATCAACTATCTAACTACGCAGGGAGAGCGGGAAAGCCGGCTTGTGGACCTTAACCCCCGCTATATTTTCTTCGGGACGCAGCCCAAAGACTCGCCGGTTTATGGCGCAATGGGGCTGGGGCTCACGCCTGGACGCTCCATAGCCGTGGACCCGGCGCCGATACCGCTTGGCGCGACGGGGCTGTTGAGCTCCAGAAGGCCGGTGGCCGGGGCCGACGGCTCGCTTTCTTTCAAGGCTTTCACGCGATTCGTTACGGCCCAGGATACAGGTTCGGCCATACGAGGCCCGGGCAGGCTGGATCTGTACTGGGGCGGAGGCGAAACGGCTTACACCGAGGCCTCTTCCATGAAAGCTCCCGGCGACCTTTTCATCCTGATAGCGAAATAAAAAAATAAGCGGGAGTGAAGCAGTTTAGGGTGCAGGTCGCGTCTTAAAACGATTCGCTTCTCATTTCAGGACAAAACTGCTCTCTTTGTCCGGATTCCCTTTGCCGTCATACGCCGCTTCAGCCGGGTACGGGAATACCGGCCTTGTCATAGCTGTTTTGCCATCAATCGTTTTTGAAGCGATAACACGTTCAGGGGCTTTGTTTTTTTCAACCCAGTCCCGTATCAGCGCGATCCAATCGATCTGATCCGGGCCATCTCCTCCTCCGCAGTGAAGCACGCCGGGAAGAAGGAAAAGTCTCATATAATTCCCGATATCCGGATCATTGGCCTTAACAGCGTTATAATGGCCGATAGTGGTATAGGCAGAGATGGCGGGATCGTTCCACCCATGCCAGAAAATAATTTTTCCCTTATTTTTTTTAAAGCCGCTGTAGTCCGTGGATACGGCGTCGAGATAGGCTGATAACGAGAGCATCTCTTTTGCATACTCTTTGAAATCATATTTTAAATAATCCCAGTCCGGTTTTTGCGAAATGAAATATTTGAACATTTCTATGCCGAAGTAAGCCTGTACTGTCGGATAACCGGATTTCTGCGAAAAGGGCGCATTCGGGCCGGTTATCCAGTTCCGCCAGCCGTCAGGCTTGTTCTCCTGCCCGAAAGGAAACCCCGGGTGCGCTATACCATTGGCGAGGTCAACGCCCGCGTAAATGGTTTTGATCGCTTTTATCTGGCTTGTGGTAAAACATCCTTTTCCGGGCGCCTCCCCCCGGCATTCCGGCAGGGCGGCGAAATCGAACCTGCATTCGGACGGATTATTCAATATGCCGTCTCTGACGCCGTCCATCAAGTCGCATTGCTCGATTACTGCATCTTGCAGACTCCGGAGGTTATCAGTGGAAATGACGGGCGGGGCGGTTAGTTGCAGCGGGTAAACCGCCTGGGTATTCCGGATAAATTCAGCGGCGATCGCGGGCCAGTTGAATGCGGGCGCTCCGGCGACGATCCCGTCGAAATCCTCAGGATAGCGCTGGGCCTCCATCATCGCCTGTCCGCCCCCGCGTGAACAGCCGATAAAATAGGAGTACTTTGGGCCGCGTCCGTAATAACTGCCGATTATCGTCTTTGAAACTTCAGCGGTGCGATGAATGGCAAGATGGCTGAAGTTTAACTGCCTCTCTTTGTTGTTCAGGGCCCAGACAGCGGACATCGATTTAGTGTTGTCATGACCGGTATCCGTGCCTGAGGTCGCGCAGCCATCATTGACGCTGGAGCGTGCCGCGTTCTGGATAGTTCCGACAAAACCTCCGCCTCCGCCCATAATAAAAATTCCTTTCCATTCAAGCGGCAGAAGAAGTTCAAATTTGATTTCCTTCCCGATGACGCCGGAAACCTTGCAGTGCGAAGGCGCTGATGAAATCGCAAGGGCTTCGGTTATCTTTACATCTGGCAGTTTTAAACCCGTAAGCTTTTCACAAGCTGTGAATTTTTCGGCAGACGGACCGGCTTGAGCCAGATATGCGTCAGAAAGGACAATGATCAGAAATGAGATGATAAGGGCTGTTTTTTTCATATGTCAGGCACTATTCTACATATTTCTGCGTTTGACGCTGAAGCGGTGCAAGCGCTACAATGAGGAAAAGCCTGGTTCATTCTCTTTATTGCCGGGTCCGGGAATATATCATGAAAATATTGTTTTTCAGCCTGCCGGTGCTTATGGCGTGCGCATCGCTGCATGCGCAGCAGCCTTTGCCGCCGGATAAAATCTACGGGCAGCTTTTCTCCGACGTGCAGATGAAGAGGGTCTTTCCTGACGGCAAGACCTTTGTGGACTGCATTCCTAAAAGAGATCCGGCAGCCATAGCCGCCGGATACAAGGCGATTCTGAAAAACCCCGGCGTTGATTTTTCGCTTGAGAAATTCGTAGCCGACAACTTTGAGCTTCCCGGTTCCGCCGGGTCGGATTATGTCACCAGTGAAAAGGACGCGGCGGCGCATATCAAAAACCTATGGAGCGTGCTGCGCCGCGTTCCGGACAAAGCTGTCGACGGAGCTTCTCTTCTCCCGCTTCCCCACCCCTATATAGTGCCGGGAGGGAGGTTCCGGGAAATATATTACTGGGATTCCTATTTTACGATGCTCGGTCTGAGGGAAAGCGGTGAAACGGAAATGATGGAGAATATGGTGAAAAATTTCGCCTGCCTGATAGATACCTACGGGCATATCCCCAACGGAAACCGGACCTATTATCTCAGCCGTTCCCAGCCGCCTTTCTTTTCCCTGATGGTGGAACTGCTGGCGGAGGTAAAAGGTGACAGCGTTTATGCGGCGTATCTTCCCGCCCTGGAAAAAGAATACTTGTTCTGGATGGAAGGGACTGATAAGCTCAGGCCGGGAGAAGCGCACAGAAGAGTAGTGAGGCTCAGTGATGGAACGGTGATGAGCAGGTACTGGGACGACTCGGACACCCCGCGACAGGAGAGCTATCGGGAAGATGTTGAGACAGCCGACAGGGCTGTGAAAAATATGCTCGCGTCGTCAAAATTCAGAAGCGGGACGCAGCGGGAAAAAGCCGAGGCCCGCCTGCGTAAAACAATATACCGCAATTTGCGCGCAGGCGCGGAAAGCGGCATGGATTTCAGCAGCAGGTGGTTCGCCGACAAGAAAACCATTGAAACCATTGAAACTACGGACAGGCTGGCGGTGGACCTTAACTGCCTTTTGTACCGCCTCGAACAGGTCCTGCAAATTGCCTACACCAAAGCCTCTGCGGCTCAGCCCGGCTTAGAGGCGAAAAATAACGCCAAGGCCGCCGAATACGGCCAAAAAAGCCTGGATCGCCGGAAGGCCATTGAAGCTTATTGCTGGAATGAAACTATGGGGATGTATGCGGATTACCATTGGGTTAAGGGCGCTCAGACCGATAATATCACGATGGCGGGGATGTATCCGCTGTTCTTCGGCGTGGCGGACGGGGCCAGGGCCAACCGGCAGAAAAACACGGCGATCGCGCATTTGCTGAAGGGCGGGGGCTTCCTTACCACCACGGAGACCACGGGGCAACAATGGGACGCACCTAACGGCTGGCCGCCCATGCAATGGATAGGCATCTCCGGTCTGGAGCGGTACGGGTTTCATGCTGAGGCGGAGGACGCCGGGCGGCGATGGATAAAGCTAAATACGGATGTTTTCTCCGGCACGGGAAAAATGATGGAAAAATATAACGTGTCGGACACGAATCTCGCGGCCGGCGGCGGAGAATACCCTTCCCAGGACGGATTCGGCTGGACGAACGGGGTTCTGCTGAAGCTGATGGCCATGTACAAGAACCAGGATGATCACCGGGTCCGGTTAAAATAATATGTAAAACCGGCAATATTTCCGCAATGGCGCTATTCTATAATCAGATGTATGAAGAGTATGCGTCTCGCGACATTTCTTGCGTCCCTGTTATTCTCCGGCTGCGCCTATTACCAGCCCATGGGGGTGTCCTCAACGAGCATCGGGAGTCAGTATGAGCGGCCAAGCGGCATGGCGGAAGGCCGGGCCACGCGCTGGTCCTTTTTCCCGTGTTATGCCGTATGCCCGGTCGGAGAGGATTCTCTGATGGCCGCCGTGAAAGACGCTTTGGACGGAAAAGTCGGGGATACTTTGGCTAACATATACGTTGAGCGGAAAACCGTCGCTTTTCCTTTTGTCTTTTTGCCGCTGGTAACACGGACGGAAGTGGTGGTAATGGGAACGCTGGTCAAATACAACACGAAGGAATTCTCTCCGGATAAAGACCACGTCTATTCCGGCATCCCGGGGGAAATGTGGGCGCAGCTGCTGCCTTTAAGCAAGGCGGAGCGGGCGCGGTACTCCAAAGGCCTGTCCGACAGGAACAGGAGCATGCTGGTGGATTACGCTCTGTACAAGGAGAAAGAGCGGCTGATAGAAACGGGTTCAAAGGAGAGCGAGGTTTTCACTCTGCTGCTGCTGCGCGAGCCGATAACGGTCACTCCGAAATCTGTCCTCAGGGATGAGGCGTCCATCAATTTAAGCGAGTGCAGCGCATACGAGTGTATCATCACCCTGAGCCCGGAAAAACAGGCGGCCGCACTGAGGCTTGTGAACACAACGGACAACAAATCCATACGGGCGCTGCTACTCAATTCCGCCCAGAAAAGGATCAAGGCCTGTTATCCTGATAAAACCCATCCGATCGTTACCGCTCCTGAAATACAACTGATATATAACGAAGAGGCTCTCCTGGAAACCCTCTGTAAAACCGGAGAGCTAAGCACATAGCGGCGGGGCTTGCTTTCGCAGCGGATGCCGGACGGGTTCCGCCGGCTGATTTTATTGGCGCAGGCCCAGCAGTTTGCGCCACCAGGCGCCTCTGCCTTTGATCTCCGGGATCTGCTCGAACACCGGAGTGTCGAGCTGCCCGCGGTAGACGGGTATGGCCGCGCGGAAAGTGGAGCCGCGGCCCTTTTCACTTTCCACCGTTATCCTGCCGCCCTGCATTACCGCCATGGCTTTGGTTATGGCCAGGCCCAGGCCGGTTCCGCCTATCTTTTCCCCGGAGGCTACCTGCACGAATTTTTCGAAAATCCTGCCCTGGTCCTCCTTGCTTATCCCGCAGCCGGTATCTTTTACCGAAAAAAAGACCAGGTTGGCGAGCGAGTCGCGGCCGGCGTCCACGCTTACTTCGATGGAACCGCCCTGAGGGGTGAATTTAATGGCGTTAGAAATGAGGTTGATGAGTATCTGTACGGTGCGGCGATGGTCCGCGTAGACCCGGGGAACTCCGGGCTCGATAGTTGCCGTCATCGTGATGCCCTTGGAGGAGGCCCAGGTTCTCATGGCGTCTACCGCCTCCGTGACGATATCCCCGGATTGCGTGTTCTCCTGGTGTAAAACAAGCTTGCCGGACTGCATTTTGGAAAAATCCAGGATATCGGTTATGATGGAATTAAGTCGTTCCGAATTTCTTATGGCTGTATTCAGAATGCCTTTCCCGGCGTCGTTCGGCTGTGAATCCCGCGATAGTATGTCAAGCGCGGCCTTGATGGAGGTAAGGGGCGAGCGGAGCTCGTGCGTCATATTCGCTATAAAATCCTGCTGCAGCTGCTCCATCTCCCGGAATTTGGTCTGGTCAGTGGGTATCGAGACCGAGCCGACTATCTTTCCTTCTTCGTTCTGTATAATGGCCGTGGATTTTTTTATGGCTTCGTTAAGGGCGCTTCTGCCCTGCCGTATCACTTCGGATTCCAGGTCCCTGGACCCGTCGCTTTTTATTTCCTTGGCGAGCGACATTACCTGATTTTCCAGGCTGGCGACGTCAATGATCCTTTTGCCGGAAAGCTCTTTCAGGCCTTTTCCGGAGATGACTTCTGCCTGAGGGTTCATCATGAGGATCTTGCCGTCCTTGTCTACCACCACCACGCCGTCCGCCATGTTGGCGACTACGGCTTCCGTGCGCGCGATATCGTTCTCCACTTTTTTCTTTTCCCGGCGCACAGAAGTAAGGGCCCTGTTGACCTGCGTCTCTATCTCCTCTTTCAATTTTTGCGCCACCATGTCCATCACCCGCTTCTGCTCCGCGGAGTCCGGAGTGGACATGGAGACTATCATGCCCAGGGCGGTCTGAAAATCCTGGGGCGCGATCTTCGCCTCTATGCTTTCCGCGGCTGTTCCGGCTCCGGCCGCTTTCGCTGGCGGGAGGCCGGATGATTCCTGCGCGGGGTGCACGGCCGTCGCTCCCTCGGCCTTGTCCACCTTTGCGTAAACAGCGTGGCTGAGCCTGATCTTATCCACATTGTTCTGCTTAAGGTATTCGGTCCCGTCGCCTTTAAAGGTCTGCATCTGGCACAGCGCGCGGATATCATCCTGTGATACGCCGCCCAGGAAGGAGACGGTCTGCACCTGGAAGCGGGAGAACATGATCTTGAGAGAATTCGGAAGCTTATCCGCGGTCAGAAGAGGAAAATTATTAACTATCAGCTTGTCGTTGTCCAGCGTCAGTGTTAGTTCGTTGTCGGGTGAGGCCTGCAGGATGCCGCTCAGCAAAGAATGGGATTCTTCCAGAACCTGCCGGACCTGCGGGTGGTCCGCCTTGTAAAGGTTGATCTGAACCAGGGCTCGCGTAAAAGCTTTTAGAAAATTAAGCCAGGCTATCTTTGTCTCGGTGCTTTCGGTGTTTTCCGCCATATTTATATCTCCCCCGTAACTTACCGGATAATAAGGCATGAATCCGGAAGGCCTGACCGCTGTCGCCAGCGCTTTTCCCGCGGCTCATATAATGCAGTCCAGGGCCCCGCCCTATGCGGAATATCCCTTAACTATGATTATATCAAACTGGATAAAAAAAAGTCCCGCTTCTCCACGCTTGCCCGGGTTTTGTGTTTAAGGCGATATATTAATATAATTATACTTATGGAATGGCTCATACAGTTTCCGGTGCTTCTGTTTTCCATTATCTTCCATGAGTTCTCGCATGGCGCCGCCGCGTACAGGAAGGGTGACGATACCGCTTATCTCTCCAACCGCCTTACCCTCAACCCCCTGCCGCACATCGACCCGGTGGGCTCCATACTTATTCCGGCTGTGTGCGTGCTCTCCCATTTCCCGGTGATCGGCTGGGCCAAGCCGGTGCCAATAAATCCGCAGCGCATGCCGCGCCCCCGGCGGGATATGGCGATAGTGGCCCTGAGCGGCCCAGCCTCCAACCTTTTTCTTGCGATTATTGCGTTGATATTGTGCAAAATACTGGCATTGAATTTTCTGGGAGCCGACCTGACGGAAACACTTCTGCAGGTATTCGCTTTGGCGGTCATGATCAATGTTTTATTGGCGACATTTAACCTCATCCCCATTTTTCCGCTTGACGGCAGCCAGATAGCCCTGGGTTTTCTTCCGGACAAATGGCTGGAGGTGTATGAGCGGCACATCCCGTATGGCATGTATATCATACTCGGATTGGTGATGACCGGCGCGATACAGACAATTATCAAACCACTGATGAATCTCGTGTTACATCTCCTTCAAATATTGGTCTGAATCTATGACAGATAAAAACGACAAATCGGTTGTTTCCGGCATGCGGCCCACGGGCCGGCTTCACCTCGGCAATTACTGGGGGGCTTTGAAGAACTGGGTGGAGCTGCAGGATAAATACCGGTGCTGGTTTTTCGTCGCCGACTGGCACGCTCTGACCACGGGGCATGAAAAGTCGGATGATATTCCCGGAAGCACCAGGCTTATGGTGCAGGACTGGCTGGCCGCCGGCCTCGATCCGGATAAATGCGTCATTTTCCGTCAGTCAGCCATAGCGGCCCACGCGGAGCTTTATTTATTGCTGGGCATGATAACTCCGGTCAGCTGGCTTTTGCGCAACCCCACGTTCAAGGAGCAGCTGCTTGAATTGCATAAGCAGAAATACAAGGGGCAGGAAGACAAAATGAAGGCCGCGGAAGGTGCCAGCAAAAAACTGCTGGAGGCCCATGCCGGGGAGGGCGGGGATCTGGCCGTTAACTCGGAGCTCTCCACCTACGGCTTCCTGGGTTACCCGGTGCTGCAGGCCGCGGATATTTTGCTTTATAAGGCCGACTATGTGCCGATAGGAAAAGACCAGCTCCCGCACCTTGAACTGACGCGGGAGATCGCTCGGCGCTTCAACCATGTCTTCGCGGCGTCCCGCCAGGGCGCCCTGGCCCCGGTCCTGAAAGAGCCGGATGCCCTTCTGACCTCCTCGCCCATGGTGCCGGGTATAGACGGGCGCAAGATGTCGAAGTCATACGGCAATACAATAGAGCTGGCCGAGGAGCCTAAAAGCCTGGAGGCCAAGATCAAGCGGATGTACACCGATCCGGCCAAGATCCGCGCCGACGACAAAGGGCATCCGGAAGGCTGCGTGGTCTTCGCCTTTCACAAGCTTTATAATCCCGCCTGGGCAGCGCGCGAGGCGGAGTGCAAGGCCGGCGCCGCCGGCTGCGGAGCCTGTAAGAAGCAGCTTTTTGAGATTATGAACGCCGCCCTTGAGGATTTCAGAGTCCGCCGCAAAGCGGTCGAAAACGACCCGGCCGCAGTGGACAGGCTGCTGGAGGCCGGGAACGCCAAAGCGGGGCCTGCCGCTTCGTCGGTACTCGACGGAGTCAGCAGGCTGATGGGGATGAAATGAGCGAACTTGACGTGCACCTTGATGTGTTCGAGGGTCCTATAGACCTGCTGATGTATCTTATCAGGAAGAACAACCTGGACATTTACGATATTCCCATCTCCCAGATAACGCAGGAATACCTGGGCTACCTGGAAGTTATGAAAGGCCTTAACCTTGAGGTGGCGGGGGAGTTCCTGGTGATGGCCTCCACGCTGATGCAGATAAAATCCAAGATGCTGCTGCCCTCAAAGGCCGAGCCGGGCACGGATGGCGACGGCCCGGATCCCCGCGGGAAACTGGTCGCCATGCTGGAGGATTACCAGCGCTATAAGCAGGCCTCCAAGATCATGGAGACGCGGTTCGCGCAGTTTAAGGACGTGTTTTACCGCGGCTCTCCCGTGTTCTCCAACGACGAGAAGTTCCTGGAGCTGGAGTTTTTTACCCTGATCGAGGCAGTGAAGCGCGCCTTCGAGCGGGTGGACGATTCAAGAGAAGTGCAGGCCGAGACCTTCCCTATCGAGTCCCGGGTGGAAAAGATACTGGAGATGCTCAAGGCAAGGGAGTGGATCGTCCTTGACGAAGTGTTCCTGTCCGAGACCCGGCGGCTGGGCGTTATTGTATGCTTCATGGCGCTGCTGGAGCTTATCAAACAGCGTAAAATAATGGCCGTGCAGGATCAGGCCTACAACGAGGTGCGCATCTACCGCGCGCCCGAACCCGGAGAGCTGCCGCTCGGCGACCGGCCGGAGACACAAGACTAAAGAGGTGCTATGGAAGACGCAGAACTCAGAAAGGCCCTTGAAACCCTTTTTTTTATAACGGACCACCCTCTGCCGCCGGAGCGCGTGGCGCAGCTTTGCGAGATAAAGGACCAGGAGCGCGTGAAAAACGCCATCGCCGCCCTTAAGGACCATCTGGACCAGAGCGGAAGCGCTCTGCAGCTGATGCAGATCGCCGGCGGATGGCAGATGGCGACCCGCCAGGAGAACAGCCTGTGGGTAAGAAAGCTTTACCACAATAAGATGACGGTGCGCCTCTCTCAGGCCGCCATTGAAACGCTTTGCATTATCGCGTATCGCCAGCCGATAACCCGCGCCGAGGTAGAGAACATCCGGGGCGTGGAGGTTATAGGCCCGCTGGATACTTTAAGCGAGCGTAAGCTGATAACCGTGGTGGGCAGGCGCGAAACCGTAGGCCGCCCTATACTTTACGGCACGACGGGCGAATTCCTGCGCCAGTTCGGACTCAATTCGCTGGATGATCTGCCCAAGCTTGAAAATGTGCCGTCGGACGGAGGATCGCCGCTGGTGCCGCCGCCGCCCGAGCCTGCCCAGCCGGTGCTCTTCGAAGAAGCCGCCCAGACC
>CAZPMW010000009.1:12170-35792 GCA_964587805.1 uncultured Elusimicrobiaceae bacterium
CTGAAATAAGAAAAGATCCGGTTTTTGGACGCTGGGTTATAATCGCGTCCGAAAGGGGCCTGCGGCCGAATGAATTCCGCGCCGGAGGATCTAAGGGCGCAGCCGACTGCCCTTTTTGCCCTGGCCATGAAGATGAAACGCCTCCAGCCGTTTACGCTATCTGTGATAAAGACGCAGGCGCGCGAAAGCGAAAAGGCGCGGACTGGCGCCTGCGCGTGGTCCTGAATAAATATCCCGCCCTGGTGTCTTTCGGCCCGGCTGACTCCGCGGCTGACTCCTCAGCTGACGGGATATATGACAGCATGCGCGGCATAGGCTCTCACGAGGTCGTTATAGAGACGCCGCGCCATGATCTGCATCTTGAGGACCTTCCCGTCAGCGGGATCGCCGATGTTTTTAAAACTTTTATCCTTCGCTCCGGTGAGATGAAAAAAGATCCCAGGATAAAATACGTGATGATATTCAAGAATTTCGGACGCAATGCCGGCGCCAGCCTCTCGCACCCGCACTCGCAGCTTATAGCCATGCCGCTCGCGCCCATACGCGTCGCGCAGGAGATAGAGGGGGCCGCGGCGTATATGAAGAAGAGCGGTACCTGCGTGTTCTGCGATATCCTGCGCCAGGAAAAGCTGAACGGGAAGCGCGTGGTGGGGGAAAACGACGATTTTCTCGCCGTAACGCCTTATGCCAGCCGGTTTTCGTTCGAGACCTGGATACTGCCTAAAAAACATGAAAGTCATTTTGAACTTACGGAGCCCGGCTCCGTCCGGGGCCTTGCCGGAATAGTGAAAAGCGTATTAGGCAAGCTCCGCGTCTCGATGGAGGACTTTTCGTACAACCTTATAGTCCATTCCATGCCGGTTCAGGACGCGCCGGCGGCGCACTACCACTGGCATGTCGAAATAATGCCTAAATTGAGCCAGGCGGCCGGTTTTGAATGGGGCACCGGCTTTTATATCAATACAGTCTCCCCGGAGGACGCAGCCAAAATGATGAATTCCGGAAAGAGATATCAGTTTTAAGGAGCAATTATGAAAATACTGGTCGCCGCAAGCGAAGCTTTTCCGTTCTGTAAAACCGGCGGACTTGGCGATGTGGTGGGGGCGCTGGCGCAGGTCTTCTCCCGCACCGAAGGCAACGAGGTCGCGCTTTTTATCCCGCGCTACCGCAATATAGGAGGTGGCGCCTTCTCGTTCAAGGCAGTAGGCGGCAGCTTTCTCATCCCGGTCGGGAACCGCGTCGAGACAGCCACCATGTCGCATGTGCAGTGGGGCAAGGTCTCGGTCTATTTCATAGAGAACCCGGGATATTTCGACCGCCCCGGCATCTACCGCGCTAATTTCGGGGATTATGAGGATAATGACGAGAGATTCATGTTTTTCTCCAGGGCAGTGCTGGAGGGGGCGAAATTCATCGGCTTCAAGCCGGATGTAATACACACTCATGACTGGCAGACAGGCCTGGTAAGCGCCTATCTCAACACTCTTTACCGGATAGATTCTTTTTTCGCCAAGACCGCCAGCGTTCTCACCATAAATAACGTCGCCTATCAGGGGATGTTCCCCAGGGAGACCCTGCTGAAGGCCGGCTTCTCCTGGGCGGATTTTACGCCGGAAAAACTTGAGTTTTACGGCGGGCTGAACTATCTTAAGGCCGCCATCGTCTCCGCCGACCTCATAACTACGGTAAGCCCCACCTACGCCAGCGAGATACAGTTCAAGCCCGAATTCGGAAAGGGGCTGGAAGGCGTGCTGAAGTCCCGCAGCGCCGCTTTTTTCGGGATACTGAACGGCATAGACGATGAGCTCTGGGATCCGGCCACCGACACTTTCATCGAAAGGGGATACGATCAGAAAAGTTTCGCGAAGGGCAAGGCGGTATGTAAAAAGGCGCTTCAGCACAGGCTCGGTCTGGAAGAGTCCAATGACCTGCCGCTGGCCGGCGTCGTCTCGCGCCTTGACTACCAGAAGGGGCTGGATCTGCTGGCCGCCATTGCGGGAGATTTTTCCGACAAGATGCAGTTCGCTATCCTGGGCGTGGGCGACCCGGCTCTTACCGAGGCCTTCGCCAGGCTGGCCAAGGAGCGGCCCCTGCGTATTTTCTTCAAGCCGGGCTTCGACGAGTCTTTGGCCCACAAGATCTACGCCGGCTCGGATATGTTTATCATGCCCTCGCGTTTTGAGCCCTGCGGCCTGCCGCAGATGATCGCTATGCGCTACGGCTCTCTGCCTGTGGTCACGCGCACCGGCGGCCTGAAAGACACGGTGCACTACGCCAGCGAGCCGAAGGATTCCAACGGCTTCGCCATAGACAGCGCGGATGAAGGGCAGCTCCGGTCTATTCTGGGCCATACTGTCTCGCTGTTCGCCTGGAAAGAGAACTGGAACCTCATGGTCGCTAACGCCATGAAGGGAGACTATTCCTGGGCCCGGTCCGCCCAGGAATACCTGCGGCTTTTTAATATAGCTGTTCAGAAAAAACAGCTCTAGCCTTTTCACCGGGCGGGCGCGGCGGCCTGGATCCGGAAAAGAGCGGACGAAAGGGGGACGGAATTCATGAAAGCGGTTTTTTACACTAACGAATACCCGCCCAATACCTACGGCGGCGCCGGCGTGGCCGTGGAATATCTCACGCGCGAACTGTCCAAGCTGATGGAAGTGGAAGTGCGCTGCTTCGGAGACCAAAAACTGAAAAGACCGCGCCTGCGGGTGACCGGGTACAAGCCGTGGCCGGCCCTGGCCCCCGGAGCGCATAAAGGTTTCGATAAGGCCCTGGAGGCGCTCAGCGTCAATCTTCAGTTCTGCAAGAACAACACGGCCGACATTGTGCACTGCCATACCTGGTACACAAACCTCGGCGGGTTCTTCACCAAGATCCTGCACGGTATTCCTTTCGTTATGACCACGCACTCCCTGGAGCCGCTGCGGCCATGGAAGCGAGAACAGCTGGGCCGCGCCTACGATCTTAGCCGCTGGATAGAAGAGAACGCGGTAAAGTCCGCGGACGCCGTGATCGCCGTTTCGCGGGGTATGAAGGAAGATATCCTTTCCTGCTATGATATTCCCGCCTCCAGAGTTCATGTCATACATAACGGTATAGACCTCGCCGAATATCAGCGCAGCGCCGGAGTTGCTAGCCTCCGCAAATGGGGGGTGGACCCGGACAAGCCGTATGTTCTGTTCGTCGGGCGTATAACGAGGCAAAAGGGGATAATCCATCTTGTAAACGCCATTTCCCGCATAGATCCGGAGGCCCAGATCGTTCTTTGCGCCGGCGCTCCGGACACTAAGGAGATAGCGGCCGAGATGAAAGCCAGGGTCGCGGCGATACAGAAGACGCGCAAGAACGTCATCTGGATACAGAAAATGCTTCCCAAGAGCGAGATCATAGAGTTTTACAGCCACGCCGCCGTCTTCTGCTGCCCGTCGATCTACGAGCCGTTCGGCATTATAAACGTGGAGGCCATGGCCTGCGGCACGCCGGTGGTAGCCTCGGCTGTCGGAGGAATTCTGGAGGTGGTAGTGCCGGAGCGTACCGGTCTGCTGGTGCCGTTCACGGTTCGCAGGGACGGCACCTATGAGCCCCGTGACCCCGCTAAATTTTCCAGGGATCTGGCCGACGCCGTAAACAGAGTGCTGCGCCGCCCGTCGCTGCAAAAAAAATTCGGCGAACTGGGCCGCCGCCGGGCGGAAGATCATTTCAGCTGGTCAGGCGTAGCTAAAAAGACATGCGCCCTTTACCGCGGCCTGCTGCGGAGCTGATCCGGCCAGTGCGATGGCAGGAGGCGGACCTCTTCAGCCTGCCGGCGATTTGGAGGAGAATATGAAAAGCAAAGCTAAATCCGGCCTGAAAAAAGTTTCGGCGGCAGTGAAGCCGGCGGCCGAAAAAACAGATGAACAGGGCGCCGCCGCGAATCCGGCGCGCGTGGTGATTGAGAATGTGCAGCCGGACGTGGACGGGGGAAAATTCCCGGTAAAGCGCGCGGTGGGGGAGAAGGTGCGCGTTGAGGCTGACATCTTCGCGGATGGGCATGACGAGATGGTCTGCGAGCTCCTGTACCGCAAGGAAGAGGAGACGGCCTGGACGCGGGTCCCGATGAAAGCCCTGGGCAACGACCGCTGGCGGGCCGAATTCACGGCCGCGGAGCTCGGGCAGTACCGCTATGCCGTACAGGGCCGGATAGATTATTTTACCACCTGGCTGCGCGATCTGAAGAAAAGGCTGGCGGCCGGGCAGGATGTCCGGCCGGAGCTCCCGGCCGGAGCCGGGCTTGTGACCGCCGCCGCCGCGCGGGCCGCGGGCGTGAAGGCCGACGCCAGGAAGCTGGCGGCGCTGGCGCGCGACCTCAGCGCGCAGGGCGATCCCGGAGAGAAGGCGGCCCGGCTTGCCGCCCCGGAGCTGACGGCGCTTGTTTCACAGTGGGGGGATGAGAGCGATTTTGTGCGGTGTGAAAAAGAGCCGGAGCTCTGGGTGGACCGCGCCAGGGCCCGCTTCGGCTCCTGGTACGAGACTTTCCCCCGCTCATGCTCCGCCAGGCCTGGCCAGCACGGAACCATCGGCGACCTTATCGCCAGGCTCCCCTATATCTCCGGGATGGGCTTTGACGTGCTGTACCTGCCGCCCATCCATCCGATCGGCAGGACGCACCGGAAAGGTAAAAATAATTCGCTGAAAGCCGGCGCCAGGGACCCGGGCAGCCCCTGGGCGATCGGAGATAAGACAGGGGGGCATAAAGCGATAAATCCTGAGCTGGGCACTATTGAAGACTTCAAGCGGCTGGTAAAAGAGGCTAAGGGACACGGCCTTGAGCTGGCGTTGGATATCGCTTTGCAGTGCTCACCCGATCATCCCTATCTCAGGGAGCATCCGGAATGGTTTCAGCATCGCCCTGACGGCAGCCTGCGCTTCGCGGAAAATCCGCCGAAGAAGTATGAAGACATCTACCCGCTGGATTTCACCTGCCGCGCCTGGCGGCCCTTATGGGATGAAGTTAAAAGCGTTTTCCGTTTCTGGATGGACCATGGCGTGCGCATTTTCCGGGTGGACAACCCCCATACCAAACCCTTCGCGTTCTGGGATTGGCTAATCCGGGACCTGCGGCGCGATAGCCCTGACCTTATTTTTCTCGCAGAGGCCTTCACGCGGCCCAGAATCATGGGCCGCCTGGCCAAGGCGGGCTTCAGCCAGTCCTATAATTATTTTCCCTGGCGGAATTCCAAGTGGGAGCTGGAGTCCTATTTCACCGAACTTACGCGCACGCCGGTCAGGGAATATCTCCGGCCGAACCTCTGGCCCAACACCCCGGATATCCTGACGGAGTACCTGCAGTTCGGCGGTCGCCCGGCATTCATGATCCGCCATATCCTGGCCGCCACGCTTGGCGCCAGCTACGGGATCTACGGGCCGGCCTTTGAACTTTGCGAGGCCGCCCCGCTGGCGCCGGGCCGCGAGGAGTACCTGGACTCCGAGAAATACGAGCTGAAGCACTGGCAGACGGACGCCAAGAGCGGCATACGGGATCTGATAGCGCGCGTGAACGGCATCCGCCGTGAGAATCCGGCGCTTCAGAACGACTCCAGCCTGCGCTTCTTCCATGTCGACAATGATCAGCTGCTCTGCTATGGCAAGCGGTCCGGTGACGATCTGCTGCTGATGGTGGTCAACCTTGACCCGCACCATAAGCAGTCAGGCTGGCTGGAGCTGCCGCTCCATGAGTTCGGCCTGCCGGCGGATAAGCCCTATCAGATGCACGACCTGCTTGCTGACCGGAGATTTCTCTGGAGGGGACAGCGCAATTATGTGGAGCTGGATCCGCGGCAGATCCCGGCGCATATCTTCCGTCTGCGCCGCTACGTGCGTACGGAGCGCGATTTCGATTACTTCCTGTGAGTCAGGGCGATAACGGTCCGGATATTTGCCGGGCCGGCGCAGCTTGTTGTAGAATCATATACTGGGCGAGGGATAATAAGGAGATACATCTAATGAAAAGTCTGATGACGATATGTTTGCTGTCTTTGCCGGCCGCAGCGCAGGCGATGGGAATGCAGGGAGAAGGGTGCGGCTGCGGTCCTAAATGCTGCGTCCATCTGGCCATCGCGATCTATGCCGGTCTCGCCGTGCTGGGCTACTGGGTCCTGCAGCGCGCGGATAAAGAAAGCGGCGGCCTGCTGAAGAAGACCGGCGGCGTGATCGCCTGGGTCCTTATAGTGGTCGGCCTGCTCGGAGTATTTTGCGGCGCAGGTTCCCATATCAAAAGCGCCACGCCGGATAAATGCGGCGGCAACTGTCAAGGTGAAATGGCCGGTGGCGGGCCTGAAAACGAAGGCGCAGATGAAGCCGGTCTGGCCGCCAAGGCGCTGGCGCCCGGAATGATGAAAAGCGGCGCTAAGCCCCAGTGCCCGATGCATAAGCAGAAGGGCAAAGCTAAATAGCGATTTTAAAAGCTCCTCATCAGCGGGCCTTTAGACCTACTCATGGATAGGCCTTCTTATTTCTGTGTCTTGGGTCTAAAGCGCCTTGCCTGATCTTGCCTCTTAACATAGAATAGTAGGGTACCTTGTAATCCTTCGAAGAGGCGAAGGAGCATCCACCCCCGGGCCTGTGAATCCGGGGTGCCAGGGAATACTGAATAACAACCCGCGAGGTTAGTCTGTTCCGTATTCATGGTTTTGCGGATGCAAGAATGATTACAATCAAGCGCGCGCTTTGCCTCTCGGCACTTTTTCTCCCTGCTCAGCTTTTAGCGCAGCACAGGCTATCAGACCCGTCCGCTTCCCCTGAGATCAATCCTTTTCTTGACCCGGCAGTCCAGGATTACGTCGAGACGTCCTATGGCTACCTGAACCCGAAATATACCCCGGGGCTTATCAACGACTTCCGCGATTCTCCTACCAGCCTCTACCCGGCCGCCGGAACTAAAACCCCGCCGCCGGCCGCGGATAAGCCGCAGCTGAAGGAAGGGCGGCTGAAGGAAAGTCCTGCCCCGGGCGCCGGGGACGCCGCAGTCTCCTCCGCCAAAATAACGCAGGCTGCGGCCAGGCCGGAAACCGGCCAGCACTATAAGGTAACTTTTGCCGGCGAAAGCGGCCCGATCTCCTCCTGCGTAAACCCGCTGAGCTCAGGCGCCATTTCCGGGTTCAGGGCCGGAGATTACGCTTTTATCTCCGTGCTTCCCAAAACGGAGGGCGCTTCCGCTGTCATCGCGTCCCTTGCGGCGGACGGGTTCAGGCTCTCAGGCGAGAAGACTTATTTTACGGCCGAGGGAAAAAAAACATTCGTGCAGGGCTGGGTGACCTATCCAAAGCTGGAGCGCATATATAAAAACCCGCTTGTGCAGCGAGTGGCAGTGGAAAAGAAGTCCCCGGGCGCGCCCTTCCTGACACGCATCCGCTTCACCCTGCGCGCTCCGAGCGGAGATAATTCCGCGGTTTTTGTCGCGGATTTTGTTCGCAATCTTGGCGCCTCCGCTGGTTTCTCGGCGGAAAATATTTCCCGTCTTCCTAAGGCGTACGGAGGAGCTAAGTTCACCGCTTTTGAGGTCACCGGCAGCCTGCCGGCTGACATGGCAAGCTCCGTCTCCCTGTCTCCCTTCGTGGCCGCCATGGAGTTCCAGGATAAATCCCTGTAGTTAAAAATTATATAATCTACAAGGCGGAAAGCGGCCGGCGCCAGCTATCCGTCCCGGGGTCGCGATTTATGGAAAAACACAAGCCGCTCGGTGAAACGCAAAGCGGAAGCCGCAAGGGCTACCGCGTGGCCTTTCTGCTCGTTTTCGCCGGGGCCCTTATGGCGGAGGCCCTGCTTTTTATGTTCGTCCAGACGCGCGAGATCTCGCTGGTCCTGAAGGAGGACTTCCGGATCGTGGCCGTCAAAAGCGACAGGATTAAACGGGACTCAGCCGGCATGGAAGAGGAGTTCAGGGCCCTGCCGGGAACCGCCGATGTCTCTTTCATGAGCAAGGCGGAGCGTCTTCGCAAACTGCGCGAGGAAGATCCCGATCTGGTAGGCGCGGTGACCGGCATGGGCGCAAACCCACTGCCTGACACTTTCGAAATTTCACTGGAGGAGGCTGCCCTGGGCGATCTGAACGCCTGGGTTGAGGCCGCCTGGAAAATTAAAGGCGTGGAGGATGTGAAATATAAGCCGCTTGCCGCAACGGCCATACTGCACGCGCTGTTCTACGGCCATTACATTTTGGTCTCCATGGCCCTCTCCTTCGTGGCTCTGACCGTGCTGGCCCTTATGACGGTGTTCTACCGCAATACTGTCGGCTCGCTGCTGGTAAGCCTGCGGCGCGACCGAAACTGGTTTCTCTCCGGCCTCCTGGCCGGCGCCCTGGCCGCGGCCGTATCTTACGCGCTGGTCTATCCTGTCAAATACCTGAGCCCGCTCTGGCTATGGCCCGGAGCGCTCTGGCAGGCGGCGGTCATCGCCGCGGGCGGCGTTTGCGCCTGGGTTCTCTGTCAATGGAAAAACACGCACTGACGGCATGCTGCCTGATCTCACTGTCGCTTTTTGCCGCCTGTCCCCGCGTTCTTATCGCCGGGGATAATGTGACGTCCAATAAGAAGACCCTGGATGAGATCCGCCAGCAATTGGACGGGAAAAAGAAAGAGCTTGAGAAATACCGGCAGGAAGAGAATCTCGTCAATCTTGAGCTGGAAAATCTACGGAAGGAAGATAAATTGAATCTGGGCCGCCAGAAAGAGCTTGAGTCCAGGCTGGCCCGCGCGCGCGCCGGACGCACCGAATCCAGGGAAAAATCAGACGCGCTTTCAAAGGCCTATAAGGATCTGCAGGGCGAACTTTACGGCGAGACCATAATTTATTCACTGGACAGGCAGTTCTATTACCCGTACTGCGGCCGGGGCGATATTTCGCGCGCCATGCTGCTTAAGTCGGCGATACTCCGAAAACAAAGCCTGATAAACAGGATAAAGGGCGAAACAGTGAGGGTCCAGGGCGATATGCGGACCTTTGCCAGGCAGGACCTGGAGCTTAAAGCCCAAAAAGAACTGGTGGATAAGCGGCGCTCCGCCCACAGAAATGTCGTCAGGGAGAAAGTGACGGAACTGGAAAGGACCAGGAAAAAAAAATCCAGGCTTTTAATGGAAGTTGAAAATCTGCAGAACGCGGCGCTCGGCCTTGCCAAGCTGGTGAGAAAACTGGAGAAGCAGGCGCCCTACAGGCCCGGCTCGGCTAAATCCAGGGACCTGCCGATGCCCAGGCACTCACTTCCGTGGCCCGTGCGGGGCGCGGTTATAAGCCGCTACGGCAGGGAAGAGGTGCCGCTTTTAAAGACCTGGATAGTGCGCGAGGGCATAAGGATCCGCGCCGCGGAAGCGGCTGCTGTTTTTCCGGTGATGAGCGGCAAAGTCATTTACTCCGGACCTTTCAGGGCTTACGGCAATGTTGTTATTGTGGACCACGCGCAGGGCTTTTTTACGATTTACGGCCTGTTGGACGGGATACTGGTCGCCAAGAACGACTCCGTCACTCCGGGCTCGCCCCTGGGCCGCGCCGGAGAGGACCTGCTGGCTGTTTCCGGCAAAACTGAGAAGGATTACAGCGCGGTTTATTTTGAAATAAGGGTGGGAGCTGAGGCTGTGGACCCGCTGCTCTGGCTCACTAATTAGCGCTAATAAAGGTATAATCTACTTTCTGTTGCTTCGGCGTGCTTGGAGGGCTTTAAGAATGAAAAATCTCAGGAAAATAGCGCTTATTTCTCTCGTTTCGGCTTTAATAGGCCTGGCCTTCCCATATGTGAATTTCGCCATAGATCAGACTTATCAGCAGCTTAAGGTCATAGTTGATGTTATGGAGCTGATAAAAGAAAATTACGTTGACGAGATTGATTCTCAGAAACTGATCTATGGGGCCGCCGCCGGCATGGTGCGCGAGCTTGATGATTTCTCACAGTTCATGGAGCCCGACGTGTACGCCAGGGTTAAAAGCGATACCGATGGCGAATTCGGCGGCATCGGCATTCGCGTGGAGCAGCGCGACGGCTGGCTGACAGTGGTGACGCCGCTGCCCAATACGCCCGCTTACCGCGCCGGGATGTATCCCGGAGATAAGATCATCAAGATAGAGGGCGAAAGCACAAAGGACCTGATCATAGACGAGGCCATTAAAAAATTGCGCGGCACGCCAGGCACCAAGGTCAATATAACCATCTCGCGCGAGCCGGAGGAAAAAAGCGCGGAATGGATCACAAAAGATATACCGCTGGTGCGCGAGATAATCAAGACCGAGAATATCAAGTCGCGCATGCTTGAAGGGAAGATCGGCTATATAAAGACGATAGAGTTCACAGGGCATGTGACCGGGGATTTTACCAAGGCCCTGGCGGATCTGAAAAAACAGGGCATGGAAAGCTTGATCATCGATCTGCGCTACGATCCGGGAGGTCTGCTGTCGGCCTCGGTGGATATGTCCAAACTTTTCCTGGACAACAACCGGATGATCGTGTTTACAAAGGGCCGCAAGCCGGAGAATTATCAGGAGTTCAAAGCCGCCTTCAGGGCGCCCTATTCCGATCTGCCGCTGGTCATTCTGGTGAACCGCTACTCTGCCTCCGCCAGCGAGATCGTAGCCGGCGCCATGCAAGATAACAAGCGGGCCGTCATTATTGGGGAGCGGACCTACGGCAAGGCCAGCGTCCAGTCCATGATACCGCTTTCCGATAAGTCGGCTTTAAGGCTGACCATCGCCAAGTATTACACGCCTTCCGGCCGATCAATACAGCGGGATGAGAAAAAGAACACGGGCGGTATCACGCCGGACATAGAGGTTAAAGTTGCCCTCGAAACCGAGAAAAAGCTCATTCAGCAAGCCGAGGAGTTCTATTATCCCGTCAAAGCAAAAGAGACGGCAGAGATAAAACCCGGGGATAAGAAAAAGGATCCCGGTGTGCGCGATGAGGTCGTTGAGCGCGCCGTTGAGATCCTGAAAGCCAGAGAGGTTCTGGGCAACCTGAAAATCGCAAAATAGCGAGGCAGCCGGGGATGAAGCGGCGGGAGGTCGGCGAAGCGGTGAATCGAAAGGGACAGGCGTGATTCACCGCCCCCGCTATTTTGCTGATCGCTATTTCGCCGCTATATGCGAATCCTGGCTTTTGAGACCACCTGCGACGAAACCTCCGTCTGCCTGCTTGACGGCGACAGGCTGCTCTCCAACGTAATTTTTTCCCAGATAAGTCTTCATCGCAAATACAGCGGAGTGGTTCCCGAACTGGCCAGCCGGGCGCACCTGGAAAATATCTCCCGGGTCCTGGGTGCGGCGCTGTCGCGCGCGGGGTACAGCAGGCCATTTTTCAGCGGCGGACGCCTGAGCGGGCCTAAAATAGACGCGGTAGTTTTCTCCCGCGGACCGGGCCTGCCCGGCGCCCTTCTTGTCTCACGGGTGGCGGCCGAGACCGCGGCAAGACTGCTGGGCGCGAAGCTTCTCGGAATAAATCATCTTGAGGGCCATTTTCTGGCCTGCGAGTTTTCGGCCCGCAGGGTCTCCAGGCGGATACAATTTCCCTGCATCGGGCTTATAGTTTCCGGCGGGCATACGGAGCTTTGGAAGGCCGAGGGGTATGGCAGGTATGAAACGCTGGGGCGCACGCGCGACGACGCCGCCGGAGAGGCTTTTGATAAGGTGGCCAAGCTGCTGGGCCTCGGCTACCCGGGCGGGCCGGCGGTAGAGCGGTCGGCTTCAAAGGCCGCCGCTCAGCTGGGCGGAGCGGAACGGGGATTCGTCTTCCCAAGGCCGTACATGGAGGGCAACTGGGATTTTTCGTTCAGCGGCCTTAAGACGGCGGTGGCCTACAGGCTCAGGGATCTGCTGGGCCCGGATTTTTATGAAAAGCGGCTGCGGCTTTCACCTTCATCCCAGAGCGGGATCTGCCTGGCTTTCGAGGAAGCCGTAGCGGATACGCTGGCGCGCAAGACAGCAAAGGCCTGCGCGGCTTTTGGAATAGGGCGCGTGGTAGTGGGTGGCGGAGTGGCCGCCAATCTGCGGCTGCGCCGTAAATTCGCTGAACTTTTTTCCGGCGCCGCGGACGGCCCAAGCGTCGTTTTCGCGGAAAAGCAGTATTGCACCGATAACGCCGCGATGGTGGCGCTTTGCGGCGCCAGGCGGCTTGAGCGCGGCGTTTCCGGCGGTCCGCTGGATATAGCGCCCGATCTGTCCGCCGCATCGTGGTGACGGCGCAATATTTGCTTAACAATGGTTTTGTAAGATAATTTACGGAAATTTATGCTTATATGGCTGCTTGCGGATCCGGATGACGGGAAGTTTGCGGCTTTCAGGAATCTCCTGAATTCTTTTTCCGCGCGTCACCCTGAAATCAAAGCGGACGTCAGGGTGCTTACCCGCAGATCAATGTGGCGGAATCTTTTTGCGCACCTGCGGGACTCTAAGAACCGCGAGTCCGCGGATATAATAGAGCTGCCTCATTCCTGGACCGCTGTTTTCGCGAAGCTGGGTCTTTTGGCCGAGATAGAGGGGGTTGTAGACTCTTTCAGCCCCGGCAGGTACCCGGATTTCCTGAGAAATGGCTTTGTTCCCAAAGGTGGCGATGCCGCTTTTTCCGCGCCCTGGTGGATGGAGGCGCCCGCGCTGTTTTACCGGCCGGATGAGTTCAAAAAGTGCGGTTTGCGGCCGGAAGCGGGCCTCGTTGACTGGGGCGGTTTCATGAATGCCTGCGAACGGCTGTCGGCCGTAAACCGGCGGCGCGGCTTTTATCCGGTTATGTACGGTTCCGGCCGGATGAGCGCCGATCACGCCCTGCCCTGTATCTGGAACCGGGGTGGCGGCCTGTTTTCTGAGGATATGAACCGCTGCACGCTCAGCAAGGAGGAGGCGGTCAGAGGTCTGGAGGATTATCTGGAGCCGGCGCTGAAGGGCTACCTTCCGCTTTTCAGCGGCTCCGTGCTGGAGGGCGGGCCTTTTTATGAGGACTCGGCGGCCATGGTGCTGGGGACCAGAACGCCCTTCTCTCCGGACAGGAAAAGTTCTTTCATTCCGCTCCGCCTGCCGGGCGCAAGAAAAAAAGAGCAGGTCCTCGGTTATAACCTCGCGGTCGCCTCCGGTTCGCCCAACCTGAAAGCGGCGGGGCTTTTCATGAAATGGGCGCTTTCCGCCGAAAATTGCCGTTCTTTCGCCGCCTCGTTCGGGGCCTTCCCGTGCATGAAGCCGGCTTTAGAGGAGACGCTGGAGCATGTGCGCGGCGGAGAGGTATGGAGAGAGATATTTCGCGCTCCGGAGGCGCCCAGCGGCGCCACCGTGTATCCCACGGCGGAGCTGCTGCTGGATAAGGCGCTCTGGCACGCCGGGCTCAGCATCGCGAGGCAGGTCTGGTCGCGCGAGGACTTTGTCAAGGAGCTTATAATAGCCCAGAGCGAGATCGATTATCTGCTGTCGCTGTACTAGCCGGAAACACCGTCTTGTCTCAGGGAAGGATTGCGGATCGGTGACGGAAGATAAGGGCTGAACCCTTATGGAAAAGACAAAGCAAATTTTGCGCAAAGCGAGCGGAGAAAGTCACGCTTTTTTCGGGAGCCGGGAGGCTTTCCTGAACGGTCTGCTGGAGTCCGTCTCCAGGCTCCTGGCGGCGGAGCGGGTTTCATTTTATTATTGTGACGAAAAGAACGCGCTCCTGCGCCTGATGATGCGCCGCTGCGGCGGGGCGTCCTTCGAGGTGGAGGAAGACGCCCGCCCCGCCACCGATTCTCCTGCGGCTGCGGCGCTGGCCTCGCAGAAACCGGTAGCTTTCAGCAACAAGGCCGGCCATTGCCTGCTGGCGCCTTTCTGCGTCGAGATCTCTTCGGCGGGAGGGGCGGACAGGACTCCGATCCGGGGAGTGGTACGGCTGGAGAGAACACAGAAAAAAGGCAGGCGTTTTTCCCCGGCCGAAGCAGGAGCCGCGCATGAATGTGTCAGCGAATTCATGCGCAGCTACTACAAGTCTGAATTTGTGGCTTTAAGCGAAAAATACGCCAGAAACCTCGCCGCTATCACCGAGCTTACGGAGATCTTCGCCAATTCGCTGCGCGTGCGTGACAGCTTCAGGCATATACTGACAGGCATCCAGACCTATTTCGGCTTCGACCGCGTGCGCCTTTATTTGATAGATGAAAAAGGCCAGAAGCTCAAAGGCGAGCTCAGTTCCGATATCCGGGGCAACATCAAGAGCATCGCCTACGAAGAGATACCCCTTGAGGCTGGCGCCCACCGTTTCGCTGACATTGTGCTGGGTAAAAGCTCAGGCGTTTTTATGGAGCGCTATAAAGAGTGCGTGCTTTATATGCCGCTTGTAGTGCAGGGCGTGACCATGGGCCTTCTGATAGTTGACAATCTCTTAAGCCAGCAGAAGATAGAGCCCGGGGATCTGGCTATGCTCAAATCCTTCGCTAGTCAGATAGGCCTCGCGCTGGATAATGTCAGGCTTTTTGACAAGGTGGAGGAACTTTCTCTTTACGACGAACTGACCAAGCTGCCGCTGCGGCGCTATTTTAGCCAGCGTTTTCAGGAGGAGTTCTATCGCGCGGAGCGCTTCAAACAGCCGCTCGCCGTTATCTGGGCGGACATAGACCATTTCAAGGAAGTGAACGACACCTACGGCCACCAGATAGGAGATCAGGTCCTGAAAGAGGCCGGCAGGGTGATACTCTCCAATCTGCGAAAGATAGATTTTCCCTGCCGCTACGGCGGCGACGAGATAGTGGTGCTCCTTCCACAGGCGACCGGGGCCGAGGCCATGAAGCTGGCGGCCCGGCTCGCGGAGGAGATAGGGGGGATACGGATCCCGGTGCCTTTTTCCAGGACCAGGGAGCTGTCTGTATCCGTGAGCCTGGGTATTTCCACCTTCCCGGCAGACGCTTCTTCCATGGAGGCCCTGCTTGAAAAAGCTGACGACGCGCTTTACTGGGTCAAGTCGCACGGCCGCGGCCACGCGGTTCTGGCCGGAGAGATGGAGAAACTGAAAGAGGAAGAAAAGAGCGCTAAAGAAGGCGAAGCGCAGGAAAGATGAAACATGAGGCAACAGAGCGAAATCATGTCTGACATTCTGAAGACCAGCGCGACAGAAACACGGCCGGCAAAATCACACCGGCTCCGTTTTTTTACCGCGCTTTGTCTGATCCTTCAGCTCTCCTCTCTCAGGCCTCTGTCCGCCGCTTTCGAGAATACCGGGCTGGGCGCCAGGCTGAGCGGCATGGGAAGCGCGGCCACTGCGCTGGAAGATGTTAACGGTTCGCTTCTGAACCCGGCTCTGGCCGGGTCCGTCAGAAAATTCGACAGCGGAGCTCATTTTGAATCAGGTACGCGCTCCTGTCTGGGGCCGCTTGATTTTTACAGCTACGCTTTGAACGCGGCCTTGCCAGGCATGGTGCGCGGTAAATTCGGAACGATGTCCGTCGCCGGCCGGTACAGGACGATGGAGGAGAGCGGCCTCGCTGAGAAAACGCTGAGCCTCGGTGGCGCTACCTGGCAGCTGCTGCGATCTGCCCGCGGGTCCTTTGATCTCGGTGCGAATGTTAAGTTTATGCAGCTGGATTCCGATTATGCCGCTGACTCCAAAATGGGGCTGGGCCTGGATATGGGCGCTCTGTGGCGGGTAGACTCAAGGCGCAGCTTCGGCCTGTCTCTCTTAAACGTCAATTCTCCCTCTTTCAAGGAGGGTGTGCTGGACGAGAAGGCGCCGTTCGCCGTGCGACTGGGAGTGGCCGAAAAGGCGGAAGATTATACGCTGGCGCTGGACGCTGTAAGGCGTTCAGTGGCGGGCGACCAGGGTAAATACGGCTTCAACTGCGGTGTTGAGCAGGTCTGGCGCACTGAGCGCCGCGGCATCTTCACTTCGCGCATGGGCTTGTCCCTTGGCGACAGATCCTCCAGGTTCAGTCTGGGCATCGGGCACCGGCATCTGGCTTCCGAAGTCTCCTACGCTATCCTTATCCCGCTGACCGGGAAGATAAAGGCCGGCCACGCCGTGAGCGTCAACATACGCTTTGGCGACAAGGACCTGGAATCCGAATATGAGACGCTTATCAAGCGCGAGATAAAATACCGCAAAGACCTTGTGCAGGCGCTGGATGAGTCCTCCAGGCGGGAGGGCGTTCTCCGCGACGAGCTGAGCGGGCTTAAAGAGGAGATAGACGCGCTGACCGTCAGCCTTAAGGCCGTCAGGGAGCAGAGGGCTGAAGCCTCGCAGGCCAGAGAAAAACTGGAGGCCATCGTGGTGCGCCAGCGCCGCGCTGAGGCTGAGCTGAAGTCGCTGGAAGAGGCGAGGCGCCTGGACCGCAAGCGACAGCTGGAAATAGATTTCAGCCGGGACTGGCAGGCCTATCTTAAGATGAAGGCCGGCGGCGCCCCCGCTTCGGTGCTGAAGGGCTCTCTTCAGAGGCTGCTGGGCCAATACCAGGGCGCCGGCATAGATATAAGCCCCGCGACGCTGGAGCTGCGGCAGCTGGTTAAAGACTAGCCGCTAAGCCGGGGCGCATCTTCGCCCCATGCTTTGTTTGAAACCCGTTGCCGGGTCCTTCCTTGTACGTAACTTTTCCTTAACATTTAGTTTACCGCCGGGAAACACCGGACTGATAAACTTACCTTGAGTACAGAGCGCAGAGCCGAGGGCGCACAGCGCTTCTTTACTCTAAGCTCACGACTTCAGGCGTCCGGTTTTACTTTATAGTTATGGAAAACAGCGATATCGATAAGCGGCTGGGAGAGCTCTGGATGAAGGCGTCCGGGAGTGAGTATATTCCCGGGCCCCACGCCGCGCCGCGCCTGAGCGAATCCCAGCTCGAGACGGTGCTGTTCCTCAAGAATAATTATTCCAGGGCGGAAGACGAATGGAAGCAGCTGCTTAAGGCGAAGGAGTCAGTTATCAGCGACCTGTCGGCTCAGGTGGACGAGACGCGCGCGCACCTGAGCGAGCTCAAGCAGCATTACCAGGAGGCGGGGGAAAAGCTGATCAACGAGGAGCGCTCCGCCGCCCTCAGGCTGGAAGAAGCGGGGGGAATGCTTAACCTGCAGAAAAAAAATCACACCCGCGAGCTCCTGCTGCTGAAAGAGCTGCTGGAACGGAGCAAGTCGGAACTGGCCTCTTTAGCCGGGCGACTGGACGCCATGCGCTCAGAGCGCGATACCGTAAGGGACAATTTAGCCAAGTCGGCCGTCGAGCAGGCCAATCTTAAGGACATAGCCGCAGGTTTTGAGCGCAGGCTGGGCGACGCCAGGGAAGCCGTGGAAAAAACCCTCGCCGAGCTGCTGTCCGAGCGGCAGGCCCGCCAGGCCGCGGAAAACAAGATCAAAGAAGCCGGAAAGGAGGCCGCCGGCCTGGAAGCCAGGCTTGCGGACGCAAAGGCGAACTGGGACGCGGAGCGCAAAGAATGGCGCGAGCTCTGGGACCGGGAGCGCTCCGTATGGGAGACGCATCGCCAGGAATTCTCGGTGTGGGAGAGCCGCCTGCGCTCCGAGCGCGAAGCCTGGTCGGCGAAGCTGAAAGAAGAAGAGATGAAGGGCCTGGATTACGCCGCCGGCCTGGCCAATACCCTTAAAGAATCATCCCAGTGGTCGGAAAAAGTCACCCAGCTTCTCAAGCTTTACGCTCTTAAAGGCGTGCAGCTGCCGCAGGTTTTCGTCTCACAGGGCGGAGCTGCCGCCGCGGCACGCGTTACGGGACGCAGTCTGACAAAGCTTATGGCGCTTACCCTCGCCGGGCTGCTGCTTATGGGCGGAGTGGCGTGGAAGGTTTTCGACTACAGGACCAAGGTGCACCTCTCCTCGCTGGAACACCGCGCCCTTGACATCCCCAACGCCGCCGGCCTTGCTCTGTCGGAGGACGGCCTCTGGCTGGCCGACTGGGATAAGGGACTTATATTAAAGGACGTCAAAGACCTGGCCACCCTCCGGATCTTCGGAGCGGCCGGAGGAGAGCCTTTCAAGCCGGCGGCAGTTAGCGCAACGGATGAAGGAGCATGGGTGCTGGATATGGCTCAGCTTCGCTTTATCAAAAAAGATTTAAACGGCAAGACGCTTGAATCGGTTAAAACACCTGGTCCGGCGCCGCAGGGCGTATGCTGGGACGGCTACAATCTGTGGTCATTCGACGCAGCCACCGGCCTGCTCTACCGCTACGGCCTGGACCCCAGGGGCGGGGTGGAAGCCAGCTTCGCGCTGCCTGGAATGAAGGACCTGGCCTCCATGCAGTGGGCCGGAGCCGAGCTATGGACGCTGGACTCCAAAAACCGGCTGGCGCGCTATGCCATGAAAAACGGAGCTTTCGCGAGGATTTCTTCGCAGATATTAAAGTCCCCGGCGTCGGCTTTCTGGACAGGCGGCGGATATCTCTGGACGCTTGAGAAAACCCGGACTATGGCCGGAGCGGAGCTGGTGAAGTATAAGGTGAAGGTATATTAATCCGAAAATTAAGGTGTGATCTTATGACCAAACGATTATTCTTACTGACGGCCGCCCTGATCCTGTGCTCGGCTTTAGCCCGTCGGGCGGACGCCCAACAGCTTTATATCAGCCATGTCGAAGTAGTGTATAACAACAGCAGTCTGGTTGTCGCAGGTTCATCCAGAAGCGTGCAATATTGCAACGACGGCGTGGCACCCGGCTACGCGGCCGGAGAGGCTATGTCTTTCCGCCCGGATTACGGCGACCCCACTATCTGGTCGGCCAGGATAGAGTGGGAACACCCCAGAGTTACTACGTCCGGACCATCCCAGGCCGTTTATCCCGGCGGCTGTCTTAAGCTTTGCGCCTCCGTAACATGCGTAAATCAGGCGGGGGGAGGGGCGTTTGGAGTGGATAAGCTGGAATTCGAGATTTTTAAATTCGGCAATGAGTCAAACCCGCTGGACCCGGCCAGCACGCCGCCGCTGCGGACCATCCCGCTTTTCAATATCGGTATCTGCCCCGCGAATGTGGTTGTCGCCACTGACATAGGCACTTACTGCACTGGCTGGGACGGGTCCTATAACCTGAACGGGCAGTTCGGAAAAACGAACGGACAATTCGGCTTCAGGGCTACTGTCGAGACCAATCAGACCAGCGTCTCTGTCGGCAATATCTCCATCACTCAGACCACGGCTTATCCGGGGCAAACCCAGTATCCTATTACGGTGGATGTGATAAATGTGCATAGCGTCATTTCCTCGCCAACCGTAGTTGGCAGAGTGACCGGCGTGGCAAGCGAGCCGTATAATCTGATGTACAGGCTCAGCAAAGAGGCGAATGTCACCGTCAAAGTTTTCCCTACCACCGCGGACCATTGGGATCAGGCGTCGCAGAGCTGGATCAACCCGATCAGGACCATAGTCGACAACGTTCCGCGCGTGGGTGAGGGCGCTTTCAACGGCACCCTGACCAACGGCGATTTCTGGGACGGCCGGGATGATGGCGGCAGCCTTGTGTCTTCCGGAGTATATGTAGCTTTTATCAACGCCGAGGGCCGGGACTATTTCGGGCTGGATAGCGCTTACGGCTCCACCGCTTATTTCTCAGTCGATCCATTGCAGATAACAGATGTAGGCGTTAAGCCGCTGGGCGCCACTTCCACGGATCAGGCCGTAATAAGTTATCTTCTGACCGAGCCGGCCCTGGTCTCTGTAGGCATCTATTCTACCGGCACCGTTTTTACCGATGTAAACGTTTCGCCGCCGCAAATCCAGGGAACGACAGGAAGGCTTTTAAGGCTGATAACCGAGCAGAAAGAGCGCCGCCTGCAGGTGGGAACGGTCTGGGACGGCCGCGACAGCGCCGGCAACATACTGCCGGACGGCGACTATGTTTACGCCGTTTGGGCTGAGCTCCCGTCGGCTAACGGCGGCGGAGGGATTCTAAGAACGCAGAAAACGATGACCGGCTTTCTGCCGGTATCGCGCGGTCTTGTGGTCAGCTTCATCTCCCCGTCCTCCACCGTGATCGGTTCCTCTCCATCCGCGTCCGAGGTTGCGCCTTTCTATTTCCGCTACACGCCGGTCAGAAGCGCCCTGTTCACCATGAACATACTGCCGCGTAACAGTACCACCCCGGTAAGGAACCTGTCCTTCAGTCAGGCCAGGGTCGGCGCCAATCCGGTGCGGGAAATATGGGACGGCCTGGATAATTACGGGCTGTATGTTTCCAGCGGCATTTATGTGGCCGAATTGATAGCGCGGGACGAGCTGACTTCGGGCGGGGTCTCCACCACCACGGTCCAGTTCGCGGTAAATATGTTCCGCGCAGTAGATGTGCTGACCAGGCCGTTGCTCGCGGGAGCCTCCGACATGGCCAGCATCTCCTATGAGGTATCCTCTTCGCTTTACGTAGACCTCAGGGTCTATGAAGTCGGAAAAGTAGTGGACCCTTCGCAGGCCGGCTGGGCGACAGCGGCCGCGCTCGGATCGCCGGTCTACAGCGTTTCCGGCATGCGCCCCGGTCGCACCAGGATCACGGAGTTCTGGGACGGACGGCTCGGAGACGGCAGCCTGGCTCCGGACGGCAGGTACCCATACACTTTTACAGCCTGTACCAGCACAGACACGGCTGTCGGAATATGCGTCACGGACCAGGTGTACGGCTATCTGGATATATCCAGAGGGCAGATCATCTTCCTGGCTTTTGACGTCATTCCGAACGTCCCTACGCTGTACAATTCCTCAAGCCCCGTTACGCTGCCTCCCTACGAGATCAATTATATGCTGAACCGGCAGGCGATGGTGACGGTGGAGGTTCTGGACGCGAATAAAAACGTGATAGCCACCGTTATTCCCGAGCGCGCGGGTGAAACCTCCGCATACAAGGAAGGCAATATCCTATACAGGGAATTCTGGGACGGGAAATACACGTATACGATCAATCACATCACCGGCGACTTCGTAAAGCCCGGCCCCTATGACATCAGGGTCGTAGCCAGAGACGTGGGAGGAGCCACGATCTTCTCCGGCACCACGGTGCAGCAGACCCTCGAAGTTAACCCGCTGCGCATCTTCGACATGGCCATAACGCCTATGACCAGGGAATCGCAGGCCGCCATCATCTCGTACCAGATTTCCGAGCCGATGAGCGTCGTGACCAGGATCTACCGTCCTGGCACCGCCCTTACAAGCTCATGCGCTAATCTGAGCGCTTTGAAGGACGGCTGCGCAGCCAATCTGGTTAAGATGTTCGCAGGCGTTCGCCCGGCCAGAACGCAGATCTTTGAAGCCTGGGACGGCACGGACCGGACCCTTTCAAAAGTTCCGGACGGCAACTATGTGTTCAGAGTTTACGGCACCACCAGCACGGAAAAAGTAAGCATGCTTACAGGCCAGATGGGAGCCACCGCCGTGGAAGTGGAAGATGTGATAGTGGCCAACCTCCCGGTGGTTAACGGGGCCGGAGGGGATGATGCGCAGCTGAAGCAGGACACCTTCTTCGCGCCCAATCCTTATACGGGAACGGCCGGCTGGTTCCACCTGCCGATATATACTAATTCCGAAGTAAGCGTCAGGATCTATAATCTGGCCGGGGACCTGATCTATACCTACGCCGAGGCCCTTGAAGGCGGGCAGATAAAAAAACATTACTGGCCGAAAGTAAACAATGCCGGGAACGAGGTGAAACAGGGCGTGTATTTTGCGGTAATCCGCTATGAAGGCCGTGATGGCGGAAGGGGTGAGCTGCAGATGGTAAAGAAGATCCTCATCCCGTAGCGGGGAGGCCGCCGGCGCAGAAAACAGGGAAGGAAATATGAAAAAAGAAAATTTGTTCTTCATCCTATTCGCTCTTTATCCGGCCGCGGGCCCTCTGTCCGCTTATTCAGCGGATTCGGCCGCAGGCACTTCCGGTGGAGTGTTCATGAAGATCCCCACCGGCAGCCCCAGGGCTCAGGCGCTGGGCAACTGCGGCGTGTCCCTGGTTGAAGGCACCGAGGCCATGACCATAAACCCGGCTGGTCTTGCCGCTTCGCAGATGCGCGAGGCCGCCTTCGCCCACATGAGCTGGTTTCAGGATTACGGCGGCCAGTATGTCGCTTATGTCCATCCGGTGGGGCAGTCGGTTCTGGCGGTCAACTACGCCGCCTACAGCATAGAAGGCTTTGACGCGAGGGATTCGGAAGGTATCCCGCAGTACAGCCAGGACATTAAAGTGAGCCACAGGTACGCCACGCTGTCACTCGCCAAGAGCTTTCTGATGGAGCGCTTCCTGCTCGGGATCAGCGTCAAGGGCGTGTGGGAGGATAACTATGTCGCGAAGTACCGCAATATGGTCTTTGACGGCGGCGCCATCTTCAAGCCCTTCCGCAAGCTTTCGATAGGGCAGTCCTTCGCCAACTCGTTCAGCAAGGACAAACAGGTCGTCACTATCGCCCGCACCGGCGGCGCCTTCGCGTTCAATCCTTTCTTGACCACTTTGGTTGAGCTGAAGAAGTATTCGGACCGCAAAGCGGGGTTCGGCGGCGGGGTGGAGTTCAATCTGCCGGAAGAGCTGCTGCAGGTAGGGCGCGTAAGCGTGCGCACCGGGTATGTCCAGTTTTCAGGGGCGGAAGAATACGGAAAGAATTACGACGATAAAACTCTGGATACGCTGGGCCTTAATTCAACCTCCGCCTCCGGCTGGACCTTCGGCATCGGGCTGTTTGCGGCGCAGGCTATGGGCTTCGGCGTATCGCTGGATTATTCGCTGGTTCCTTACGGCGCGCTGGGTAAGGCCAGCCAGCTTATGATCAAGGCGCAGTTCTAAAGATTCTTTAACCTTAAAAATTCATATAATTTCAGTCGGGTCTTAAGGGCGGAGAGACAAGGGCGCAAAATGATAAAGGGGCAAGATTTTTCCCGTGCGCGGGCGGTCTGGCGCCGCGGTCAGACGGCCGTGGAGTACCTGCTGGTCACGGTGGCGCTTACTGTCGCGTTCGCGACCATATACCGCGTGGTGCAGTGGTACCTTGTCAGGCAATTCAGGCAGGGCGGCGTGATCATCCTCAGGATGTATCATGAAGTGCCCTGGTAGTAAATTAGGTATAATCAGAAGCGGCAACCGTAATATTCAGGAGGACCAGTGTAATGAACAGTTCAATCTATGCTTGCGTGAATTCCGTATCCAAGTTTCTTTCGACTCCGTTCAGGAGCAGGAAAGGGCAGAACACCGTGGAGTATCTGCTGATGCTGGCCGTGGTGGTTGGCGTTGTTCTTATCGCCGGTATGGCGCTGAAGAACTACATGCCGGCCCTCTTCCAGAAAATACAGACCATGATAAATGGCGCGGCGGGATCCCTGGGATCCGGCGGCGGCAACCAATAAGTTAATCTCGTCGGAGATCCTTAGGGCGCGCGCGGGGAAAGGCGCCTGCCGCGCAGGTTTCTGTTTTCCGCCGCCCGAAGGCCTCCGGAGGTTTTGTGGCTTTTACCAGGTCCCAGACCGGATCACTCGGCTTTTTCCGCCGGAAGCTTTTGGCGCGCGGCCGGCGGCGGTCGTGGGCCGGACAGGTGACCGTGGAGCTGCTGCTGGTCCTGCCGGTTTTCATGCTCATGCTGTTTTTCATCATGGAGATGGGCAGCCTGGCATATCAGACCATTTTAGTGAACCACTGCGCGTATGAGATGGCGCGCATAGGCTCCCTGGTCGCCGGGCCGCCCGGCGGCAGTGAGAGCGACGTGTCCAATAT
>CAZPMW010000010.1:0-11182 GCA_964587805.1 uncultured Elusimicrobiaceae bacterium
CAGGCCGGGAGAGATCTAAAAGCTATGGTTTTAACGATGTTTGTTGCTGCTGTCATGTTGCAATCCGCCAAGATGCCTGTACCGTCCGTGAACAACCTGATCGCCATGGTGAATCCGGATAAGGTCCGGAGGTGGATGCTCCCCGGCCAATATCCGGGGATTACATGACGGATATAGGTTAGTTGACATGCGTCAAGCCCGAAAGGGCCTAAAGGCCTATACCGCCATAGGCCTTTAGGCCTATACGCCAGAAAGCCCCGCCCGCCAAAACATGCCTCCGTTTTGACTTGCCTTCTGCGCCGCAGGGCACCTGGAGAGCACTAATACCGCACCCGGAAATTTGCTTTAATATTGTCGCGCCGGATCCGGCACTGACTATGGAAAAGGTTTACATTTACACGCTGGGCGCGAACTTATGCTTCGCGGTGGGGGTGCAGTTTTTCACCCATTACGCGAAGGCCCACTCCAGCATATGGATGAACTGCTTCAAGGCGGTAGTGGCCGCCGCGCTCTTCGCCATTACAGTAGAGCTCCAGGGCGGGTTCCATCAGATAAGCCCTGTATACATACTGATGTTTTTCGCCTCCGGCGCGCTGGGCCTTGGGGCGGGAGATATTTTCCTGGTAAAAGCGTTCTCTTTGATGGGGCCCGGCAGGACGATGATGCTGTTCGGGTTCCAGCCTCTGCTGATAGGAGTTTTGAGCTATCTTCTGTTCGGTCAGGCCTTAGACGCCGGCAAATTCACAGCCATTATATTTTTCATCATCTGTCTTTTTATCTTTTCACTGGAATCCTTCAGGCGGCATGGGCATTGGAACGCAAAAGCGAGCGTTTTCGCCTTATGCGGGATCGTTCTGGACGCAGCCGGAGTGATGATCACAAGATATACCTTCAACAATAATCCCGGCATCGCTACAACAGAAGGTAATTTTTACCGCGCGGCGGGAGCGGTGATCTTATTTATCGTCCTCTCGCGCTTCAGGCCCTTCAATTTTTTTAAGACCATACGGTCGCTCAGCCTCAGGAACATGTCACTGGTGACCCTGGGATCCTTTATGGGAACCTACCTTTCTCTGATACTGTACCTGAGCGCCGTCAGGAACGCCGGCGCCCTTGCTGCGGTATCAGGGATCGCGATCACGGGGACCATTTTCGCCTCCGTGTTCGAATGCGCGCTGAAGAAAAGACTCCCCTCTTCTTACCTGGTACTTTCATTCGCGTTTTTTCTGCTGGGGATGAAGTTTTTATTTTTTTAGCAATTTGCCAGACTGACTGAGATTTAATAAGATTCTGACATGTGGTTACGCGATGCCGGCCGCTGGCGTTGAACCGGGCTGAGCGATCGCGTTTATTACCCGGGAGAAGGAAGTTATGCCGGCCAATAATAAGCGCCGCGCCGCCAGGGAGCGGCATGATTCGGTGCTGGAAATATTCGATAAATCGGGAAAGCATATCGCCTGGACCGGGACGCTTGTGGACTGCTCCGAAACCGGCGCCTGCTTTACTACCACGAGGGTCCTTGCCGTGGGAGACGGAGTTGAAGCGCGCCTGAGGCTGCTTAATAAGGGTGCGCTGGATATTTCCGCGCATATAGTCTGGCGCCGCAAGGCAGGCAACGCCAGCCAGTACGGGCTCAAGTTCGACACTGTCAGGAATATATATCCCTCCGGGGAATTAAAAAAACCGGGGTAGAGCCGCTCTTTTCACGCCGGACCCGGTCCGACGGCCGGCCGGCCAAAGACCACACGGAGATCGTACAATGAAAAAAAATATATCCCAGCGCGCTTTGCCCGGCAGAATAGCCATACTGGGAGCCGGCAACATCGGCCTGGCCATCGCAAGGGGGCTGGCGGCCTCAGGCCGCTACCGTCCGCAGGATATAACGCTGACGCGGCGCCGCGTGGAGCTGCTGGAGCCCTTAAAAAAGGAAAATTTTAATGTGCTCAGGAGCAACAGCGCGGCCGTAAAGACAGCGGAGATAGTTATTCTGGCCGTGGGCCCTCAGCAGCTTGAAGGTCTAATTAAGGAAGTGCGCCCGGCGCTCGCCAAACGAGGGCGCATAGTGATCTCGATCGTTACCGGAGTAAGCACGGGCCAGATAACGGGATGGATTAAAAAGCGGATAAGCCTGGTAAGGGCCATGTCTAACACTGCCATCGCCATCCGCGAAGCTATGACCTGTCTTTGCGCCGCCCCTGAGAACCGCGCCGCTCTTGTCAGGGCCAGAGAGATATTTGACGCCCTGGGAAAGACCGTGATAATAAACGAGGAGCTTATGCTGCCCGCCACCGCGCTGACGGGCTGCGGTGTGGCTTTTTTTCTGCGCTCGATACGCGCCGCCTCGCAGGGCGGGATACAGATAGGCTTCCATTCGGATGAGGCTCTGCTTATGGCCGCCCAAACGGCTAAGGGCGCGGCCTCGCTGCTTCTGCGCGCTAAGAACCACCCTGAAAGCGAGATAGACAAGGTTACCACGCCATGCGGCTGCACGATAGAAGGGCTGAACGAGATGGAGCACCAGGGTTTCAGCTCGGCCATGATAACTGGCATAGTGACCTCCAACAACAAAGCCGCCGGCCTGTTCAAGAAAAACTTGATACGCGCAAAACGCCGCTCCGCGGGCTAGCTTTTTATTTCCCGGGCCAGTTGATATAATTATTCAGCTTATGCATTACCGTCGCGCATTAATCTGCTGCCTCATTATGCTGGGGGGAGTTTTGACCCTCACATTCAGCCTTTCGGCCGAATGGGAACAGAAACTCGTAATACATCCTGAGGGCAGGAACCTGCAGCGCGCCCAGGCAGCCGGACCGTTCCGGGAGATGCGCACCGCCCCCGTCGAAAAAGGAACCTCTCAAAAGATATGGCAGAGCGGCGGCGCTTATATGGCCCAGTATAATTTCATCAACTTTAACAGGGATAAACTGGGTGTTTCGTTTGAAATGACCGCGCCTGTGTTCAGCGCTTACATGGCCGGCTACGGCTACACCGACGAGGAAATGGCAGCGCTGAAGGCCTGGCGCAACAAAGCCCACGCGGCCGCCTGGGATCAGGCTTATCGCAGCGGCGGCAAACCCGCCGCCGAGAAAGCCATCGCGGGAGTGCTGCTGGACTACGACACGAAAGTGCGAAAGCTCCTGTTCCAGCGCGGCTTCGCGCTGAGGACAGGCAACATTATAGAGTGTGATATACCCCATATAGTCAAGCTCAACATAGAGACGCTGAAGCCGCTGGCGCTGTCCTTTCAGAAACTGGCCTCGGAAAAAAGCTATGGAGCGGAGGAAACGGTAGGGGCGGTGCTGTCTATGGTCCAGACGGCTATCAGCTATCAGATTCCGCCGCTGGTCGAGGGAAAGATACATATCGGCGGACTGCTGCCTCCGGCCAGAGCCCTGCTAATGGGCTGGGGAGACTGCGACACAAAAACTGGAGTGGCCGCCGCCATTCTCTCGAACTGGAGCGGAATGCGCCTGGTGGGAATAGCGGTGCCCGGGCATTACCTTATGGCCATAAGAAGGATACCGGGCAAGGGAGACATGTTCGTCCGGCATGAGGGGCTGGAGTATGTCTTGATAGAACCGGCAGGGCCGGCCTGGCTGGAACCCGGCTCGGTCGGAAGCGCCACAGCCGCGCTTCTGGAAAATTCCGCCGGATACGCGATAGAACCGTTCTTTTAACGGCTCTGTTTCATTGCCGCTGAGGAAACTACCGCTTCAGGGGGTTCAGCGCCGCGACTGAGCCTAGCGAAGAAAGCAAGCGCGGAAGGGGGACGGAGTCCCCCTCCGAGTGCACCGGGCGTCACCTTTAGAGCCCGGCGGTCATCCGCCCCGAGCTTTAGGCGAGGGGTGCGACAAAGATGGAGGAAAAATGTTAAACAACAGAGTCATAGTAAGCCTGTTTGAGTTCGCGCTCTCGGTTACAATGTCCGGCCTGGTGATATTTCTCACCTATAGGGTCTTTATCAAAGCCAACCCCGACTTCGATATGGAGGAGGAGATCAAAAAAGGGAACGTATCGGTGGGCATTCTGGTGGCGGCCATACTCTTCTCCGCTTCCACCATACTTCAGAAGGGGATGACCTCGGTGGTCAGCATGTTTCGCCTTTACATGTCGGCGCCGGGTGAAAACAGCCTGGGCATCGGCAAGCTTATCCTGCTCTCGCTAGGACACCTAGGCATCTCGCTGCTTATGGCCGTGATAACCATCTCCGTCACACTGCGCCTTTTCGGCAAACTGGTCAGAAAATTCAGAGCGGGCAAGGAGCTGGAAAAAGGCAACCTGGCCGTGGGAATACTGCTGGCCAGCGTGGTCCTGATCGCCTGCATGTACGTGGGAGAGGGCGTCAGCGCGATTTCAAAAGCTCTTGTGCCCCAGCCATCTATCGGGCAGATAGAGATATTGCGGTAAAGAAATTGGCATACTGCTACGATGACTGTCAAACCGAGGATAGTGGTCCTGGATGACGACGAGATCTTCGCGGCCCTTATAGGCGCATCGATGGAGGCGGAGTGCATCGTTGCGGTCGGCCGCAACGGTCTTGAGGGGATTGCGTTGTGCCTGGACGCCCACACGGACCTGGTTGTAACGGACATCGGAATGCCGGAGCTCGACGGGATACAGATGCTGAAGGCATTCCAAAGCAACCCGGTCCTGAGAACCATCCCGGTCGTAGTAGTGACTGCCACGCACTTTTCCCGCCAGAATCGTGCGGACCTTACATGCTACCCCCAGGTCCGCAACATTGTTCACAAGGCCTCCGCCATCGACGACATCTCTCTGGAGATCCAGAAGGCGCTTAAAGAGTCCCTCAGCTCAGATCTTGATCGGCAATAGCAGAATATTCACGGCGCGGGACGACTGCCGCCGCAATGCGTTCATGGCCTTGCGCGGCCTGCAATTAATTATAAAGATCAGCCTGGCGCCAGCTTATAGCCCCATGCGGACGAGCATCATGCATATCTCGTTGGCAATCGACACCAAGGCAGGGTGGGAGACCTCGAAGCCCTTCACCGAGTAAGCTATCCCGGAAATAGAAAGATTGCTGCGTTCCACGCTTTTATTAGCGCGTGTAACCTCATGTGCCGCGACTTCGGTGAAGTGGGCTATGCTGCGCGCGTCGTCCAGCCTTGATTCAGGCAGGGCCGCGAGCTCGTCTTTTAGCTTCTTCAGGAGCGCGACCAGTTCAGCCTTCTCCTTACCGTCGGCCGCCTGGACCTTCGCTATCGCCGCCTCTATCCGCGACAGTGTCTCTTGTATCATAAGCCTCCAGAATTAAGTGATCCCGCTATTCTATAACTTTTAACGCCGGCCTGCCGCAGGTAGTTTCTGCGCCGCCGCTTTGCTTTGGCCGGATATTTTGTTATTTTATAGATATGGCGCTAAAAAAAGCGGAGCTGATCTGCACAGGCTCGGAACTTGTTTCCTTTAAAAACAATCGCTATGTGCCCCTTTTCTCCTCCAGGTTGCGCGGGCTGGGGTTCAGGCTTTTCCGCGAGCACTCGGTCGGCGACGACCGCAGCGCCATAGCGAAGCTGGTTAGCTGCGGGCTGGCTAACGCGGACCTTGTTATCACCTGCGGCGGCCTGGGCCCGACCTTCGACGATCTCACCCGCCAGGGGATAGCCAAGGCCCTCGGCCTCAAACTGGTTTACTCCAAATACGCGGCACAGATACTTAAGGCCAGGTACGGGTTGCCAATTCTGCCTCCGAATCTCAAGGACCAATGTTTTATCTTATCCGGGGCGAAGATGGTGGAAAACGCGAACGGCTCTGCCTTCGGGCAGATTATCACTCTTGGAAAAAAGATGCTGATCGTGTTGCCCGGTCCGGAACATGAATGGACTCCGATGTTCGACGGTTTCATGACCGACGATATCAAAGAATTTTTTAAGGTCCGGGAGGTGAACGCACTGACCATGCGTCTGAAGATAGCCGGCCTGTGGGAATCGCAGGCGGAAGAAATACTGAAACCGGTCAGGCGGAAATTTCCGTACGCGGATTGCACCATTCTGGCCGGGCCCGGCATCGCCGAATTCAGCTTCACCGTGAGCGCGAAAACTCCCGGTGAAACCGCCGCCCGGTTCTCCGCCATGCGCGCGGCCTGCGAGAAAGCCCTGGGACGGAATATTTACGGCTACGGGGACGATACTCTGGAAGGAGTGGTGGGAGCGCTGTTGAAAAAAAAGCGCCGCACTTTAGCCCTGGCGGAATCCTGCACCGGAGGAGCGGTGGCCGACGCGATCACTGACATCCCGGGCAGTTCTGATTATTTTATCGGCGGGATTACGGCCTACTCCAACAAAGCCAAAGAAAGCGTCCTGGGCGTCAAAAAAAGCGTTCTCCTGGCGCATGGAGCGGTTTCAGCGGAGTGCGCGGCCTCTATGGCGGAAGGCGCCAGACGGATTTTTAAAACTGATTACGCCGCCGCCGTAACTGGCATAGCCGGGCCGGACGGTGGAACAAAAGAAAAGCCGGTGGGGCTGGTTCATTTTGCGGTGGCGGGCCGCGGCATTAAAACCCGCACTTTCACGCGCAATTTCCGCCACACCAGGATTAATATTAAACGCTGCTCCGTAAATTTCATTTTGGATGCCCTGCGAAAAATAATACAATAAGCGAAGTGAAGCGCCGTACTGTACGGATCCGGAACAAGGAGACTCCTCATGAAAAAAAGTCAGATTTTATTAATGACGGCCGTCTATACTATCGCTTTCGGCTATTTTGGCTGCAAGAAAGCCGATATTCCCGCTGCCGAAACAGCGGCAGTGGAAGCCACTGTACAGGCGGGAACGCCGGGAGCGCCCGCAAAGGGCTACACCCCGGGCGAAACTTATTTCAAACTGCCTGATTATAAAGGAGGGGCAATAGACCTGGCTGCTTTCGCCGGCAAGCCGGTAATGTTGATCTTTTTTACCGAAAACTGCCCCTACTGCCGGAAGGCCGCTCCGTTCATAGAGCGGATGAACCGGGAATACTCTACCAAAGGTCTTAACACGATCGGTATCAGCCTGGAAGATTCCGCCTCCGCGGCCGCCGGCTTCGCCGCGGATTTTGATCTTACCTTCCCGCTGGCCTACGATGGACAGGAGACGGCCAGGCGGTATAGAGCACAGGGCGTCCCCTTTATTTATCTGCTGACCAAAAAGCATGTGATCAATCGCTTCTGGGCAGGATATCATTCCGAATTCGACGCGCCCATACGGAAAGGAATAGAGGAAATAATATAGAGGGGAAAGAGCCCCGGACGCCGGGCCCGCATGCAAAGATCCGGGCTGGCGGCTTTCTGGGATTGGTTTAACAGCTATGCCGGTAAAAATACTGAAAGGTTCCATACTCGTTCACCGCGTCTTTGACGTGGGTGGCGAGATAGCGCTTGGCAAAGCGGAGAATCTCTTAAGCGAGTATTCCAAAAGCCTCAGGCTCAAACTTGAAACCGACACGCGCAAAGCCATAATAATCAAAGATGCCCCGCTAAAGATTGAGCTGGACAAAAGGCATCTGACCTTGAACGGAACGGATTTTACAGCCGAAATGTTCGCCCGGGTGTGGGATTACGGCGTGATCTCAATCACCCTGGAACTACCCATACCGGACGGCACCCCGTGGAACGACCTGGTAAGGCTGGCCGGCGGCATAGAATCTTCCGAAGATATTGAAAAAACCGCGGCATCCGCCAAGGACGAACTTAAAAAAAAGATACTGACGGCCATCAAGCATCCCACGGAATGGAACGTTTCCGAGGACTACGTAACTTATTTCGTCGAAAAGCTGGACGGAGTCAGGAATCCGAGGGAACTGCTGGAGAAAGCTGACGTGGCGGCGCTGATCCTGGCCGAAACCAGGGAGCCGCTCTCTGAAAGTTCAAAGGACCTCATCACCGAGAACGTGCTTCAGTACGCCGACAGCGACCTGGCGGTCATAGACTGGAACTCGGCGCTCCTGATCGAGCCGGACGGGCAGCGCGATGTAGCGGACGTGATCGAATTTTCCCTGACACATTTGCTGGAGCTGCGCTATTACGACGACATGCTCAACCTGAAGCTGGACGAACTGTATGACACCATAGAGCAAAAAAAGGAAGGGATAGTAAACATCTTCAACAATTTTTACGCAGATATCGCGGAAGAATCCAGTTCCAAGTATATTGAATTTTCGGAGTTCCTCGGCAGGATCGAGAATTCCCTTAAGACAGTGGGCGACCCCTACCTGGCCACGGTGTTCCGTTCCAGCGCTGAACAGTTCCGTTTTGAAGACTGGCGAAAAAGCATCTCCCGCAAGATGAAGACGCTCGCAGACATCACCCAGATACTGCAGGGCGAGGTGAACACCAAGCGCAGCCACTGGCTTGAAATAGTAATTATAGCGCTGATAGCGGTGGAGCTGGTCCCGCTTCTGGCCGGCCCCGTAAAAAAACTGGCAGGCGGCCTGAACCTCGGACCGTTGATTAAGATTCTCGGAATGTAGCTCCAGCCTCTTCCTTCAACCCTTCACAACGCCCCGATATGCGTCAGCAGTACAGGAATTCATCCACCAGCTTCTTAATTTCCTCTTCCTTGCCATAAAGGCGCTCGCTGAGGCTTTGATCATCGTAAGACTTCAGCCGCCTGATGACTCCGTCCAGAACAACCGGGGGGAAAACGCCTTTGGCCTCATATATTCCGCGAGCCCTCTCAAGTTCCAGAGCTGAATCATGACATGAAGAGGGCAGGCTGGGCATGGCCTCGCGCAGATCCTTATGCTCCCTGCTGGATATGTTTTTATCCACAAAATGTCTGCGGGCGTACTCAAGAGCATTCTTCATTTCAAAACCGTTCCGCGCGGCTACGCAAAGGCCGGCCAGGAACAGGTGCACATTAGCCGAACCGTCGGCCGAGCGGAACTCGACTGTCTGACAGGGCTCGACAGCGGCGGTACTGCCCGCAGCCAGCGGATTGGCGTTCTTTATCATAGCCCCGGCGTCCACCCAGCCCAGCGGGATCCTGACCAGAGCCGAGCGGTTGCGGTAGCCCCAGCATACATTTATGGGCGCCTCCTGGTGCGGCACAAGCCTGAAGTAAGAGGTAGGAACGGTATTGCCGAAGGCCGTAAGAGACTTTGCCTGAGACATAAAACCCGCGATGAGCTTTTTCGCGGACGGGGAGAGCTCGCCTTTTTCCAACATCGCATTCACGCCGTTCTTTACCAGAGCGGTATGGAAATGCAGTCCGGAACCGGCGTGCCCTATAGAGATTTTCGGCGCGAATGACAGCGCGACTCCGTATTTATGCCCGAGGCAGGAGAGTATCCATTTCGCTATGGCCAGCTGATCTGCGGCGGAACCGGCCGGCCCGGCCAGGAACTCTATCTCCTGCTGGCTCATCTCAAGATCCTCGGTGCGGATAAAACCCACTTCCGAATGGCCGTATTTTATCCTGCCCCCGGCCTCGGCGATAGCGGCCATGGCCTCTACGCGCAGGTTTTCCCATTTGGCGAAGGGCCGGGTTTCATGATAGCCCTGCTGCGCGCCCATGGGGTAAAGCGGGTTTCTGGGGGAAATGATGTAGTACTCAAGCTCTCCCAGCGCGTGGAATTCCAGCCCGGTGGTCTTCCTGAATTCCTCCTCGGCCCGGCGCAGGATCTCAGCCGGAGAATTCACGAACGGTTTTCCGTCCGGGGTATAAAAAGAGCAAAGTATTTCCAGGGCCGGTATTTCAGAAAAAGGGTTAACAAACGCCGTCCTGTAGCGGGGAACAACGTAAAGGTCGCTGGAGGCTGTGTCTATGTTCTTAAAAAGGCTGGAGCCGTCCACCCGTTCGCCCGCGGAAAGTATCCGGTCAAGGTAGCTTTCATCATTGATGACGAAATTCAGGGTCTTCAGGCGCCCGTCACCCGCGACATAGCGGAAGTTGACTATTTTGATACCGCTGGCCTTCACGTAGGAGATGATGTCTTTCTTGGTGAAAAGCTCCGGCGATTTGCCTAGAAATGCGGTTAGTTTGTTGACGCTTATCTTCGTTCCTGTCATATCGGTACCTCTCAGTTTTGAATGCCGCCATCCAGCTTTTTCCGTTCATCCCTGTGCCGCGGCGGGAGGATTACCATGTTAACAAATTTTCAGCAGGAGATGGAATTGACTTGCCGGCCCGTAATTTCTATAATTAGTACAAAGAAGAACATCTTATAACAAGAGAGAGAACTAACGATGCCATTGACCAAACAAAAAACCAAGGAACTTGTAGAAAAATTCACCGCCAGCCCAAACGATACCGGCTCCTCCTCAGTTCAGGCCGCCCTGTTGACAGAGAGGATACAGTATATCGCCAAACACATCTCCACCAATCCGAAGGACCACGCCACCAAGCGGGGCCTTGCCATTTTAGTCAACAAAAGAAAGCACCTCCTCTCCTACCTCGAGAGGACCAACCGCGAAGAATACAAAAAAGTCATCAAGCAATTAGGCTTAAGGAAATAATACCATGACAGAACCCAAAATAGTCCGCCTTGAAGAAAAGGTCGGAGATAAAGTGATTTCATTTGAAACCGGTCTTCTGGCCAAGCAGGCCGGCGGCTCAGTAATGGCCCGCTGCGGAGAGACCGTGGTGTTGGCCTCCTGCGTACAGGCTAAAAAGCCCAAGGATAATCCGCCGGAATTCGTGCCGCTCTCCGTGGATTACAAGGAAAGGACTTACGCTGCCGGCAAGATCCCGGGTGGTTTTTTCAAGAGGGAAGGTAAAGCCCGCGAGAAGGAAGTGCTTGCGTCCAGGCTTTCAGACCGGACTTTGAGGCCGTTGTTCCCTGATTATTTCAACACCGAGACGCAGGTGGTCTCTTTGGTTATATCCAGCGACGGGCAGAATGACTCCGACGTTCTGGCAATCAATGCCGCGGCCGCGGCCGTGATGATATCGGATATACCGTTCAACGGCCCCGTGGCAGCCGCCAGAGTGGGCAAGGTGGACGGGAAATTCATTCTTAACCCGACGCTTGAGCAGCGGCAGGAAGCCGAGCTTGAGCTCGTGATCTCAGGCACTCCTAAAGGCATACTGATGTGCGAAGGCGGCGGAAAAGAGATACCTAATTCCGACCTCATCGCCGCCATGGAGCTCTGCAAGCCGGAACTGGACAAGCTCTGCAATCTACAGCTGAAGCTCCGCGAAGCCTGCGGCAAGCCGAAGACCTTAGTGCCTGCGCCGGTAATACGGGA
>CAZPMW010000010.1:11192-34292 GCA_964587805.1 uncultured Elusimicrobiaceae bacterium
GCCAGACCCGCCATTGAAAAGCTTCTCAGCTCCTTTCCCTCAAAGGAGACACTTGAATCCACGCTCTCTGCGACAAAAGACGGGCTGATCAAAGAAATGAGCCTGAAATTCCCGGAAGACAAAACCGTCTCTTTTCAGGTAAAGACCCTGATGGAGGAAATAACCCATTGCCTTTCAAGGGCACAGATACTTGACAGGCGGCTCCGCGCCGACGGCCGAAAAACCGACGAGATCCGCAATATTACCATGCAGGCAGGCTTCCTCCCCAGAACGCACGGTTCGGCCGTGTTTACCAGGGGCCAGACCCAGACCATGGCGACTGTGACACTCGGCACCCCGGCCGACAAGCAAATACTGGACGATCTGGAAGGCAGGTCCCTCGATAAGTTCATGCTGCACTATAATTTCCCGGGCTATTCCACCGGGGAAGTAAAGCCCGACAGAGGCCCCGGCAGGCGTGAGATAGGCCACGGCGCTCTCGCGAAACGCGCGCTTACGCCGCTCCTGCCATCGGATGACCAGTTTCCCTATACCATCCGGATCGTCTCCGACATACTTGAGTCCAACGGCTCGTCTTCAATGGCCTCCGTCTGCGGAGGCTCACTGGCGATGTTCGACGCCGGAGTGCCCATGAAAGCCGCCTGCTCAGGCATCGCTATGGGGCTTATCACGGATGGATCAAAGCACGCCGTCCTCTCCGACATTTCCGGCTTCGAGGATCACTTCGGAGACATGGACTTCAAGCTGACCGGCACCAGGAAAGGAATAACCGCCTTCCAGATGGATGTGAAGCTCGCCTCGGGCATACCGCTCAACATACTCGCGGAAGCTATAGAGCAGGCCACCGCCGGCAGAAATCATATACTCGATATAATGGAAAAGTATATGCCCGCACCGAGGGCCGACATCTCCAAGTACGCTCCGGGCATAGCCAAGATGCAGATTACCAAAGATAAAATCGGCCAGTTCATAGGCCCCGGCGGAAAGAATATCCGCGGGATCATTGAGAAGACCGGCGCCGATATAGAGGTGGATGACGACGGTTCGATCTTCATCCCCTGCACGGACCGCGCGAGCCTCGAGGCCGCCAAGACCATGGTGGGCTACTACACCATGGAAGTGGAGATAGGCGCCGTCTATACCGGCAAAGTGACCGGCATCAAAGACTTCGGAGCCTTTGTAGAGATCCTGCCCGGCAAGGACGGTCTTCTGCACATTTCCGAGATTGACACGCAGCGCATACAGCACGTGGAAGATATTCTGAAGATGGGTGAAGAAGTTCAGGTTAAGGTCCTGGACATAGACAGCAACGGCAAGATCAGGCTTTCCAGGAAAGTTCTCCTGCAGGGCGGACAGGCAGCCGGCCGGCCGGTTAAGAACTAGGACCAGGCGCAAAGCGGGACAATCACAGGGAGGTCGCCAGGGCTTTATGAAAAGAGCTGACACCGAAAAGAACCCAAAGAAACTAGAAACGGCTTTTGAACAGGTACAAAAGTTTTACCAGTTCATGAATGCCAACAAGCTTGAGGTCGTTGAGTTTTCAAAAGACGCAACCTACATCAAGCTGGTGCGCAAGCACAATCAAAGCGTGCAGACTATCCCGGTGTTTTCAGCGCAGCAGCCGGCGCAGGCCGCCCCCAAGGCGCAGCCGGCTGCCCCGCAGCCCGTGGAAGGGGAAACGATAAAAGCCCCGATGTCCGGTATTTTTTACCGGGCACCTTCCCCGTCCAGCCCCCCGTATGTACGGGAGGGCGACACCGTGAAGCAGGGCCAGGTCATCTGCGTGCTGGAAGCGATGAAGGTCTTCAATGAACTGAAGGCCGACGCGGACTGCACGATAATTAAAGTGCTCTCGGAAAACGGCAAACCCGTGGAGCCCAACAAGGACCTGTTCCTCATAAAAACGCACTGATTGCCGACGCTTTTAATCAGCGCACTTAGGGCGCGCGAAGTCCTGCGAACCAGGTCAGGCGCTTTTAGGCGGAGCCGATTCAGGGCGCGACGAGGACACAGCAATGACCGAAGCCACCAAATTCACGGACACCATTCCGCAAACTGCCGACAAGATAGCGGATTTTATTAAAGACGGAGCGGAAACCACTTCCTGGGACATTAAGCTTAAACTGCATCTCTCCAGCTCCTCTCTTTATATCGCGCTTGGCTGGCTTGCCGCCCAGGGCAAGATAACCTTGCATCCGCAGGACCTTAATTACAGAATCAAGCTCCTCAAGGGATAATAGCCTGCAGCGCGCCCCAGGCGGCGAATCCAGGTCCGCTTATGTTTGAAACCAACAGGACAAAACTGAAAGCCAGGGGCTTTGTCCTAAACAGATTCGCTGCTCCCGGCGGGAAGAAAAAGCCGGGCGGGATTTTCTACGCTACATACTGGCTGCTGTCTTTTTCATTCAGCATCTGGCTCTTTTGGCTGCTGTTCGGCGGCGCCAAGAAAGGCGTAATCGGAGCCGCGGTCTCCACCGGACTGTCCGCCTTTCTGGGGCAGACCGCCTATTTCTTTCCCTTTATCCTCCTCTACGGCCTTGTCGCTATCCTGCTGAAACTTAACAAGCCGCATAAAGGCGTTTTGACGCTTATGATCGGCGCCTTCCTGCTGCTCGGCTCTATTTCCGCCGTCATAGAGCTGCTCGCCGCCCGGTTCGGCGCCGAAGTTTTTAATGGAGGCTGGCTGGGCTACGCGATGGAGGGCGTGCTGGAGAAGGTGTTCGGCTCTGTCGGTGCAGCGCTTTTCTCAGGCGTCATCATGATCACAGGCCTTCAGCTCTTGTTTAAGATCTCATGGCTGAGGGTCTGGAAAGCTGTCTCCCAGACCGCCGCGAACGATTACCGGGAGTGGACCGCCGCGCGCGCTCAGCTCAAAGCCCGGCTGAAGATAATAGCCGACAGGGAAGCCACCGATGGTCCCGCTTATGAAGGGAACCCAATACCTGAATCTCAGGCCGCGTTGAGAAAAGAAAGCCTGCCGCGGTCAGCCGCGCCGCCCGAGACCGCCATAGTGCGGGTTAAAACTGAAACTCCGGCCCGCAATAAGAAGGAGCCTGAGCCGGCAGCAAAGCCCCAGGCGCCAAACCGGCCGCAGGCCGCCGACAGCGCAACAGAGCTCCCGACAACGGCGGATGGCCATTTCAAGAACTTCAAGCTGCCGGACAGCACACTCCTTGACGAACCGGCCCGGCAGGGCTTCGTCGGTCCCACCAACGAGGAAATAACCTCCTCAAAGAACCTTCTTGAAGACACTTTTAAAAGCTTCGGGGTCGCGATCCATGTGTCCGGAGTTTACCCTGGCCCCGTAGTGACGCGCTACGAAGTAACTCCGGCGCCGGGAGTAAAAATAAGCTCGATCGTCTCACTTTCCAACGACGTAGCGCTGGCCATGAAAGCCTCCGGCGGCATACGGGTCATCGCCCCCATCCCCAGCAAATCGGCCATCGGCTTTGAGATCCCGAACGTCAACCGCGCCAAGGTCTGCCTGCGCGAGATCCTGGAGAGTTCCGTATTCAACGAAAGCAGGCAGCCGCTGATGTTCTGCCTGGGCCGGCACGCGGAAGGCTCCACCGCCGTGGCGAACCTGGAAAGCATGCCCCATCTCCTTGTCGCGGGAGCCACCAACAGCGGTAAAAGCGTGTTCATGCAGGCGCTTATCCTCTCCATCATCTACCGCAACACCCCGGATGAAGTTAAATTTCTTTTTATAGATCCCAAGCGGCTGGAGCTGACATTCTACGAAGACATACCGTATCTCTACGATCCCAAAGAAACACCGGACAAGGTTTCCGTCATAACGGATCCCAAAGAGGCGGCTAAATCCCTGCTGGCGCTCACCCGCGTGATGGAGAAGCGCTATATAAAATTCCAGCATGCCAAGGTCAAGAATATCGCCGCGTATAATAAGTGGGCCGCAGCCAACGGCGAGCCACAGGAATACTACATCATAGTTGTTATCGACGAACTGGCCGATCTGATACTGCAGGTCAAGAATGTCGTAGAGGACGCCATCCAGCGCCTGGCGCAGATGGCCAGAGCTGTGGGGATACATCTGGTGCTGGCAACGCAGCGGCCCTCTGTGGATGTGATAACCGGCGTTATTAAAGCTAATTTGCCCTCCAGGGTGGCCCTGCAGGTGACCTCTAAAACAGATTCCCGCGTAATCCTGGACACGCCCGGCGCAGAGTCATTGATCGGGCGCGGCGACCTGCTCTATCTGGCCATAGACGCTCAGAAGCCGGTGCGGATCCAGGGCGCCTATGTTTCAGAGGACGAGATACGCAGGGTGGCGGATTACCTGCGTGCGCAGGCCAGGCCGCATTACACGCCGCTGGTAGAGGAGGAGGATAAGGCCCTCAGCGGCAGCGGCGGGAGTTCCGAGGAGCTCATAAACGCCATGCGGCTTATACTGGAGCGCCGCCGGGTGTCTCAGGACCTACTGAAAGCCCATTTCGGATCTTCGGCGCGCGCGACCAATCTTTTGAGCATACTTGAAACCAACGGCTTCATCCGGAAGCCGGAAGGGTCGAATCGCTGGGAAATTGATTTTGATAAAATTGGCAGCCATATTGACGCCGAATCAGCACCTGAGCCACTGGAGCGGAAGGAAGACAAGGAGACTGTCAATGAGCCGTAAGGCAATACTGTTTCTTCTGGCGGCTATTTTAGCGGGCCCGTCCATGGCCGGCGAGCCTAAAAATTCCGTCCACCCGCAGGCCGGCGCAAAAAAAGAAGCGCGCAAAGCCGCTATCTCCACACAGAAACAGACCGCAAGCCCAAAAAATGGAGAGGACGAAAGCAAACTTGAAACCCTGGCCATAGCTGAGCTTAAAAACTGGGACGCCAGGCTTGAGACCCTTCAAACTCGCTTTACGCAGGAAGTGGACTTTTCCGACGCCGGCATAAAGCAGCAGGTAGAGGGCGTGTTGACTTACTCAAAGCCGGATCTGCTCAGGATTGAGCACATAAAACCGGCCAGGCAACTGGTTTATACCGACAAAAAAGAACTCTGGATATATAAACCGGAAGACTCACAGGCCGTGCGAACCTCCTGGACAGCCTGGCAAAAGAGCCAGAGCAGCAATTTCTCGGGCATTATGGATTTCGGAAATTACTCCGCTCTCACAGAAAAGAATTCCGTCCGGGTTTCAAAGGACAAGGCCGCCCCGTATTATATAAGGATGACATTTACCCCGCGGAGCGCTCCCGGACTTTACACTTTGACGCTGGCCCTCTCATCCACCGACTATTTCCCTGCGGAAGCGACGCTGGCGGTGGAAAACACCATTATCACAACACGTCTGGAAAACGCCGAGAAGAACGCGCCGCTGGACAAGGCCCTGTTTCGTTTTATCCCGCCCAAAGGGACGGAAGTGCTGGAATTCAATAATTAAGGATCACTGTACTATTTTGGCTGTTTAACTCTTTCTCAAGTTCGTCTGCTGCGCTGATATGACACTCGCCAACCGTATAACGCTCATGAGGATGTTCCTGAGCCTGATTATTTTCGCCCTGATATTTTATCGCAGCCTTTGGTCTTTGGTGATCGCCTTCGCCCTTCTGACCATCGCCAGCATCTCTGACGGAATAGACGGCGCCATCGCGCGCCGCACGCGTACAACGACCCATTTTGGCGCCATCGTAGATCCACTCGCCGACAAGGTGCTTATTCTGGCTACCTTTCTCGCCTTCGCTTCCATACGGGAGCTGCACATCCCCATCTGGGCGGTCTTTATTATTCTGCTGAGGGAATTCACGATTTCAACGCTTCGCGTTCTGGCTGCCCTGCACGGTGAAGTGCTGAAAGCCGAAGCAGCCGGCAAGCTTAAAACCACAATTCAGCTCATTTCAGCTTTCGTGATAATGGCGTTGCTGGTTCTGGACGCCCTGCTGAAAAAATACCCTGTTGACTGGGCCTGGCTGACATGGCTCACTACAAATTCGGGCGTGATCGCCTGCAATCTCACTATCATTACCGCACTGATCACTCTTATCAGCGGAGCCATTTATCTTTACAACCACCGGGAACTAATATCAAAATCCTGCGCAGAGAAAACCCAGTGACAACAGTCCGGGCCGGGAAGACCGCCGCGGGTTTTAAGGATCGGCTGGCGGAGTTGCTGGCCACCGGTTTCTATATCAGCGTCCTCCCGGGAAAGCTGACAGGGTTCAGGAAGTTCACTGGCGCCGGCTTCATGGGCACGGTCCTGGCGTTCTCACTGACGCCCTTCCTGCCGGCGGGGAATCTGACCTACGGACTATTCCTGGCGGCTTTCTGCTTTTTTGCGGTAAAGATCTCGGGCGCGGCCTCACGGATATACGGCACGCATGACGATCCCCGCATCGTGATAGACGAGGTCGCCGGTTACTGGATAGCGGTGGCCTTCATGGAGCGCACGATATTCTCCTTAACATCCGCGTTTATTTTATTTAGAATATTGGATACGTTTAAGCCCTGGCCGATAAAGCGGCTTGAGACAGGACTCCCTGGCGGGCTGGGCATAGTGTTTGACGACGCGCTAGCCGGTGCGGAAGCCAATATCCTTACCAGGATCCTCGTAATGTGGCAGTGTTGAAGATAGAACAATGAGAATAAAAACGCTTTGCGCCGCGCTTCTTCTGTCCGCAGCTTTCAGCGCACGGGCGCACGCACAGATGATGCAGGTCATACCAGCGCCCAGTACGGCGCCGGTGGACGCGTCCTTTCTTCCGACCAGGGAGCAGAGCAGCAGGGCGGAGGAGTTGCTTGCGCTTTCCACGGCTGTTCCGTCCCAGCCTCTGCCAGAGGCTCAAAAAGCGGCCAAGCAGGGAATGCCGTCGCAGCCCGAGCAATACGGGGAAAAAAAGTCGCCTCTGAGCGGCATAGTTCTCATGCCGACCGCTTACCGCGGCCGCGGGAAAAATTCCATAGGACTCGGGCTGGATATCAACGCGGCCTACTATATAGGCCGGCTGTACGGAAAGAACAAGTACGAATGGACGCTGGATAAAACTAACTATCTGGACCGCGTCGGGGTATGGCTGCTTACCGGCGACGCAAAGATGCTGATTCAAACAGAAGGCAGACTGCGCCCGGCACTGGCGGCCGGAGCCCTGGGAATGCTGCAGTTCCGCGACTCTCCGCAGCCCACCCTTACGCAGCCTGGCGCCTCTGTAAAGGTAGACAGCAAGAATACCGCCACCTATACCAACGCGTACGTTGTCCTCACTAAGCGGATCCACCGCAAAATAATGCTGAACACCGGCTATCTCGACGGCGACATGCCGAAGATGGTTTACCAGCTTTCCGAATTTCTTTCAAAAGAGGCGCTGGACCTGAACGGCATATCCAATTTCACCATTCCCACAGGCATGCTCTTCGGCGGACTGATGTGGCTCCCCAAATCCGGTTCCCCGATAGGGATAGAAGTGATGCTGCCCCAGGGCGCGCCGCAGAACCCGAGGCTTTTCAATCTGCACCTCGGCACGCTCCTGAAGATGAACTTTGAGATATCTTACCTGGCCTTCAAAGGCGGCTGGGATATGCTGGGTATGTTCCAGTTCCGCTATAATTACTTTCCGCGGTAAGGCGCGCAGCGCGCCCGTAAATCGTAAATTGTAAGCCGGAAGCAGTAATAAAGACTCCTCAATTACTACTCACGATTTACGATTCACAACTTCCGGTTTTTCCATTCTGTGTAAATAATACGCGGCCTGTTTATGGCTTGGGTTTAGCTTCAAGGCCGCAGCAAACTCCTCATAAGCCCGGCGCGTGTCCCTTGTCCAATAGAGTATCGCCATATTATAATGCGCGTCGGCCATGTTCGGGTCTGCCTCCAGCGCCAATTTATAGGCTTCCTCCGCGCCCTGAGCGTTACCCGTTTTGTCCAGCGCCACTCCGTAGTTTAACCAGGCGTAAGCGCCGGATTTGCCCAGGGCCTTTTTAACCACCGGCAGAGTGCGATACTCCTCAGCCAGCGCTAGCAGGCGCGCGTTCACGTCCGCGGACCGGCGGAAGCACGCGGCGGCAGCTGGCCAATCCATAACTGAAGAATAATAAAAACCCAAATACAGCGCTGCATCAGGCTGATCGGGATCCATAAAGCGGGCCAGCTGGAGCCGCCTGGCGTCTTCCGCGCTCATGCCGCCGTTATTATTACGCCAGGCGGCAAGCTCCACTATGCTTGCCGCGTAATAAGCGCCGAGGTCTTTCGCGAAGAAATCGTTATATCCGCCTTCAAGCCACCTGAAATTGTAGGAATGCCACATGTCGTACTCCCGGCCGGAGGAAAGAGAGTTCACCAGCCCGTGCGGAAAGGGCCGGATACCGCCCGGCACCTCGGCGTCAAGGGTCGCATAAACCCCGCCGGGATTATACTTCAGGAACGCGGCCCACTCGGCGGTGCCGCCGGAATTAAGGTTAAACAGCTTCAACTCCGGCTGCCACAGCCTTTTCGAATTCTGATACCATCCGGCTCCGCTCAAGCCCTGAGCAACTATTTTCACATCGGGCCTTTCTCCGCGCACGGTCTGAAGATACCAGAGCGTAAAAAGCTGCACGTCTTTTTTACTGATAAGCGAGGCGGAGGGGGGGACGCTATTGAGCACATCCCGGCCCCAGTCTTCGGCGGCAAAAGAAGTCCGCCTGTCGGAAAATGGCAGGTTCCGCCACGCCGCAAGAGCGATAAAAACGGCCGCGGCTGAGACCACGGCGGTACCGGGCGCTCTTAAACGCCGGACCATAAACGCCAGCCCTGCCGCCAGCCAAACCGCCACGGCCATATCGGGCAGCAGATAATAGGGTTCCACTATGGCCAGCGCGTGCGGGTTGGGAGGCATATTCGCAATATAGAGGAATACCGGGCCCGGCGCGGCGAAAAGCGCCATGACAATAAAAAAGCGGCGGCGGTTAGACATAAACTCCGACAGCATGCCGGCGGCGGCCGCAGCCAGCGCGAAATTGAAATTATTCATCAGGTGCAAGGCGTAATACTTCATATTGGGCCAGAACAGCTCGCCGGGCGCGTAGCTCTGCGAGATAAGGTCCAGCGTAGAACCGTAGCTTCTGCGCGTTATCACCGCTATAAAAGTCGCCAGCTCGGCGGGATGGCTCCAATCAAAAAGCGGGTTCGCGCCGGAGCGGACAAGCAGGTAAAGATACAGCGAAAACCCCGCCAGGAATAAAAGCGCGCCTACGAGCACAGTTTTGAGCGCCGATCTGAAAGGCAAGGCCCTGAGCCCGGGCCAGACGGCGATAATAAGAGCGGGCGCCAGCAGGACGATGTCCATTCGGTTTGTCATGGCCAGCCCCAGCAGATAAGCGCTTAGCCATACCTTTTTCCTGCTCCAGGAATGTTCGAAGGAAAGCGCGGCCAGAAGCAAAAGGGCCGCGAGGAGCAGATGAAGCGAATACATCTCGGAAACGCCGGAAACCGTCTGCACTGTAAAATTGAGCGCAAATAGAAGCGCCGCCGCCAGGGCAGGCAGAACGCCGAAGCGGGCGGCGAGGGGAAAATAAAGCGCCAGAAGCGCGGCGAGCCCGCACAAGGCGGAGAAGAGATTCAGCTTATACGCGAAATTGCCGGGCAGTATAAGGGAGGCGAGCTTGGCCGCCAGCAGATAAAGCGGATATCCCGGCTGATGCGCTATCCCCAGCGTATAGACATCGCAGGCCATCTCACCCGCATCCCGGTAAGCCGCCAGCCCCGGCGGCAGACAGTAGATCCAAATCAGGCAGACAGAAACGAATAGCAGCGCCCCGGCCGCCAGCGCCGGGTCGCAAAACCTTTTGCGGACATTGATATCAGCCGTTTCCATACTCTGTTAATTCTATATTTTTTTACCAGCAAATTTTTCCGGTCTTGAATTTACGGGCAAAAGCTCTAATCAGGCAAAAGCAGGATTCTGGTTTAAAAAACGGCTTTGCTCCGGTCTTGTCTTTACAGTGGCGGCGGTGGTGGGGGCGCTGCTCGTGTTGCCAACCGGCAAAGCCGGCTGGGATTTGGATACAGGTTGAAACCGGGTCAGGGCTTTTCTTCCGGCTTCATGCCGCAAAGACGCTCCATATGCCCGAAAAGGGTTTTAAACTGAAAAGGCTTTATCAGATAGGCGTCTGCCCCGGCAGCCATAATTTTACTCTTTACTTCTTCAGCGTCATAGCCGGTCATGGCGATCACTCTTGTGTTTTTATTTCTGGCTTTAATATGTTCGCAAACCTTAAAACCATTTATATCCGGAAGCATGATGTCCAGTATGACCAGGTCTGGACGCCGTCTCTCCACAATCTGTCCGGCCTGAAAACCGTCGGTAGCCCTGAACAGTTCGCATTCCCTGAGCGTTTTTAAGGCCTTAAGGATCAGCCTCAGAAACTTTTCATCGTCCTCCACCACCAGTATGCTTTTTTTGCGTGGCTCCTGCGCCAGAATTTCGGGCACCGGCATGGAATTCTCTTTCAAAAACCCCAGGAGGTTCTCACGCGAAACCCGCCTATGCCCGCCAATCGTTGTAAAAGCTTTGAGCCTGCCCTTATCCACCCAGTTGGCGGCCGTCCCTGGAACTATCTCCAGCATTCTAGCGATATCAAAAGTAGAGTATGTCTTAACGCGCATACGCCCCCGTGGCGCTTTTGATTTTTACGATTTTCATGCTTTTGAAATTATACCAAACAATGTTATCCGGGCAACACCAGCGCCGCTCAAAAATCCCCGCACCGGGCTCAGGAAACATCGCCGACAATGCCGCGGACGAGTCTCACGGACTTGATTGCATACTGTATACATATATTTTATAATTATCTGTATTAAACGGCGGAAGTGCGTTCGCGCGGCAGATAACGATTACGCAGATTTAACTAAAAAATGGGGGGGGATGTTTGGGCAACAAGACCGTACTAGTAGTGGACGATGACCCTAATGTGGGGCCGCTGATTTCGGCTGTGTTGAAAAAGTTCAACTACACCGTTATTACGCTTTCCGACGGGGAAGAGGTTCTGCGCCTTTTAGCCGATAACAAGCCTGACCTTATTCTGCTTGACCTCCGCATGCCAGGGCTTGACGGGTACACTCTCTGCAAGAGCATCCGCAGCAACCCCGACACGCACGACATCCCCATTATTATCCTCAGCGGAGTTTCCGAGATGGACGCTAAGATAAACACTATAGAGCTGGGCGCCGATGATTTTGTAACCAAGCCTTTTGACGTTCGCGAACTGCGCGCCCGCATCAACCGGATAATAAAACGCAAGAGCACCGACACAGCGCTTAACCCTCTTACCCACCTGCCAGGCAGTCCGGCTATTGAAGAATATGTACAGCAGCGCATAGGCGAGGGCGTCCCCTTTGCGTTCGCCTACATAGACGCTGACAATTTCAAAGCCTACAACGATGTCTACGGTTATGCCAAAGGCGACAATGTGATACGGCATATCGCGGCGATCATAAGCGACTCGGCAAAGAAACACGCCGCCCATGATTACTTCCTGGGACACGTGGGAGGGGATGACTTCGTACTGGTGACCAAACCCGAACCGGGCGAGGCGGCCGGCAGCGAGGTGGCGCGTGAATTTGACCGGACCATACCGGAGTTCTACACTCCTGAGGACAGAGCCCGGGGGTATATCGTCACGTTGGACAGAAAGAATAAGACCCGCATGTTCCCGATAGTGTCCCTGACGATAGCGCTCGTCATACCTAAAGAGCTCAACCATTACGGCGAGCTGGTTAAAACCGCCGCGGAGCTAAAGCATTACGCTAAAGAACTAAGCGGGCGCAAAGGCAGTCTCTGCATAAGAGACAGAAGGCTCTAAAACCGCAGCAAGAGATCTGAATGACAGAACTGGAAAATTTACAGGGGACCACTCTCGCCGGCTGCCGCATCACCGACAAGATCGGTCAGGGAGGCATGGGCACGGTTTATGCTGCCCACCACATCGCCCTGAATAAAGCTGTATGCGTAAAGATCCTTTCACCGGAGCTCGCCAGAGACGGGCGCAACATAGAATTCTTTATGCGTGAGGCGCGCTCCGCCGCCACTCTTGAGCATCCCAATATAGTGCGGGTATACAGCTTCGGCCAGGAGAACGGCTTCCACTATATCGTCATGTCATATATCGAGGGCAGCAGTCTGGCCGAGATAATCGCGAAAAATGGCCCGATGCGCACGGACACGGCCACAGGCATAATGATCGAAGTGTTTGACGCTTTGCGGCACGCACACTCCAAGGGCATAGTCCACAGGGATATAAAACCCTCCAATATTCTCCTTGGCAGCAACGGGCATTCCAGCATAGTGGATTTTGGTCTGGCGCGCAGCATCAGCGAGGAGAAGCTTCTTACCATTGCGGGGGAAATAATAGGCACAGCCTATTTCATGTCTCCGGAACAGGGATTGGCCGGTCAGGTGGACCACAGAGCGGACCTATATTCCGCAGGCGCCACTTTTTTTTACCTGCTTACAGGCAAATACCCGTTCGATGGCAAGAGCTATATAGAAGTAGTGCATAAGCACATCGGCGAACCTCCGCCCAATATTCTCATCCTGAAGCCCGATACCCCGCTGTGGGTTTCCAGCGTGCTTGATCACCTGATGCGCAAGAATCCCAAGGACCGCTACCAGAGCGCGACCCAGGCGATAGACGAGATAAAACGACTCCGGGCCGCGGAGGAAAGCGGAGCGTCTGTCTCCACTGAACGGGCCATCGAACTGCCAGGGCTCTCAGAACGCCTGGCCGGGGAAAGAGTGGCACCGGCGCATCCGGACGCCGGGAAAGCCGCCGCGATTGGCGCCCTGGCTTCTTCTGCCGGCAAAACGCTTAATAACTCCGCGCTGCTGAATCCGGCTCTTCGTAAAATCATCAAGACAGCCCTGTACTGCGCAGTTACATTTGCCGCCGCATGCTGCTTCCTGCTGGCCGGATCCGCCGCTGCGGATAAGTTTGAGATGCTCACTTTGTTGCGGTCAATAATCGCCGCTGCGCCTGCCCGAGCAGCGCTTTTATTCACAGCCGGACTCGGCCTGATTACCTTGACAGTATTTTTCAGACCGCTGAAGTACGCCGCAACGCGCTTGTTTCTCCTGACCGCCTCCTGCCTGGCGGCTTACGCCAGCGCGGCATACCTGCCACACCCCGGCGATCCGGACATGGTGTCCCAGGCGCTATACTGCCTGAAGGTGGCGGCAGAGAACGTCTCCTCCACGTCCAATCTGCTGCTCTTCTCCCTGTTTCTGTTTATTACTGCCTCAAAATTATTTTATAAACAGCACTGGACCGCGAAAGCCGCGTCAACAGCGGCCTACCTCCTCTCCCTTCTGCTTATCGGCATGTACTTTAGAGGCGAAGCGGCGGTTTTTCCGAAAGCAGGCGCCCTGACTATGCCGGCAATAGCGGCCCTGGCCGGAACTGTGTCCGCTCTGACAAAAAAACGGTTCCTCCTTTTGTTCAACGCGCCGCTTTTGTTCTTTGCGGCTAACGCCCTCACCTTCGCCATGTTCACCGCCCCGGATATCTCCGCCATAACATTGAAGAATCAGCGCACACGGGACCTTGCCGGAGAGTCGGGCTATAAGCCGCAAAGCGCCATGACGCCGCTTGAAGAAATGCCCGCCGACTTCGACTCCGGCGGACTGCCGGTTGCAAAACAGTCGTCAGCTCTCCAGCATAACACGGGGACGCCGACTCGCGGAGAGCTGCATCTGGCTGCCAGTCTGGAGTATTATAAAACGCTCGCCCGCAGTCTGACGCAAAAGGTTCTCAATACCGCGGGGCTGGTATATCTGTCGCTGTTCCTGCTTTTAATGGCCGATCTTCTTTTCGCGGAAGCCGTTATAAATCATGGCCCGCGATTCATATCCGAAGTTTCGGCCGGGGATTTATACGCACGGAGGCACCAATGAAAAAATTCATCTTCTCCAACATGCTTTGGGGCGTAGCTATGACGCTGGCCGCGCTCTTCTCATACTATTCCGGAACCGGCATAGAACCCCTGGAGCTTAAATTTTATGATTTCAGGACCCAGCTGAACGCGCAGGTCCCCTCAAAGAACGAGATAGTGATAATCGAGGTTAACGACGACAGCATCTCTAAAATAGGCCGCTGGCCCTGGCCGCGTTCACGCGTAGCCGAAATGCTCTCCTGGCTGTCCACTGATACCGCCAGACCCGCCGTGATCGGCCTGAACATCCTCTTCTCCGAGCCTGAAAAGAACAAAGATCTGGAGATCACCGACAGGCTGCGCGTGAAATACGCCGAATTGGTAGCTGCGAAGAAGATCAAGGAGACCACCAAAGAATCGGAGTTCGACAAGATACTGGTGGAAACCAAGAAAGACATGGACAACGACGCCAAGCTGGCTTCAGCCATAGCCGGGGCGGGCAATGTTGTTCTGCCCATGTTTTTTAACGTGGATGAGGTCGTGGCAAAGATCCCTGATGAGCCTGCCTGGATGAAGCGGTACGCCGCCTCGGTGACCCCGTCCTTCGACGCGTCCGATCCGCTGATAGAAGGCTCGGCCCTCACTCTCCCCATCGAGATACTTGCGTCTTCGGCCGCCGGAGTGGGCCACGTGAACATCTTCAATGACAACGACGGAACTGTCAGGAAGGAATATCCCTTCATACCCTACGGGAAAAGCTTTTATCCGTCTTTCGCGGAAGAGCTGGCCAGAGCATACCTTAAACTCCAGCCTTCGGAGGCGATGATAACTCCCGGGCGCCTCCTTACCTTGGGCGGGCGGAAGGTCCCGATGGGCGATGACTCTTCCATGCTTATGGCCTTCAATAAAAGCAAGTCCTCGTTTAAATACTATTCTTTTTACGACGTCCTGAACGGCAAGGTCGTACCCGAAGCGTTCAAAGACAAAATAGTGCTTATCGGACTCACGGCGCAGGGCGTGGGCAGCCTCTACGTCACACCCGTCGAGAAGAACCTTCCGGCCGTTGAGTTCTCGGCGAACGTTATAGAGAACATACTCCACGGCCACTTTATCATCAAGCCCGACTGGGCGCCACAGGCGGAGCCGGGCCTGATCATTCTGATCGGGCTCTTTATAACCTTCCTCCTGCCCCGGATGAAGGCCGGTCTAGGCGCGGTGCTGGCGTCCTTTATGCTGGCGGCGCTGGTCGGCGCGGGCATATTCCTGTTCACTGACAAAGGCCTTTGGGTAAAGACGGCGTATCCCTCCTTCCTGCTTATAGCCGGGTATATATTCATAGTCAGCAAACGCTTTTTCTCAACGGAAAAGCGAAAGGAGCTGATAGAAGTTTCCGCCATTGAAACCAACAAAATGCTTGGATTGTCCTTCCAGGGTCAGGGCATGCTGGACCTTTCCTTTGAAAAGTTCAGGAACTGCCCGGTCGACGACAATATGAAGGAGCTCCTTTATAATCTGGCGCTGGATTTCGAAAGAAAACGCCAGTTCAATAAAGCGGTCGCCGTATATGGACACATAGCGACAAAGGATCCGGGCTATAAGGACATAAAGAGCAAAATGGAGATGCTTACCAAAGCCTCGGAAGGCGCAGTCTTCGGCGGGGCTATAGGCAAGGCCACCAATGATTCCACCATGCTGGTAGCAGGGTCATCCACGATACCCACGCTCGGCCGCTACGAGATAACGAAGGAGCTTGGGAAGGGCGCCATGGGCATAGTGTATCTTGGCCGCGACCCCAAGATAAACCGTACCGTGGCGATCAAAACCCTGCGCTTCGAGGAAGGCACGGATGAAAAAGCGCTGAAAGAAATGAAGGACCGCTTCTTCCGCGAAGCTCAGGCTGCCGGCAACCTGTCACACCCCAACATAATTAAAATATACGACGCGGGAGAGGAGCAGGATATCGCCTACATGGCCATGGAACTGTTGAAAGGCGACGATCTGAAGAAATGGACGCCTAAGGACAATCTTTTGCCGGTGGAAAAGACTCTTGAGTACATGGCGATATCGGCAGAGGCACTGGATTACGCGCATAAAAACGGCGTAGTGCACCGCGACATCAAGCCGGCAAACATCATGTTGCTGGAGAACGGGGAACTGCGCGTGGCGGATTTCGGAATCGCCAGGCTGCAGGCCTCCTCAAAGACCGCCACAGGAACAGTGCTGGGCACTCCTTATTACATGAGCCCGGAGCAGATTTCCGGCAAAAAAGTGGACGGGCGCGCGGACCTGTTCTCGCTCGGTGTTACGCTGTACGAGCTGCTTACGGGCGAACGCCCTTGGAAAGGGGGAGAAGCGGTGGGCACGCTCTTTTTCCAGATCAGCTCCGACCCCTATCCTGATCCTCTGCTGGTGCGGGCCGATCTGCCGAAGGATATTCTGCCGGTAATTGACCGGGCTTTAAAGAAAAATCCCGACGAGAGATATCAGACGGGCGCCGAGATGGCGACAGACATCAGGGCGGTGCTGAATAAAACCGCTGCGCCCGGGGCAGGCGCTGCCCCCGCGCCGGTGAAAGCGCCGGCGCCAAAATCCGCTGCGCCCGTAAAGCCGGCTTTGCAGCCCGCGCCGGCCGCAAAGTCTCTTCCCTCCGCTGCAGATACCGTAAAACAGCCGGCGCCTTCCGCAGTGGAAAAAGAACCGCAAGCTCCGCGGACCATCAAAGCAGAGCCGCAGCGTGTGACGCCCGCGGCTTCGCCCCTGCCGCCTGCGGCAGCCCAAAACCAGGGCACGCCCAACAAGATTGAGCTTGAGCCGCCGTCCGCCACGCTTTCGCTTTCTCCGCAAAAAGCAGCGCAGCTGAAGCCCTCCGCGCCGGCACTTTCGCCCCGCGCCTCAGAACCTACGGAGAAAGACGCCATACAACGCCCCGCGGCAGAAGCCCTGGGTCAGCCGCTTAAGCCGCCGTTACAGGCGCAAAATCAGCCGGCGCAGCCGGCCATAAAACAGGCGCCTTTGGTATCAGGCACGCCGGATTTTGAAAAGACGCTGCCTCTCATTTATCCTGATGAGGAGACAAAATGACATACAGACTGGAATTATGCTCCTTGTCCGACAAGGGAAAGCTGAGGAGTAACAACGAGGACGCCGTTCTCGCCGACAAGACTATGGGATTAGCCATAGTGGCGGACGGCATGGGCGGGCACAGTTCCGGTGAAGTCGCCTCCTCTATGGCGGCGACAGTGACAAGGGATAAATTCAGGGACATGGTTATCACCGGCCTCAAGCCAGGAGATTACAACAACGATTACGCCCTTGAGACAAACCAGCTTGGCTTCGCGGTTCAACTGGCGAACAGCGTCATCTTCGAGGTCGGCAACTCCAATCCGGAGAATAAAGGGATGGGGACCACGCTCAGCGCCATTCTTTTATCCGGAAGTAAAATATCTATAGCCCATATCGGAGATTCCCGCGTTTATCTTTTCCGGGAGGGTGTTTTGCAGCAGGTAACGGAGGACCATTCCCTTGTAATGGACCATGTGCGCAAAGGTCTGCTGACCCTGGAGCAGGCTGAAAAATCTCCGCTGCAGAACATACTCACCCGCGCGCTTGGGACGCAAAAAACGCCGGCCATAGACCTGAAAGAAATTCCGGTTATGGAAAACGACCGTTTTCTGCTCTGCACTGACGGTCTGTTTAAAGCGATAGAAACAGGGAAGATAGCCGAGATACTTAAAACCACGCCTGACGGACAGAAAACCTGCGAACTCCTGGTCCAGACGGCGAATAACAACGGAGGGCCGGATAACATCACCGTGGCGCTGGGGACTCTGAAGAAAAAGACGCTGACAGAATCGCTGAGCGACCTGATTAAAAAAACTTATGCCTAAAATACTGCTTAAATTTGAGACCTCGGTCATTAAAGAAATCCCGCTGGATAAACCCGTTTTAACAGTGGGGCGCAAGCCTGATAACGACATTGTCTTGGACAATGCCACTGTGTCAGGGCATCACTGCAAGATCTACGGCGCGGGCGGGACCTGGTTTGTGGAAGACCTTAACTCCACCAATGGCACCTATGTCAATGGGAAGAAGGTCTTAAAAGCGGGGCTGCACGCAAACGACAGCGTGGGAGTTGTGAAATATTTCCTTATATTTATGGAAGGGACTGCTCCCAAAACTGACGGAGCCGCCGGCGCGGCCGCAGCCCCCGAGCCGGAGCTTCCTCCCCAGAGAGCCAGAGTCAAGGGTGCGCTTGAGGTTCTGGAAGGCGGGGGGGACAGCAAGACCCAGCATGAGCTCACTAATCTCTCCACCTATGTGGGCAAGACCCCCCAGGCTAACGTCCAGTATAAGGGGGCCGGCATTTTTAACAGCGGCCCGGACATCGCGGCGGTTATAACCCTGCGGCCGGAGGGCTACTATCTCATACCGATTAAGGAAGGTTTTGCCACACACAACGGCAACTCGCTGACGGAAAAGACGCCGCTTAAAGACGACGACATCATAGGCGTGGGCGGGACCAAGTTCAGGTTTTTTATCAAGAAGTAACTTCCGGTGAAAGGCCTTAACGTCTCTCCGGATATCCGATGAGACTGTGAATTAATTCTTTTCCGGCTATGCCCGTTTTTTAATCCCTGGTTTTTTCCGGCGTTGCGCGTCCTCATATTTAGCAATCAGATACAAAGAGTGCTATTGACACTGTAAATCCTCTTTTGCTAAACTAGCAATTAGACGCCCGAAGTGCTAACAATGTTTTCGCGTAAATCAAAAGGAGGAGCAACCGATATGGCAGAAACAGCGACTAAGATCAAGATACAGCCGCTTGGAGACCGGGTCATAGTAAAGCCCCTGGAAGCCAAGGAAGTAAGAAAAGGCGGGATCATCATCCCCGATACAGCTAAAGAAAAGCCGCAGGAAGGCGAGATAGTGGCGGCAGGAAAGGGCAAAACCGCGGAAGACGGTAAGCTTATCCCCATAGAGCTCAAAATCGGGGACAAGGTGCTCTACGGAAAGTATTCCGGCACAGAGATCAAGATAAACGACGAGGAATACCTCATAATGAGGGAAGAAGATGTCCTCGGAATAATAAAGTAATCCCTATATATATCTAAAAGGACGGAGGAAAAAACAATGGCAAAGCAGATTATTTACTCGGACGAAGGAAGAATGCGCCTGAAGGCCGGCGTGGACAAAATGGCGAACGCGATAAAAGTGACCCTGGGCCCCAAAGGCAAACCGGTCATACTTTCAAAGAAATTCGGCTCACCTGTCATCATAGACGACGGCGTAACCATCGCCAAAGAGATAGAGCTTGAGGATAACTTCGAGGATATGGGCGCGCAGCTCACCCGCGAAGCCGCCTCAAAGACGAACGACGTGGCCGGCGACGGCACCACCACGGCGACCGTGCTCACGCAGGCCATTTTCACCGAAGGCCTGAAGAACGTGACCGCCGGAGCGAATTCCACCCATCTCAAAAAGGGCATCGACAAGGCCGTTGTAGCCATGGTCGAAGAGCTCAAGAAGATGGCCAAGCCGGTAAAGACCAGGGAAGAGAAGGCCCAGATCGCCACCATCTCCGCCAACGACCGCGTCATAGGCGACCTCATCGCCCAGGCGATGGAAAAAGTCGGCCATGAAGGCGTGATCACAGTTGAAGAGGGCAAATCCTCCGAAACCGAACTGGACGTAGTTGAAGGCATGCAGTTTGACCGCGGCTATGTCTCTCCGTATTTCGTCACCGATCCCGAAAGGATGGAATGCGTACTGGAAGACGCCTATATAGTTATCACAGATAAGAAAATCTCGGCCATGAGCGATCTTCTGCCCGTGCTGGAAAAAATAGTTCAGACCGGCAAACAGTTCCTGATCGTGGCGGAAGACCTTGAAGGCGAAGCTATGGCGACCCTGGTCGTCAACAAGCTGCGCGGCACGCTGAAAGGCTGCGCCGTAAAAGCCCCCGGCTTCGGCGACCGCCGTAAAGAGATGCTCGAAGACATCGCCATCCTCACCGGCGGAGAAGTTATCAGCGAAGAACGCGGCATGAAATTAGATAAGGCCACTGTAGAGCAGCTCGGAAGGGCCAAACGCATCGTAGTGGACAAAGAGAACACTACCATAGTGGACGGCGCCGGCGATAAAGCCGAGATCAAGAAGCGCACCGGCCAGATCCGCAAGCAGATCGAGGACACGACCTCCGACTACGACAAGGAGAAGCTGGAAGAAAGGCTGGCGAAACTCTCCGGCGGCGTAGCCGTCATCAGGGTCGGCGCGGCCACCGAGACCGAAATGAAAGCCAAAAAATCCAAGGTCGAGGACGCAAGGAACGCGACCAAAGCCGGCGTGCAGGAAGGACTCCTTCCCGGCGGCGGAACGGCCATCATCCGCGCGGCCAAATGTCTGGAGAAACTGAAGGGCGCCAACGAAGACGAGCAAACCGGCATTAACATCGTCCGGAGAGCCGTCTACGCGCCCCTGCGCATCATAGCCGAGAACGCCGGGATGGACGGTTCCATCGTGATCGAGAAGATCAAGAACTCCCCGGTTGAGATCGGCTTCGACGCTGACAAGCTGGAATACGTGGACATGATCAAGGCCGGCATCGTGGATCCCTGCAAAGTGACCCGCACGGCGCTTGAGAACGCGGCCTCCATCGCGAGCACGCTGCTGAACACTTCAGCCCTCGTGGCGGACCTGCCCGAGAAGAAAGACAAGATGCCCGCGATGCCCGGCGGCATGGGCGGAATGGGCGGCGGCGGAGACATGTACTAATCAGCAAAGCCAAAGGCCGTAAGCCTTAGCAATAAAAACCCCCGGACCCAAAGTCCGGGGGTTTTTCTTTTGACCGCGCGCTGCTTCATATAGTTTCAGGGGATTCCACGGAGGGGGGAGTGGTTTCGTCGCGCAGGCCGTTGACCCGGCGATCAAGGCGACGGCCTAGCGACCTGAAGCCCAGGGCGGCGGTAACGGCCAGGCAGGCGATGATAAGCCATGGGCCCTGCTGATAATGCGGGCTGATGAAATTTATGGCGTTGGTACCGATAAGGATGCCGGCGGAAGCCCCCGACTGCTGGAAGAGTCCCTGTACCCCAAGATAACGCCCCTTTTCCTGCCTGGGCGCCATATTGGCCCCCAGGGCCTGCAATCCCGGAGATATCGCTATTTCTCCCATAGTCAGCACCCCTACGCCTATCAGGGCCGAAATATAAGCGCCAGAGTAACCCACCACCAGGTAGCCTGCGGCGTAAAAAAGCGCACCCGCCGCCAGTCCGGCAGTGATACGATACCGTTCCAGCAGGCGCGTCATGGAATACTGCAGGCCCACCACCAGCATCCCGTTCAGCGAAAACAGGAGGCCGATCTGCCGCTCGTCAAAGCCAAGATAGTGCTTGGAATAAAGCGAGGTGGACACCACGAGCTGGCTCATGACCATCGCGATAATAAAGTTGAAAACACAGAAACTGCCAAAATCAGGAGCCTTAAGCGTAGCTGCGACCGTCCTAAAATCAGTCCGCGCGTAATCGCGCGTTTCAAAAACAGGCGAATCCTTGATAAAGACGGCCAATATAACAGTGCTGACCATATACACCAGCGCCGTAATGGCGAACATCCTCGGATAGGAACTGACGGCCATCAGCCCTCCGATGGCTGGCCCCAGAGCCCAGCCGGCGTTTGTTCCTATTCTTAAAAAACCGTAGGCCTTCATCCTTTTGGCTGGAGCCGTAGAATCAGCCACCCAGGCGCGTGCCGCCGGGTTAAAAAATGACCCGATAAACAGCCCCAGCGGGTGCACCAGAAGAAGGACCAGGATATTACCATCCACCTTGATTATCCAGGCTATAGCCGCGATAAGCAGGCCGCGAATAAAAAGCGAGGCCACCATCACATTTTTGCGGCCGAATGAGTCGGATAACTCACCCCCCAGGATCTGGGCAAAAGAAGTTATGAACAGGGAAAGCGCAAGGAACAGCCCCGTCAGGGACATTGACAGGTGCCTGCTGCCGCTTAAATAAACAGCCAAAAAAGGGAAAGAAATGGAATAGCCGGCGGTCATAACGCCTTCCCCGACTGTAAGTATCCAGAAGCCGGCAGGGACCTTCATAAGTTAATAATACCATTTCAGGCATATGCAGGGCCCGGCGCGCGCGGCGGCGCCGGACGCTTCAGAGCGGTTGATTTCCCTATGAAAAGCAACGATATTTTGCTAAAATATCACATCGCATGATTGTGATTGAATCCGCACGAAGGGAAAAACTTTTAGAAAATTTTCAGCTGGTAACCGAAAAGATAGCCGCCGCCTGTCGTAAAGGCGGCGGGAATATTTCGGAAGTAGAGCTTCTGGCTGTGACCAAGTACGCGGATCCGGGCGAGGTTAATTTCCTGGTGGAAAGCGGAAAGATACACGCGGCCGGGGAGAACAAAGTACGGGACGCGGGAAACAAATGGGGAGAGGGGGCGCTTGCATCTGCCAGGCAGCGGGTGACACTGCGCTTCATAGGCCATCTCCAGACCAATAAAGCCGCCGCCGCCGTTGAGCTATTTGACTGGATAGATTCAGTGGACAGTCTCAAACTGGCGAATCATATCAGCAGGCACGCCGGGATAAAAGGGAAAAAGATGCCTGTTCTTATCCAGCTGAAACTGACTGACTCCGAAACCCAGGGCGGCATAGAGCCCGGACTGGCCCCGGGGCTTCTGGAAGAGATGAGGAAGCTGCCTTTCATCTGTCCTTCGGGCTACATGGCGATAGCGCAGGCGGGCCGTGATCCGGCGGAACTTAGACCGGTGTTCGGTGAAATTAAACGGATGTTCGACAGGGATTTTGCCGGCAGCGTCAACTCTTACGGCTTTAAAAACTACCTTTCGCTCGGCATGAGCGGGGATTTTGAAACGGCGGTGCAGGAAGGGTCCAATCTGCCCAGAATAGGAAGTCTGCTGTTCTCATGAACGGCGCCCCGAGCAGCAAGCGAGGGGTGCGACAAGTAGGTTCCGATTCATTACTCTTGAAGAGACTTCCACTTCAGGGGGTTCAGCGACGCGACCAAGCAAAGCGCAGGGAGCGAGCGCCGATTGAACGGGGGGCAGAGCCCCCCTTGGGGAGCACCGGGCCGATTTCAATTCGAGGCCCGGCGGTTAATCGCCCCGAGCAGCAAGCGAGGGGTGCGACAAGTAGGTTCCGATTCATTACTCTTGAAGAGACTTCCACTTCAGGGGGTTCAGCGACGCGACCAAGCAAAGCGCAGGGAGCGAGCGC
>CAZPMW010000011.1:0-34290 GCA_964587805.1 uncultured Elusimicrobiaceae bacterium
GGCCGCATGGTGCGCAACGGTGAAAAGCCACGCCGAAAATTTCTCCCGCTCTCCGTAGGAAGGGAGCTTTCGGATGACTTTAATAAAAACTTCCTGGAACAGATCGTCGGCCGCGCTCCTGTCGCCGCAAAGTCGGAGCAGATAGGCGTACATAGGCCCCTTATACCTGTCTATCAGGCAGTTAAAAGCGTCCGCATCGCCGCTATTGAAGGCTTTTACAAGCTCAGCGTCAGAAGTATTATTGTCCATCTTTTTGTTTTCACTAGCGGTAATTTCATACGATATATTAAATTATAGTATACATCAGTCTGACATGAATAAAGTTCCCCGCATGCTTTCCTCCTTCCGTGCCCTGCTCTTTACGCTTTGCGTTCTGGCGCCTGCCCCGTCATTCGCCGCGGACCGCCAGGCCGCCTACCGGCTGTATCTGAACGGAGATCTTACAAAGGCGGCGGCCGCGTATACAGACCTGAACGCCGCCGACCCCGGAGATATTGCTTCCCTGCTGGACGCGGCTATCGTTTATAAACAGCTGGGGCTCTACGCCAAGGGAGGCGCCGCTCTTGAAAAAGCGCTGAAAGCCGACCCGTACCAGAGCGATGTCCTTGCTGAACTCGGCTGGCTCAGCTATCACCAGGCCGGGTACGAGGCCGCCAAGGCGTATTTTGAGCGGGCCCTGCGTATTCAGCCGCTGCATGTCCGGGCCGTTCTGGGGCTGGGCAGCGTCTACGCCAATCTGGGCGACAAGGAAAAAACCCTGGAACACCTGGCCCGCTACCGGTCCCTGCGCCCTGACTTCGCTGGCGTGGACTATATCATGGCCTGGAACTTCATGAATTTCAAGATGTACCGCGAGGCGCAGGAGAGCCTGATCGAGGCCCTGCGAAAGGACCAGTCTTTCATCGAGGCCCGCCTGCCGCTCGCCGGCATCTACGCGCGCGAGGGCAAGTTCGACGAGGCCTGGAACCAGTATGTCCGCGTTCTGGATTACGCCCCGGCTCATCCCATTGCGACAAAAATGATGCGGGTGCTGGAGGGGAAGCTTTCAAAACAGCCGGAGGAGATACGTCCGCCTTTCAGGATAGTAAAGCCGCTTAAAATGGAGCCTGTTCCGGTGCTTGACGAACTGACAGGCGCGGCCAAGGTGAGAGTGGGCATTGGCACCGGCAATACCGGCAGGCAGGGCCGGAATAATATTTTAAAGTTCAAATCCTACTACGGCCTGATAGTGCGCGGCAAGGCCTCAGGCAAGATCTATGTGCGCGCTCCGGCGGACGAGGTCTGGACCGCGGTGTACGAGAACGGCAAGATCACGCTTAAAGACCCGAAAGGCACGGTATACGGCAACTTCTCCGGAGCGCTGCTCATAAGGTCCGGCGACCTGAAACACGGCACAGTTATTTTCGAGAGTTCCCGGGAGTCTAAAAACCATTTTTTCGGTTATTCCGACCGCGAGTACCGCGGCACCATGGAGATCTACCCGATGGCGGGGCGCGGCATGGGAGTGGTCAATATCGTGGATATGGAGGTCTACCTGCTCGGCGTAGTCCCCAGCGAGGTCTCTTCCCAGTGGCCCTACGAATCCCTCAAGGCACAGGCGGTTCTGGCCCGCACCCAGGCCGTTATCCGCAGGGCACGGGGAGGCACGCATAAGGCCGACGGTTACCATATGTGCGACGGGCAGCACTGCCAGGCCTACAAAGGGGTCATGACCGAAGCCAATACCACCGACAGCGCCGTGCTTGAAACCGAGGGAGAGCTGCTCACTTACCACGGAAAGCCGGCTTACACTTTTTATCATTCCAATTGCGGCGGCTATATCCAGGCCTCCGGCGAGGTTAAGGGCTGGGGAGGCTCGCCGTATCTCACCTCTCATCAGGATCTGCCCGTGGAAATGGCCAGGCCCCTCGACTCGCCATGGGCATTCCACCAATGGATTACAGGCAATCCCCAGGCCAACTGCAACTACCCCGGCAGGGTCCGGGCTTCGGAGTTCCGCTGGGTGAAGATCATCAGGCAAAAAGACATGGAATTCCGCATCAACCGTGACTATAAGATCGGTACGCTGGTGGACATCATCCCCCTGAAACGAAGCCCGTCCGGCAATGTTAACTCCATCAAGCTGGTCGGCTCAAAAAAAACCGTAACAGTAGAGCGCGAGCACCTGATACGCAATATCCTGGGTTTCAGTTCTCTGAAAAGCACGCTGTTCTTCATGGAAGTGAACCGCCTGAAAAACGGCAAGGTACGCAACTACTGGCTGTACGGCGGCGGTTGGGGGCACGGAATAGGGATGTGCCAGTCCGGCGCCGCCGGGATGGCCGGAAAATACAGCAAGAATTACCGCGAGATAATAGAATTCTACTTCCCTGACACCAAAATTAAGAAGATAAAATACATTAAGAAGGCCGCTAAATAATTGGCGCGCGGAGACCAAAAAAGAAAAGGCCCTTTATGCTAAAGGGCCTTCGCTTACTACAACAGCGAACGAGTTATTTCCGTTTCGCTTTCTTCGCGACTTTCTTCGCAACTTTCTTCACAGCTTTTTTCTTTGCCATCTTTCTTCCTCCTGCCGGTTTAATACCGCTTATTGAGTGTACCTCATGTATTCATAAAATGCAATAGATATTTTTAAATTCCGCCAGCTTTCTCATTTCTCCGAAGTTCGCAAAGCGATTCCAGCGTCTACTTGATCTCCCAAGCGTCGGGGCCGGACAGCAGTGTGTCGAGCTCATTTTCCTTCGTGTCCCCGATAGCCGCCACCTGCTCGTAATAAAGCTGCTCGAAGGAAGGCTTCTCTACGGCTCTGAGAACGCCGATCGGAAGCGGAAACTCCGGCGACTGGAAACCGCTTACAAGATAGGCCATCTCGGCGTTGGTCTCGTCGTAAACCGCTACAGAGTCGGGAACGCTGCCGGGCCTGAACTCAACTATTTCTGCCCTGAAGTTCCTGATCGCTATGCCCTTATCCCTGTTCCTGCCGAACACCAGAGGCTTGCCGTGTTCGACCCGGATGAGAAGATCATCCTTCTTCTCCGGGTCCTTAAGAACGTCAAATTCCTTGTCCGTGAATGGCAGACATTTCTGAAGTACTTCGACGAAAGCCGTGCCGCTATGCCTGGCCGCCCGCTCAAGGATGGCCAGCGTGCCGGAGACATCGGTGTCTATTCCGCGCGCGATAAAGGTACAGTCCAGGCCCGCGGCGAAACGCGCCGGGTTGAACGGATAGTCGATCGTACCCAGCGGCGTGGATTTGGTTCTGGCGCCCTGCAGCGTGGTGGGGCTGGCCTGGCCCTTGGTCATGGCATAAATACGGTTATTGAAAAGCACTATCTTCAGGCCGATATTGCGGCGGATGGAATGAAGCATGTGGTTGCCGCCGATCGACAGGCCGTCTCCGTCGCCGGTCACTACCCAGACGGCCAGGTCCGGGTTGGACAATTTTACGCCGGAAGCCACGGCGCATGCGCGCCCGTGAATGGAGTGGAAGCCGTAGGTGTTGACGTAATACGGGAAGCGGCTGGAACAGCCGATGCCGGATACGACCGCATATTTTTCATGCGGCAGGCCCATGCCGGCCATCGCCTTTTGTATCTGGTTCAGTATGGCGAAGTCTCCGCAGCCCGGGCACCACTTGACCGGAACCGTGGAAGCGAAGTCTTTGGCGGTCATTTTTATATTTTCCATGGTATTAATGCCCCCTCAGTATCTCTTTTATTTTTTGCAGTATCTCGTCGGAGTTAAGCGCCTGACCCTGCACCTTGTTGAGGCCGATAGGCTCGACGGCGTAGGCCGCGCGCAGCATCATCCTGAACTGGCCGAAATTCTCCTCCGGCACCAGCACCTTCCTGAACCGGCGCATCACGGTGCCGAGGTCCGGCGGCAGCGGGTTCATGAACCGCACATGGGCCGAAGAAACCTGCAGGCCCGACTTTTTAGCGGTATTGACGGCCTGCATTATGGCTCCGAAAGTGGAGCCCCAGCCCACCACGAGCAGCTCCCCCTCGTCGGGGCCGTATACTTTGGTCGGAGGTATCTCCGCCGCCGTCCTGGCTATCTTCTCCGCCCTCAGCTTGGACATGAGCTCGTGATTCTCCGGGTCATGGCTCACTGCGCCAGAGCCGTCCGTCTTCTCCAGGCCCCCTACCCGGTGCTCATAGCCCTTCAGTCCGGCGTGAGCCCACGGCCGCGCCAGCGTTTCGGGATCGCGCATATAGGGTTTGAATTGCTCCGGCGCCGGCAGCGGCGGGAGCTCGAATTTCGGCAGTTCCCTCAGCTTAGGTATCCTGAACGGTTCTGACCCGTTTGAAAGATACGCATTGGAAAGCACTATCACCGGCGTCATGTATTTGACGGCTATTCTGGCGGCCTCCAGCGTCGCGGCAAAACAGTCGGCCGGGCTCGTGGCGGCCAGCACGACCAGCGGCGATTCGCCGTGGCGGCCGTATACTGCCTGCAGCAGGTCGGATTGTTCGGTTTTGGTAGGCAGCCCGGTGGACGGTCCGCCGCGCTGAACATTGACTATCACAAGGGGCAGCTCCGAGATGACAGCCAGCCCGAGCGCCTCGATCTTTAGAGAAAGGCCCGGGCCGCTCGTGCCGGTGGCAGCCAGACAACCGGCGAACGCCGCCCCGATGGAGGCGCATACGGCCGCGATCTCGTCCTCCGCCTGGTAGATTACGACATCGTTCGCCTTGTGTTTGGCCAGCGTATGCAGGATCTCCGTAGCCGGAGTGATCGGATATGAACCATAAAAAAGCTTCCGCTTAAGCAGTTTGGCCGCGGTCACCATGGCGTATGCGGCCGCCTCGTTGCCGGTCAAATTCCTGTATTTCCCGGGAATGATCGGACTTTTCTTGATCTGGTATCTGGCGTCAAAGAGTTCCGTGGCCTCTGAATATGCGCTCCCGGCTTCAAGAACCGTCTTGTTGGCCCTGGCCAGCTCCGGAGTTTTTTTAAATTTTGTCTGTATCCAGTTTATGGTGGGTTCCACCGGCAGGCCGTACATCCAGTACATTATCCCCAGAACATAAAAATTCTTGCACTTCAGGATCTGCGCCTTTGTAAGCCCGGAATCCTTCAGGGTGCTCTCCGTAAGCGTATTGACCGGCACGGGAAGCAGCCTGTAGTTGGAAAGCGTTCCGTCCTCCAGAGGATTCGAGGAGTAGCCGGCTTTTTCCAGCGCGGCAGGGATGAACGCGTCGGAGTTGGCGATTATGACGGAGCCTTTCTCTACGTTCTTTATATTCACAGCGAGCGCGGCCGGGTTCATTACCACCAGGACGTTGGGCTTGACGCCGGGAGTCATCACGGATTCGTCGCCGAAACTGACCTGAAAACCGCTCACTCCGCCCAGCGAGCCGGCCGGGGAGCGCACCTCGGACGGGTAATCTGGCAGCGTACTAAGGTCGTTACCGGCTATAGCCGTGGCGTTGGCGAACTGGCTGCCGACCAGCTGTATGCCGTCGCCGGAGTCTCCGGCGAAACGTATCGTAATAGAGTCCAGTTCGTTGATCTGGACCTTTTTAGCGGACGTGGATCTGTTCATTTTGCACCTCATGAGAGGATTAAGGCTGGACTTACTACTTCAAATTATACTACAAAATATATTAGCCGGCACAATTTACGACTTTCATAACTATTCCAAGGACCTGACATGAAACTTCTTGAATACGAGGGCAAAGAGATCTTCGAAGCGTATAAAATACCTGTTCCGCCACGGTTCGGCGTAATCAGGATAGGCGACAGCGCGGAGAGCGTTAAGCTGAATGGAGCCGGCCCCTGGGTTATAAAAGCCCAGGTCCTGGCCGGTGGACGGGGAAAGGCTGGCGGGATCAAGATAGCGCGCACCAAAGAGGAGGCTCATACTCATCTTACAGCTATGCTGGGCATGAAGATGGTCACGCACCAGACTCACGGGTCCGCTCTTACGGTTGAGGAAGTGCTGGTGGAGGCCGCCTGCGCGCCTGAGCGCGAGATGTATATCTCCGTGGTGCTGGACCGCAAAGCCGCAGCGCCGGTAATAATTGCCTCTGCGGAAGGCGGCATGTCCATAGAGGAGCTGGCCGCAAGCAAACCTGAATGCATCATAAAAATACCGGTTGATATAGCGTCAGGTCTTCTGGACTTCCAGGCCCGGGAGCTGGCCTTCGCCCTCAGGATACCGCAAAACGTTTTTCGAGATTTTATTTCCACTGCCAAGAACATGGTTAAACTTTTCACGGACTACGACGCAAGTCTGGTGGAGATCAACCCTCTGGTCATCACCAAAGACGGTAAACTGCTGGCTGTGGACGCCAAAGTAGTTACGGACGACAACGCTCTGTTCAGACATAAGGACCTGGCGGAGAAACCCGACCACGAATCCTCCGAGATCGAAAAGGAGGCCAAGTCCATCGGCATCAACTATATCGGGCTGGACGGGGACATCGGCTGCATGGTGAACGGGGCCGGTCTGGCCATGGCCACGCTCGACACGGTAAAGCTCGCTGGCGGCAGCGCGGCCAACTTTCTGGACGTGGGCGGCGGAGCCAGCGTGGACCAGATCACCAAAGCTTTTCAGATAATCCTGAAAGACGCGAAAGTAAAGGCCGTTCTGGTGAACATCTTCGGCGGCATAATGAAATGCGATAACATAGCCCTTGGCGTGGCGGAAGCAGTGAAAAAAGTCAGGCTCAAGGTCCCGCTGATAGTGCGCCTGGAGGGCACGAACGTAAAAGAGGGTAAAGAGATCCTGAAAAATTCCGGCATACAGCTGGAGCAGGCCGACTCACTGTGGGAGGCGGCCAGGAAAGCTGTTGCGGCGGCGAACAATCACGCGTAAGCAGTGAATCGTGAATAATAAACCGTAAGTAGTGAGTCGTAAGTCGTAAATTGTTCGGAAGGTTCTGGTCGTCTGCGGGTTACTTCTCACTACTCACGACTTACGATTTACGGTTTTTCAAACCTCGGATCATTTTACTGGAGAACATCATGTCCATACTTCTGAATAAAAAAACAAAACTGCTTGTGCACGGCATGACCGGGGAGCAGGGGTCTTTCCACACCGGCCAATGCATGGAATACGGCTCCGACATCGCGGCCGGCGTTACCCCGGGAAAAGGCGGCACCAAACACCTGGGCCTGCCAGTCTTCAACACGGCGAAGGAAGCAGTCTCGGAAACCGGGGCCAACACCTCTCTTATCTTCGTGCCGCCGCCTTTCGCGGCAGACTCCATTCTGGAAGCCGCGGAGGCCGGTGTAAAGGTCATTATCGCCATCACCGAAGGCGTACCTGTGCTGGACATGGTCCGCGTAAAGAACCGCCTCCGCCTCCTGGAACTGGAAGGCCGCGGCGTTACGCTGGTCGGCCCCAACTGCCCCGGGGTTATTTCCCCCGGCGAATGCAAAGCCGGCATAATGCCCGGCTATATCCATAAGCAGGGCGCCGTCGGCGTCGTCTCCCGCTCCGGAACTCTGACGTACGAAGCGGTATGGCAGCTCACCAATCACGGCCTCGGGCAATCCACCGTCGTGGGGATAGGCGGCGACCCGGTGCAGGGCATGAATTTCGTGGACGTTCTGAAGCTTTTCCAGGCGGATAAGAACACCGATACTGTCGTCATGATAGGCGAGATCGGTGGCTCCGCTGAGGAAGACGCGGCAAAATTCATCAAGGCGCACATGACAAAGCCGGTCTTCGCCTTCGTAGCCGGAAAAACCGCCCCCCCGGGGCGCCGCATGGGCCACGCGGGAGCCATCGTGGAAGGAGCTTCCGGCACGCACGCCTCCAAAGTGGAGGCGCTGAAAAAAGCCGGGGTCACAGTTGTAGAAAATCTTTCGCATATCGGGGAGACAGCGGCGGACAAACTCAGAATAAAGTCGCGCTGACCGGCAACCGACAATGATAAAACGATATAAACTGGAGAACAACCAGCTGGTCCTTACCGAGGCGGACAACGCTATGGTCTGGCTGCTTATCGACCCCAGCGACGACGAGAAGAAGTGGGTCGTAGGGAATTTCAGCCTGGACGAGCACAACCTGGCCTCGGCCTTCGACCCGGAAGAGCCGGCGCGCATGGAGTTTGAGCCGGACCACCTGGAAATGATCTTCAAGCGGCCCAAGAACTACTCTTCAAAGGACCAGTTCCTGTTCAAGGTCTCCTCCATGGGACTGTTCCTGTTCAAGGACAAGCTGATAGTGGCCATCTCTGAGGATCTCAATCTGTTCTCCGGCAAGTATTTCAAGCATGTCGGAGGCATTAAAGAAATCTTCCTGAAACTGGTATACAACTCCATCTTCCATTTCATGGAGCACCTGAAAGTCATCAACATGATAGCGGACGAGATAGAGCGCAAGATAAACTCCTCGATGGAGAACAAGTACCTGCTCAACCTCTTCACGCTGGAAAAAAGCCTCGTCTATTATCTGAACGCAACAAACTCCAACACCTACGCGATAGAGCGCCTTAAACACGCTTCGGATAAAATCGGTTTTTCGCAGCGCAGCGCGGAGTTTCTGGACGACATCATCATCGAAAACCATCAGTGCGCACGCCAGGCTGAGATCTACTCCAACATCCTGGCAGGCCTGATGGACGCCAGGGCCTCCATCGTGAGCAACAATCTGAATGTGATGATGAAGAACCTGAACGCGGTCGTTATCGCTGTAGCCGTACCCAGTTTTTTCGCCGGGGTAGGCGGCATGTCCGAGCTGTGCACGATCACCGGCATATCGGACCCCCATATCGCGTTCCTTACCTTCGTTACGGCAATGGGAATGACAGGGCTCATCACCTACTGGATCATCAAGCGGCTTGAGAAGCACTAAAGAGGCAGCGAGAGAGCCGGACAGCGCGGATTGCGTTCCTGCCATGCCCAAGAAAGTGTTTATTATCAGCCTCGGTTGCCCCAAGAACCTGACCGACGCGGAAGTCATGGCCGGGCGTCTGGCCGCAGCCGGATTTGAGCTGACCACGAAAGAAGCCGAGGCCGATGTGGCGCTCATAAACACCTGCGCCTTCATGGGCTCCGCTGTCAAAGAATCAGAAGCCGAGATAGAGCGCGTCATCGCCCTCAAAAAACGCGGCAAACTGGCCAGGATAGCGGTGACCGGCTGCCTGGTGGAGCGCGAGAGAGAACTGCTCCTCCGAAAATTTCCGCAGATAGACGCCGTAGCCGGCATAAACGCCCTGGACAGCATAGCCTCAGCTTTTAAAAACGGGAACCGCTGCGTTATACCCGGAACCGCACCGCTTACCGCGCCTGAATTCAAGGCCAGGCTCACCGCGCGACATACCGCCTACCTCAAGATAGCCGACGGCTGCGACAATCATTGCGCCTATTGCCTAATCCCGGCGCTGCGCGGACCTTTCAGGTCCAAGCCGCTGGAGGAGACGGTAAAAGAAGCCGCGGATCTGGCCGCTTCAGGGGCCGTGGAACTTTCGCTTATAGCCCAGGACACCACCTCGTTCGGAGCGGACCTGTACGGCAGGCCGAAGCTTTATGAACTTCTGCGGGAACTGGTCCATATACCGGGAATACAATGGCTAAGGCTGATGTATGTTTATCCGGAACTGATTTCCCCCAAAATACTGGAGCTCATGCGGAACGAGAAGAAGATCTGTAATTATCTCGATATGCCGCTCCAGCACATTTCTGACACTGTCCTGAAAAGGATGAACCGCAGGTCTACCGAGAAGTCCATAAGGGCCAGGATCTCCGCCATACGCAAAGCTATGCCTGACATAGCCTTAAGAACCAATCTCATCGCGGGATTTCCCGGTGAGACGGAGAAGGATTTCAAAAAGCTTCTTGGATTTGTTGCAGAGACCGGCTTCGACAATGTCGGCGTGTTCACCTATTCCCGTGAACCGGGCACCCCTGCCGCTGACCTGCCGGGCCAGGTGCCGAAAAAAGTGATGATCGACCGGATGGAAGCGCTTGTAGAGGCCCAAAGCCGCGTGATCGACGCAAAGAACGCCGCTTTGAAGGGCAGGACCGTGAGGGTTCTGATGGACTCCGGCGATTCCGGACGCACCTACCGAGACGCGCCGGATATAGACGGGAAGGTTGAAGTGAAAAGCATCCGGCGGCTGAAAGCCGGCGATTTCGCGGATGTGAAGATCACCGGCGCCTCAGGGTACCTGCGCAACGGCGTCTTGATCTGACAGCCAGGCATCAGCGCCAATTCAATACAGGCCTTTCTGCCGCAGTTCTTCGTCGGTGATGCCGAAGTGGTGCGCTATCTCGTGCATCACTACGTGACACACTTCCTTTTCTATCTCTTCCGGGCCCGAACACCGCGCTTCTATGTTTTTCTGAAAGAGAGTTATCTTATCCGGCATGGCCCCGCTGTAGGCAGCGCCCCTGTTCAGGATAGGAACACCCTCGTACAGACCCAGCAGGCCGCGCCCGAAACGGCGCGCCTGCGCTGCTTCGGGCCTGTCGGCCACGGTAAGCACCACGTTCTGCATTTTGGTCTTGAAAAATTCAGGCAGGCGCCTGACGGCTTTTTCCGCCAGCTTCTCGAACTCGGATATCGTCATCCTTACGGCGGGGGCAGGGCGCCCGGCAGCTCCGCTTCGGAGAACGGTGTTTTAAGATACCTGTCTACAAATTCGTGAAAGCCCCATTCGTCGCTATAGGAGCGGGCCTGCTTGTAAAGTTCGGTGGCTTTCGCCCTCTGCCCCTTGAGGTCCCACACATTCCCTTGTTTGACCAGCGCCCAGACGGCCCAGCGCGCCGGATGGGCAGAAGGGTCTTCTTTGAGAGTATCACTGGCTTTGCTGAAATACTCCAGAGCTTCCTCACGCTTGTTTTCTGCGAGGCAGATGGAGCCCAGGGCCGAAAGCACGCGCGGCAGGTACCTCCGGCGGTAAGCCGGCACCCCGTCTTCAATGCGCTTCAGGTATTCAAGCGCTTCCTTCCTGGCCTCTTCATACTGCCTATCCTCGAACAGGGAGACAATCTGCACAAAATGCATCTGCGGATGCATCGGGTATATCCTGCGCAGCTCCGCAGACCATTTGACAGCGGTCGCAGAATCCCTGAACCGGCTGTCCGGCTCGGTAAAGATCTCGATGAGCAGCAGCTCGGCGGCGATGGAGTTGAAGTAGCCTTTCTCCCTGCAGAGCTTTATATATCCGATGCCCTTCTCAGCGTCGCCGCTCACAACCAGCTTGGCCAGTATCTTTATCACTCCCGGCAGGGTGCCCGCGTAATATTCGTACATGCCAAGGCCAAGGTAAGAATCGTATATCGCCGGGTCCACCTTCAGCGATTTGCGGGTGTTGGAGATAGCTTTCTTACCGTCGAAATAAGCTCTGAACCAGCGGTGCTGCATCACGGCCAGCCGCGCCCGCAGGCCGTACATGCCGCCAAGGCACATATAGGCGTTGCCGTCGGCCGGGTGCTTTTTGATCCAGGTTTTAGCGACTTCTATCGCGTGGTCGGTAAGCGCGCCGTATTCCTCGGCCAGCTTGGGATTGGATTCGTCTTCCAGGTATTCGAGCTCCGCCCACTTGGTCATGGCTACGCCAAAACGCGGATACGGATGATCCGGGTATTTCTGCACCGCCAGCTCGAAGTTTTTTTTGGCCTCCGGCAGGTCCACGGCGTAGATGGCATCTATGCCTTTTTTAGATAAAAGCCTCAGCTCTTCAGGCAGTTGTTCCGGCGTCTCCGCGCCAACTCCGGCGCTCAGGCCAAGGATGGCCGCGCAGCACAGAACAAAAAGAATGTTTCTCTGTTTTCTTTCCTTCATCCTTTATCCTTGGGCCTTAATCCTCGCCTCAGGCCGTTATCCTGTCTGTCCCCATATATTTCCTAAGGACTTCCGGCACCGTCACGGAGCCGTCCTCGTTCTGGAACTGCTCCAGTATGGCCGGGAACAGCCGGCTTGTTGCCAGGCAGGAGCCGTTAAGAGTATGCATAAATTCGTTTTTCCCGGTTGCCGCGCGCTTAAAGCGCATATTTCCGCGGCGGGCCTGGTAATCGTTCGCGCTGGAAACGGAACTGACCTCTTTATAAGCCTGCATGCTGGGGATCCAGACCTCGATGTCATAAGTCCTGGCCATTGAGGCGCTGCAGTCCTTAGCCGCCAGCTTCACCACCCTGTAATGAAGTCCGAGCCGCTGCATTACTCCTTCCACGGTTGTTACCATACTGTCGAACGCGGCCGGTGAAGCCTCGGGGCTGGTGAACTGTATCAGCTCTACTTTATTGAACTGGTGCCCGCGTATCATGCCCCTTTCATTGGAGCCGTAGCCGCCGGCCTCCTTCCTGTAGCAGGGGCTGTAGGCAAAGTATCTTTTGGGCAGCTCTTCCTCTTTAAGCACCTCATCCCTGTGCAGGCTTATCAGGGCCGTCTCCGAGGTTGGGAGCATAAACCGGACCTTTTCGTCTCCTGAGGCCAGAAGGAATACATCGTCCTTGAATTTCGGGAATTGTCCGGCGGCATAGCCGCATTCGTAATTCAGGATATGGGGCGGCAGTATGAAGGAATACTTATTATCAAGGTGCGTCTCTACGAAGAAATTCAGCAGCGCCCATTCCAGCCTCGCGCCAAGGTCCCTGTAAAGCCAGAAGCCGGTCCCACCAAGCTTCGCGCCGCGCTCGTAGTCGATAAGCCCGAGGCTCTTTGAAAGTTCAAGATGGCTTTTAAATCCGGCGCGGAATTCAGGCTTAGCGCCCCAATCCCTCAGGACGGAATTATTCTCCTTCCCGCCGGCCGCCACGTCGTCTGCGGGCAGGTTGGGAAGCTCCGCCATCAGCTTCGCCAGGCCGGCCTCCACCGCGGCGGCCTCGGCATCCAGGGCCTTTATCTTTGCGGATACTTCCTTCATTTCCGCGAACAGCGCCTGCTGGCCGTCCTTATCCGTCTTATTGATCCCGGCGGAAAAGCTGTTCTTGCGCATTTTCAGATTGTCGCTTTCAACAATAAGATCGCGCCTTTTGCGGTCGAGCGCCAGGATTTCGTCAAGGCACACGGAATCGATTCTTTTAAGCAGGGCCTGCTTCACCCTTTCAGCGTCGCTCCTGATAAGGTTGATATCTAGCATTTGTTTGTTCTGAGCTATTACCGGAAGATGTTGCGCGGGTCAGGGTTTAACTATTCCTATTACGTCCTCTTTCATGATTTTAGCCGGGTCGTCGCCGATTTTAGGGTCCAGCATGACCTGGAGCTTAAGCGCGTCCGCCCAGAATCCGGTGTTCCTTAATTTTTTCAGCTGCTCATTAAGCACAAAATGTATCAGTTTAGCCTCGTAGGTTTCCCCGGCTTTTATCCTGGAAATGCGCAGTTCCTCGGTACGAAACGGCACCGCCCAGAACCCGGCGTCCGCGGCGTCAGAGACTCTCACCAGATGCAGGCTCAGGGCGCACCTGAGCACAAGACCCTCTGCAGGCCTGGCGGAAGCGTTCTGAGCGACAACCACGGCCCGCAATTTATGCGGATACTTCTGATAGGGCTCCAATTTCAGCTCCCGGATAGTTTTGAAAGGCAGCGGCTTTTCGCCAGCCGCCAGCGATATTTGCCAGTCTATTTTATCAAGCTGCACCTGGGCCATGAGCCCCTGGCACGTAAAAGGTAACGCCAGCAAGGCGGCAATGAGCGCGGCAAGCCTGTTTTTTGGGGTCATAATTCTTTTCTGCCGGCTATATGCCGCCGGCATCCGGCGGGGTCAGCGGCCTAAGCGGGCAGGTCAGACCTGCTTCTGCTTTTCTATTTTTAAAAGCTCCTCTTCGAGTTTTTCCGGGATCAGACCCAGGACTTCGCTTTTAGTAGAGCTTTTTCCGCACTGAATATCCAGCTTGATACTTACGATGCGGTAGCGCTGCTTAACCTCACGGGCGACTCCCATGGCCTCAAGCAGATATCTGGGCTGCCCTTTCAGGCACCTGGGCGCGGTCGGCACGAATACCTGATTGAGAGCGTTGGAAAGCGCGCTGACGAACGAATTCAGGATAATGTTGCCAAGCTCGGAAAGAAGCAGCTCTCCGGTCAGGTTTACTGCCGGCAACGGGGAAAAAGAATATCCGAGCATGCACTTAGTGATCACGTTTATGTCCCGCGGATCAAACAGGATGATCGCTATAAAAGGCAGATCGCCTTTCACTTCAAAATAAACGGCGGTCGAGTCCGCTTCCCCGTCCTCAAGGGAATGGCGCTTAACGGCCTCGTCTAGCGTCCCCATTGACATGTCGACGCAGGCTATGCTCCAGGCCCCAGCCGAAACCCGCGTGAGCTTTTCAACGCACTTTTTAAGGCTTGTGACCGTAATGCGGCTGAGTATGGCGTTTGTGTGGTCGTTCATACTATCTCGGCAGCTATGCGGCTCACGCGCTCCTTAAACTCCTCATATGAGAATGGCTTGCGTATGATCGTCATAACGCCCTTGTCGGATAGTCTGCGGTCCAGTTCAGCCTGGTCAACTGCGGTCAGGATCACCACCCTGGCCGCGGGGTCAAGGGCCCTGATGTCTCCCAATATTTCCAGGCCCGACCTTCCCGGAAGAATCAAGTCCAGAAAGACCACTTCCGGCTTCAGCTCGGAATACGCCTTTAGCGCGCTTTCCGCATCCTCCGCCTCGCCAACCACTTCGTGACCGAGCTTGAGCAGGAGGGTTTTGATGGTATAGCGCATTAGCGCGTTATCTTCCACTATCAGCACTTTCATTGTCTGCCTCCCCCCGTTAGCCGGCAAGAATCATCTTGAATTTTCCCGGTTGAAGGACTAAGGACGAAGGAGCGGGGACTAAGGCCGTGAAACAGGAAAACATTTTGTTTTCCCACGCCGGCCCCCTCTTCCTTCATCCTTATATCCCTTTAGCTATGATCAGCAACAGCAGGCGCACTTAGCCTGGTGAAAGCCGGCCGCTTTTTTGCGCAGCATGCCGGCCGCGTTGGTCTTCTCCCACTCAAAGCCGGTCCGGCCGAAGTGGCCGTAAGCGGCGGTCTTTCTGAAGATTGGCTTGCGCAGCCTGAGGTTCCTGATTATACCCTTGGGAGTGAAGTCGAAACTGGCCTTCACTATTGCGGCCAGCTTTTCGTCAGGCACCACGCCGGTGCCGTGCGTATCGACGTACAGGCCCACGGGTTCGGCCACGCCAATAGCGTATGCCAGCTGCACGGTGCACTCTTTAGCCAGCTTTGCGGCTACGATGTTTTTGGCCACATAGCGCGCCATATAAGCGGCTGAACGGTCCACCTTTGTCGGATCTTTACCGGAGAAAGCGCCGCCGCCGTGCGGCGCCACGCCGCCGTAGGTGTCCACAATGATCTTGCGGCCGGTCACGCCGGTATCGGACTGGGGCCCGCCCACTACGAACTTGCCGGTGGGATTGATGAAGAACTTGGTATCTTTATCTATCATCTTCCTGTCTATAACCGGCATGATGACCGCGTCAATGATTTCTTTCCTGGCTTTTTCCGTAATCTGATGGCCTGATTTATCCAGGATCTCTTCTGTATGCTGGGAGGAAACGACGATGGTGTCTATGCGCGCAGGCTTGCCGTCGTGATATTCAACGGTGACCTGCGATTTGCCGTCCGGGCCCAGGTAGGGAAGGATATTCTTTTTCCGGACCTCGGAGAGCCGCATGGCCAGTTTCTGCGCCAGCATGAGCGGCAGCGGCATAAGCTCCGGCGTCTCGTCGGAAGCGTAGCCGACCATCAGGCCCTGGTCGCCGGCGCCGCCGGTGTCCACGCCCTGAGCGATATCCGGAGACTGGCGGCCGATGACGTTGATCACCGCGCAGGTCTCATAATTAAAGCCGTATTTGGTGTGGGTATATCCTATATCCTTTATCACCTGGCGGGCCAGCGAGTCTATGTCGACGTAGGTCGTGGTGGTGATTTCTCCGCCGACCACAACCATACCCCGGGTAATGAAGGTCTCGCAGGCGACGCGCCCGGCGGGATCTTTCCTCATGATCTCGTCAAGCACCGCGTCCGAGATCTGATCGCAAACTTTATCCGGATGCCCCTCTGTGACAGATTCCGAAGACACAAATCTCTTACCTGTAAAGTTCATACGTTTCCTCCATTATTGTGATATTACTGCGCCGCGCCTATTTCTGCTCCATCAGTTTTGCCGCGAATTCAAGGAACTTTTTCGTATTGTCCTGTGATTCGGTTTCAGCGTAAGTCCTCAACAAGGGCTCGGTGCCGGACGGTCGCATAAGCAGCCAGCAGTCATCCTCCAGGATGATCTTCAGGCCGTCTATAGTGTTGGTGTCCAGCACTTTCCTGCCCAGGATGGTCTTGGGCAGCCTCTTTTTGAGCTTTACCGCGAAAGAGTGTTTATTCGGTATGGCTTTTTCAAGCTCTACGTCCCGGCGGATAAAAACCGACTTACCGTAACGGGCTTCGATGTCGCTGTATAGGGCGGAAACGGTCTTCCCCGTTTTAACCGCCATCTCCAGGAACATCAGGGCGGTAAGAACGCCGTCGCGCTCCGGGATATTGCCTTTCCAGGCGTAGCCTCCGGATTCTTCCGCTCCGAACGCCACATCTTCGGAAATCATTTTTTCGGCTATATATTTGAAGCCGACCGGGGTCTCCTCAAACTGCAGGCCGGCCGCCTTGGTAATACGCCGGGTCAGATAACCCATGGAAACGGACTGGGCCACCTTGCCCTTGATAGCGCCGCGCTTTAGAAGATAATCCAGCAGCATGGGAGCTATCTGGCAGGGGGTCATATAGACGCCCTTGTCGCTCACGAGGGCGAAGCGGTCTGCATCACCGTCCAATGCTATCCCCATTACGGCTTTTTTCTTCTTCACCGTATCGATCAGTTCCGCGAGGTTCTTCTCAACCGGCTCCGGGGCGATGCCGCCGAACATGGGATCGGACGCCGCGCGGATCTTGATCACGTTCTTCGAGGAGAACGCCTCAGCCGCGGCCTCGGCTCCAGCTCCGTACATAAAATCGACTATCACCGGCCCTGGCAGTTTAGAAAGAACCCTGCTTATATTAACCTTCGATCCGAGATACTCAGCATAGTTCTTCATGAACGATTTGCGCGGGGCCGGGGTCGCGGAGCCGTGCATCGGCACCGCCTTTGAAATATAATTTTCCAGCTCGGCCGTGACAGAGGGCGGCGCTGAACGTCCGTTCTGTTTGATCTTTACGCCGTTATAAAAATACCTGTTGTGGCTCGCGGTAATAACCATGCCCAGGCCGAATTTAGCCACGGTCAGGTAACTCACAGCCGGAGTCGGCAGGGGGCCGTCCGAAACCACGCAGGTTACGCCGTTGGCTGTCAGCACATCGGCGGCCGCTGCCGCGAAGCGGTCCGACATGAAACGCCGGTCAAAGCCTATGAATACGCTGGGCTTTTCCGCCACACGCATGTTCTTATAAGCGATGTAGTCGGCGAGGCCCTGCGCTATTTTACGCACGGCGTCATAGGTAAAATCCCGGGCAACTATGCCCCTGAAACCGTCCGTGCCGAAAGTTATCTGGTTTGAATGAGAACTCGTACAGTCTCCTTTAGCAAAACTTAGAAGCGGCGTAGTCGACCCACCCGGTCTCCTTAGTAACACGCAACGACAGCCCAGTCGACGCATCAATCTCCGTAGCAAGACTTAACTGCAGCGCAGTCGATCCGCACAGTCTTCCGGCCTAGCCTGAACCACCCAGGGTAGGATATATATATTATTAAAAAAATAACTGTTTAGTCCAACTAAAAGGCGGGCGGGCGGGAAGGTTCAGGGTTTTTTTATAAAATCAGCTACAGCGCCCCGGGAAAGAAGCAGGCCTTTAGTCAGCGCCCGGGCAGGTGAAGCCATAATTTCCGGGAGCGGCAGAACCTCGTCCAGGGCGATCACCCCGGCTATGCCGTTAGCCGCCAGCAGCCGGCGGTCTTTGACCGCGCAGGAGCCGCATACCAGCAAAACTGGCTTTTTATGCCGGAGCGCCTGCCGCGCGGCCGCCACCGGGGCCTTGCCGCGGAAACTCTGGGCGTCAAAGCGGCCCTCGCCGGTAATCACCAGGTCGGATGATGCCGCCGCCGCTTCAAAACCCAGGCGGTCAAGAACATAATCCGCGCCGGCAACCAGGCGCGCCCCGAAAAAAGCGAACAGGCCGGCGCCGAGTCCACCGGCCGCCGCGCCGCCTTTCAGGCAGCCTATGTCAGGGCCCAACTCCCGCTTGACCACCCGGGCATAGTGGAGAAGGGCTTTTTCCATGACCGCTACTTCGGCCGGCCCCGCGCCTTTCTGGGGGCCGTAGACGCGTGCGGACCCGCCCGGCCCGCAAAGCGGATTATCCACATCTGTCAGGGCAGTAACACTTATACGCGCCAGAACCGACGCGTCGGCCGGCGGAAGGATCCTTTCAAGCAGCAGCAGGCCTTCTGCGCCGGGAGGCACGGGCGCCCCGCTCTTATCCAGCAGCCTGAAGCCAAAGCCGGCCGCGCAGCCGGCGCCGCCGTCGCTGGAGGCGCTGCCGCCCAGGCCTACCAGCACGGAACGCGCTCCGCCGCGCGCGGCCGCCCTGATAAGACGCCCAACTCCGAAGGTGGTCGCGGTAAGCGGCGCAGGCGCGTGCCAGGCCAGACGCTTCAACCCGGCGGCTTCTGCCATCTCTATGATAGCCGCGTCGCCGGATAGCAGCCAGCGCGCCCGCACCGGCCTAAGCGCCGGCCCGGAGGTCCGCAGGACACGGAGACAGCCACCTGACGCCGATGCGCCGGCACGAGACTTATGCCCCGGCCTCTGGAACGACTCCAGCAAACCGTCGCCTCCGTCCGAGATGGGCAGCAGTTCCATTTCCGCGCCGGGCGCGATGATTTCCAGGGCGCGCGCTATAGCGCGCGCGGCGGCCCCCGGCCCCAGAGTGCCCTTAAACGCATTTGGCGCGATCAGGATTTTCATAACAGAAATGATAGAATATAGTTTATGGGCATTGCCAAGCCGGCGCTCGTCTACAGGCATCTGACGGGGCTGTATGTCAACATCACGAATCGCTGTCCGACAGCCTGTGTTTTCTGCATAAAACACAAGTGGGAGATGAAATACCACGGCAGCGATTTAAACCTTCACGGGGAGGAGCCGGACGCTGACGCGCTGCTAAAGCTGATACGGACGGAATGGGAGCAGGCCCCTTTTAACGAACTTGTTTTCTGCGGTTACGGAGAGCCCACTATGCGCCTGGATCTGCTGCTGGCCGTGGCCGGCGCTATCCGGGGCGGACTGCCCCCGATACCCGCCGGTCTGCGCGTGCGCCTGAATACTAACGGCCTCGGCTCCCTGGTAAACGGGAAAGACATCGTCCCGGCGCTGAAAGGTCTGGTGGATGCCGTGCACGTTAGCCTTAACACGGCGGACCCGGATCAGTGGCAGGCCATGATGCGCCCCGGCCAGGAATACGCCGGCAAAGGGTTTGAAGGCGTGCTGGATTTTATACGCGCCTCCGCCCGCGCGATCCCGGAAACGGTAGCCACCGCGATACGCAACAACTCCGCAGACTTAACAAAATTCGCCGCCCTGGCCAAAAAGCTCGGCGCGAGCCACAGACTGCGCGACGGGCTGGAATAATCTGGAGCGATTATGCTGGAAAGAAAATCGGCGCTTCTCATCCTCGCGCTCTTCTCGCTTCTCTTTGTAAGCGTGCCCAGCGTCCTGTTCAATAACGCCATATTTAAATATTTTAATTTTATCGGCCACTGGAGCGTCGCCAGCATCAAGCCATCCCGTAACGCACAGATCCCGCCGATGCATACCAGGGCTCCGGACCAGCGGGCGGATATGGCCCAGCCGGAATTGCGTTTCGTCAAGTTTACCGTCAAAATAGCCAACGCAAAGGCGGTAAGCATCGCCGGCAATTTCAACAAATGGAACAAGGACTCAATAGCGCTGGTCCGGCGGGAAAAGAACACCTGGGCCACCATCATCACCCTGCCGCCCGGGGCTTATCAGTATCTCTATAACATAGACGGCCAACTTATACTGGACCCCCTTAACCCCGAAACAGCAATGTTTGAAGACAAAAAGGTCTCGGTTAGGACCGTAAAATAAGCCATGAAGTCACCTTTGCTCCTCTTCTTTGTCCCCCTTTGCCTCTGTGCCTTTGCGCCTCCATTAACCGCCGGTCCCGCCATCTTATGGATACCGGGAGAACACGCGCCATTGGAAGACGTCATCTCGCTCCTTGAAACCGGGCGGGACCTTAAGCTTACAGCGGCGCTAGGCAAAGTATCCCCGGAGCTGATGGCAAGGGTAACAGCCCTATCGTCTCAGGGACGTCTGGAACCGGCCGCCCGCCCTTCGGGTGACCCCCTTATCCCGCTTTTTTATTATGCCCGGGAGGATTCCGTACAATGGAGGAACAAACCCTCAGACGCCTCTTATACCAACGACCCGTTCTTCATTTCCCTCAGAATGAGCGACGCGCGCGAAGCGTATGCCAGACAGTACAAGCGGCCGCCGGAAGCCTTTGTCAGCGCGCCGGGCGGAGCCGTGGCCGGTTATATTCCGCTGGCAAGAGCGCTGGGCTTTAAATGGCTGGCCGCCGGCGCACCTGCGTCGGCCACGGAATCTTACAGGGTCATAAACGCCGAAGGCGTCAGAATTGTTCTCTTTTCCACTCCGACCTCTCACGGCTTCGCGCCCGTGGCGGATGAGCCAGCATTCCTGGTCTTCGACGAAACTCTGGGCCAACCGGGTGAAGAGACAAGAGCCGCCCTTCTGACCTTCCTTTCTTCTGCCGGAAACCCGCCTTTCATGACGGTCTCAGAAGCGCTTCAGACCGCCGTTTCGACCGCCATGCCGGCGGACCAGGCCGCTCTGAGGACCGCGCCGTGGAGCGGCGACTATACTCCCTGGGCCGGTACCCCGGCACAAGCAGGGACGCTGACGGCCTTCACCAGGACCCGGGGCGAACTCATGGAGTATTTCAACGCCAAACAAGGTAATTACAAGGCCGCCGAGCCGGCTTTCGCCGAGTATTTTTCAGTGGAATCCGGGCCGAAACTCCTGCGTCTGGCCGCCCCGGACACCGAGACGGCCAGTGAAGCAGAGATAGAGATACAGAACGCCCTTGTGAATTCCTACCGCCTCATGAACAAGGTGCCTCCCGGCTGGCTTTTCTCCGCGCTGTCGGACATAGACGATAAAACGGAAAGCGAGGACAAGGTCGCGGTAAAAAAGAGCAATGCAGAGTTCACTTTGATGAATGCTCTGCGCCAGCCAGTCCCGCCGGACCTCCCGGCGGCCGGTGCGCAGGATCCCTACAAAATATGGAAATTGACCAAAGTGTCCGTCGCCTGGACCGACAGCGAAATAACCTTCCGCTTCTTCCCTATGGAAACCCCGGCGGCCGCGGTTTTTAATACCGGGGCCAGATTCGACGTCTATATAGATATTAATAACAGGCCAAGGGCCGGGACCGCGCGGCCTCTGGACGGACGCGCAGGAAGGTTGTTCCCGGACGACGCCTGGGAATACGCCCTGACAGCGTCGCCCAAAAACGCCGCGCTCTACGCCGCCACCGGCAAAGGCCCCCAAATATTGAAAAGCTTCCCGGCTTCTTTCTCGGACGGCGCGGTGACGGTACGTATTCCAAGAACGGAGCTTAGAGGAAATCCAGCGCGGTGGGGTTACACCGCCTTTATGCTTTACTCGGCGGACGACAAGACTTTCAGCATCATCGACTATCTGGCTGAAGATCTCTCCAACGGTTATTATTACTCAATCAGACCCGATAAAAAATGATCCCGCTACCGCGGGATCAAAAGCCCTTAAATCACTGATATCCGCCTCGTCAGGAAAATCAGCCGCGGAGCTTGGCGCCTAAATTCTGGGAGAGCTTCAACAGAATGGCGGCAATATGCGCGTTCACCTCGGCGTCCGTAAGCGTTTTCTCCATGGATGAAAATGTGAAACGGATGGTCAGGCTCTTCAGATTTTCCCCTATGTTCCTGCCCTTGTAAACATCTATCAGCGCGACCGAGGATAGGTCGGGGGTTTTCGCCGCCTCCCTCTCCACTTCCGCCCATTCATATCTGTCCGCGACAACCACCGAGAGATCCCGCCTGATGCCCGGGAACGCCGGCACGGGCTTCACCTGCGGCAGCCGTGAGCGGAACTCAGGCTTATACGCGGCCACCAGCGCCGCCAGCGGCAGCTCGAAATAATATATCTGGCCGTCCTTGAAATCGGCGTTCTTTGCCACCGCCGGATGTATCAGCCCCAGCCAGCCGGCCGGCGAATTTCCGAGCCGCATTTCCAGACAGATCCCGGGGTGGAAATATGCCGGAGGATTTTTAGGTTGCTCAAGCCTGAACCCTTTGAAGCCGCTGAGCGCCTGGCTCATCGCGCCCTTAAGAAAATACAGGTCCGCCGGAGAACTCCCGCCGCGCCAGAAGCCCGACGCGGGAAAATTACCGCACATAAGGCCGGCGCACATGGTCTCTTCTGAATAGCCGGCGGCTGTCTTTCGGTAAACGTTCCCTACTTCGAATATGGACACCGAGTTCCTGCCGCGGTTCAGATTGTATTTAAGTGTTTTCAGAACTCCTGGCGCCATAGAGGTGCGCAGAAGCTCATAGTCTGAAGAGAGCGGATTCTTCGGCAGCACCGCCTGAGCCGCGTCAAGAAGGCAGGCGCCAAGGTCCTTCCTGGAAACGAAATCGTAGTTGTAGATCTCGGAAAATCCAAGCGCGGCAAGCCGGTTTTTCAGTCCGGCCGTGACTTCAAAAGAGGGGGTGGAGCCGGCGCTCAGCATCCGCATATCGGTTTTAGACGGTATCACGTCATACCCGACATAGCGCGCAGCCTCCTCGGCCAGGTCCCACACGCTCTGAATATCCTGCCGGTAGCTTGGCGCCTGGAACTGCCAGGGGGACCCCCCGCTAAGTTCCGGCTGTATGGCCTTCAGGCAGGCAAAAATATCTTTTTCGGGAATTGCCGAACCCAAAATGGCATTTATCCGTTCCGCGCCCGCCTCTATGACCTTGGGAATATATTTTGAGGGATAGTTATCCGTAACCTGCGTAACTTCGGCGCCAGGGGCTGACGCCAGTACCAGCTGAGCGAGCCTCGCGGCAGCCAGGAGCGTAAGGTCAGGATCGGTTCCGCGTTCAAAGCGGTATGAAGACTCGGTCCTGACGCCGGTTTTTTTCGCGGAAAGCCTGATCGCGGACGGATTGAACGAAGCCGACTCTATCAGCACGCCCGTGGTGGCGTCCGAAACGGCGGAATCCATGCCGCCGATAACGCCCGCGAGCGCGGCAGGGCGGGCCCCGTCAGCGATGACCAGCATTGTCCCGTCCAGCTTCAGCTCCTGCCCGTCAAGAGACTTCAGCGTTTCACCGGCCCTTGCTGGACGCACGTTGATCTCAGCCCCGGCAAGTCTGGCCAGGTCGAAACAATGCGCCGGCTGGCCCAGCTCATACATCACGTAATTAGAAACATCTATCAGCAGATTGTTCTTTGGATTGGAACCCATCGCGCGCAGACGCCTGGCCATCCAATCCGGGGTCTTTACGGCTCTCCCACCGTCGGAAGGAATATTTTCAACCACTACGCCGGTATACCGGCGGCAGAGCGCCGGATTCTCTATCCTTATGGACACGGCCGCGCCGGACGCGGAGAGCTCCGGGACCGCCGGTTTTTTGAACGGAAGGCCGTAGAAAGCGCAGAGTTCTCTGGCCAGTGCGTAATGCGAAAGGCAATAAGCCAGATTTGGCGTGACCTCAACTTCCAGGACGCAATCGGGCTTGTCGAAAAGTGCGGCTGCGTCGGAGCCGACCTGCGCGCTTTCCGGCAGAACCAGTATGCCGGAACTGTCGCAGCCGTCAAGGCCAAGCTCCGCGGCCGAACAGATCATCCCCTCTGATTCCACCCCGCGTATTTTCGCCTTTTTCAGAACCCCATCCGCGAGCGTGGCCCCGACTTTGGCGAAAGGGATGTGCTGGCCCACCGCGATGTTCTTGGCCCCGCAGACCACTTTCGTCACAGCGGCGCCGTCGCTGACTTCGCAAAGAGAAAGTTTATCGGCGTTAGGATGTTTTCCGATGGTAAGTATTTTGCCGACAACCACGCCGGAGAACGAGGCGCCGGTTTTAGCCGTCCCCTCCACGTTCAGGCCCAGCCTGTTCAATTTGGCGACAAGGTCGTCCACGCTCAGCGGAGCGCCGATAAAATCCATCAGCCACGAATGCAATATCTTCATTTCTTCTCGATTTACTGCTTACGATTCACGATTTACAGCCTATAGCTGTTTCAGCACCCTTAAATCGTTCTCGTACAGCATGCGCATATCGCTGATGCCGTACAGAAGCATGGCGAAGCGCTCTATGCCGGCGCCGAACGCGAAGCCGCTCCATTCCTCCGGATCGTAACCGCAGTTCCGCACCACATTGGGATGGATGACTCCGGCACCCAGCATCTCAAACCAGCCGGTGCCTTTGCAGACCGGGCACTTCGCGCCTGATCCGGAGCAGAACACGCAGGACACCGCGACCTGCGCCCCTGGCTCTACGAAAGGAAAAAAGGAAGGAGTAAAAGCTGTACGGGCGGAGGAGCCGAACATGTCCCGGATGAAAGCGTCAAGCGTCCACTTCAGGTCCGCCATTGTGATGTTCTTGTCCAGGCAGAAGCCTTCCAGCTGGTGAAAGTTGAAAGAGTGTCCGGCGTCCACTGCCTCCGAACGGAAGGTGCGGCCGGCTGTTATCGTTCGCAGCGGGGGCCGCTGGCTCTTCATGGTCCGTATCTGTACCGGGGAGGTGTGCGTTCTTAAAAGCAGGTCCTTGCCGCCGGCGTCTTTGAGGTCCAGGTAAAAAGTATCCTGCATGTCCCGCGCGGGATGGTCCGGCGCGAAATTCAGAGCCTCAAAATTAAAATAGTCCTCTTCTATATGCGGCCCGTCGGCTATCGAGAAGCCCAGCTTCTGAAAGCCTTCGCACATCTTATTGGCTGTAACGGTGAGGGGATGCAGACTGCCCTTCGGGAACGGATATCCCGGTAAAGTCAGGTCCGGCCGGGCCGCCTCCGGAGCCGCCGCTGCGGAGCCGCTTTCAGACTTCCTGGCTTCGAGCGCCGAGGACAGCTCCGCCTTCAGATTGTTGCCGAGCGCCCCCATGGCCTTGCGCTCTTCAAGCGATAAATCCTTTAGATCGCGCAGAAGCAGGGACAGCTCTCCCTTCCTTCCCATATAACGCGTTTCAAGCTCAGCCAGTCCGTCCGCGCCGGTTTTAGCCAGCGCGGAAAGAAAGCCCTCCCTTATAAGGGATAGGCTCGCTTTCCAATCGTCCTGGTTCATGCTGTTTTAGTTAAGGAGGCCTTGGCGAGTTCAATAAGCCGGGAGAAGGACGCCGGGTCCTTGATGGCTATCTCGGAAAGCATCTTTCTGTTAAGCAGGATGCTGGCTCTCTTGAGGCCGTTAATAAAGGTGCTGTAAGTCATGCCCTCTTCGCGCGTGGCTGCGTTAAGCCGCACGATCCACATCTGGCGGATATCGCCTTTCTTGTCCTTTCGGTGGGTGTAGGCGGCGGTGAGGGATTTCTTTACCTGTTGGGTCGCCATCCGAAGGCGATGCTTTTTATCCCCGTAATAGCCCTTGGCGAGCTTGAAGATCTTTTTCTTTCTTTTATTTCTGGCTACGCTGTATTTTATTCTCATAAATTTTTGCCGTACGAAGTTTTGATGCTCGGGAGATGCGAATCGAAGATTTAAGAAGCCGATCCTGTTTGACCTGTGCGGACTGCTTCTTTATCCGCTGTCCGCCGCATTTACAGATGCGGCAGATAGCTTCGCAGCAGTTTTCCCTCGGCGCTGGTGGATTCCTGCACCTTAGCGGTTCCGAGGCTGCGGCCTCTCTTGGACGACATGCCGGTAAGAAGGTGGCGACGGCCGGCCTTCCTGTGCAGCCATTTGCCGCCCTTGGATTTGCGAAATCTTTTCTTCGCGCCGCTGTGACTTTTCAATTTAGGCATAATAGTTCTCTTTGCGTATATTATATTAAAAAAAGAGCCGCCCAGGCAATCCGGATCAAGAAACAGCCGGTTTACCGGGAGGCTGCTGCTTGGGAGCATCAGCGGCTTTCGCTGGCTTCGGAGACTTTTCAGAGCCGGGATTCTTTGCCGCCACAACGGCTATCGGCGTCAGCATTATGCTCATCCTGTTGCCCATCATCTGGGTGCGTCCCTCTACGACGCCCACGGCGGCCAGGGTATTCTTCACGTTAATAAGTATCGCTTCGCCCAGGTTGCGGTGCTGGTTTTCCCGGCCGTGAAACACCACGGTCACGCGCACCTTGTTCTGCCCTTTGAGAAAGGTTTCGATATGCCTTATCTTCGTCTCCAGGTCGTGTTTGGCTATCCTCGGATTAAAGCGGATCTCCTTCATCACGCCCGCTTTCTGTTTCTTGCGGTTCTCTCTCGTCTGCTTGTCCAGCTCGTAGAGGTACTTGGAAAAATCCATTATCTTGCAGACTGGCGGGTTCGCCATCGGGGCGATCTCAACCAGATCAAGGTCCGCTGACCTCGCCATATTCTGCGCTTCCAGTATAGGCTTAACGCCTATCATGGTCCCGTCTGTCGCGATCAGCCTCACCTGCGCCACGTTTATAAAACGGTTTATCCTTACCCTCTTGTTATCGTAGTACAATTATCTCTCCCTGTATCCTTTTGAATTTAACTCCTGCCGCGATTCCACGATACGTTAATTTACAAACTTTACCCACGTTAGTCAAATTGAGCCGCTCCCCTCGCCCGGCCCCTTTCTCTCATAGCTTCACATGAGCAGGCGGTAGTAAAGCAGGCCCAGACGCTCCTGCGCGGCCCTCCGCAGCAGATCGTAGGAGCCCGGCAGACAATCCATCCAGCAGGTTTGCCCCCCCGTGGCGCTGGAATATCCGACCGGCCAGGGGACGATATCCCTGAATCCGGCCTTTTCAAAGGCCCAGACGGATCGGCGCATATGATAGGCGGAGGTGACAAGCACTATCCGCCTGTAGCCTTTTTCGTCGCACAACCGTTTGGAGAAGAGCGCGTTTTCGCTGGTGTCGCGCGCGCGTTCCTCTGTGAGCATCCTGTTCTCCGGCACACCGAGGCTGACCAGGTACTGTTTAATAGCGCCCGCTTCCGACCCGCGCGAAAAAGCCGCTCCGCCGGTGATCACCAGCGGGAGGTTGTATTTTCGGTAGAGCCTGGCGGCTTCCGCCGCGCGCTCTACGGATACGCCTGAAAGAGCGGCGCAGCCGAAAGGCTGCGGCGCGCCCTCCTGTATCCCGGCGCTTAGAATTACGACCGCGTCAGCTTTCACTTCCGAAGGCGGCAGATAAGCGTATTCAAGCCCCGAGAGCGCCGCTTTTCCGACGGGATTAAGGCTCGCGCCCCACAGCAGCACGGCGAAAGCGGCCCAAAGCGCGGCTTGCTTTCTGCTCTTTATTAATTTCACCGCGGCTATGCAAAAAGCCAGCGTTACAAACACACCCGGCGGCATCAAAAACGGCGTCAATATTTTTTTTATTATAAACATAATCCGGATTCACCGTCCGACAACTGCTGCGGCCCGCCGCTTCAGGAGCTCTGTTTTAGCCCTATACAAACAGCGCGGCCAGGACCAGCGCCATGGCGGGAAGGAGCTTAAGCAGCGCGTTCATGGCTGAAGAGCCCTCCCCTATCCGCGGGTTTTCAAAAATAGCGGCCGCGTTACAGAGCGAAGCGGATACTATCCCGCCGCACACTATCACGGATATCAGAATCGCGGAGAGTATCTCAGGCCCCTGGCCGGACCGGCGGAAAGCGAGCGCCGCCGCCGGCAGAATCAGCGCCGGAGAGGCCGCAAGCAGGAATCTCCTGATAACAACGCCGACACTCATGCCCGGGACAGCTGGCAGCCTGAAGCAAAAAGCGCAGAACGCGGACAGCAGGGCGGCGCCGAGAAACCCGCCGGCCAGGCCTTCTACTCCTGCGAAATTAACCGTTTCAAAGGGCAGGCCGGTCAGGCGTGCGGTCTCGCCCATATATGCGGCAAAAAGCAGCACCGCCGCTAATACCGACGCGGCACAGGCGTATCCTCCGGCGGCGGCCGTCCCGGAGCGACCGGCAGCCGCCAACGCCCCGCCTTCCTGGCTGAGAGCGGTCTCCTGGCCCGCCATCGCGCAAACATCTCCCGCCCCCCCGACAATGGCGCCGAAATTCCCCAAAGCCAGCACATAGCCGGAAATCGAAAGAGCGCCGATAACCGCGAGAACGATACCATAAAGACCGCAGGCGCGTTCCCCAAGCGCGCCTGACACGCAATAGCTTTCAAGCCCCCTGACCCCGCAATAGTAAGAGCCTACCAACGCCGCAGCGGTCAGCGCGGCCGGGACGGCTGCGCCCTCAAAGCCTGAAGAGAGCGCCATGGCGGCGGAATCAGCGCGGCCGGGGGAGGAAGCCCCCGCGGCCAGCCTGGCCAGGCTCGGCCTGTATTCCCCGTAATATCGGGCGGAGAAAGTGAACAGGCTTGCTGAGACCAGACCGATTACCGCGGCCGTAAACAGCCACATATTTTTTTCAAGCCCAAAAGCGCAGCCCAGGAATAATCCGGCCAGCGCCGCGGCCCCGGCGACCGCAAGCCCCTTATCCAGAGCCTCGATATGGCCGACTCCGGCGGATGGCCTGGCGACCATAACTCCGGCCACGCAGGCGGCGAGCCCGCAGGCGCGCGCAAAAAGCGGAAAGATCACGGCTTTCGGGCCATATATCGGCCAGAGGGCGGCGCCAAGGATCATCGCCGATATGTTTTCCGCGGCGGAAGAGTCGAGCGCGTCCGCGCTTAGGAGGGCGGACCCGAGTATCCTGTCTCGGAAAAGGCCGGCTCCCGCAGCCGCCGGCGCGCCAAGCCATAGCCCGCCGGACTGCCTCAGAAACAACACGGTAAACGCGGAGCCCAGGCAAAAGCCGGCGAGTTTCATAACGGCGCCGCGGGCGTCATTTAAGCCGCCGCTCAGCAGGAATAAACCCAAAACCCCGGCCAGACTCAAAACCAGGGTCAGGATGGAAGAGGCGCCGGCCGTCCGGAGGGCCTGCTTAAACGCCTCCGGACCGGAACGGTTAGCGGCTGCGGCGGACCTGAGGATGCCGCCCGCCAGGATCCGTGAACAAAGGAGAGCGGCCGCCGCCTGGGAACCCGCGCCGGCAAGCAGCGAGAAGGCGGCCTGCGCAGCGCCGCTCAGGCCCTGTAATGAGAAAAAAACGAGGAGAGAAAAAACAAGCGCCGCCGCGCCCAGCACCGCTGGAAACAGGGCCTCCGCCTGAGCCCTGAGCGCGCCGGTCAGCGCGGCGTCCGCGCCGCCGTAGAATTCCAGCAGCCAGGGAGCGCAGGCGCCCCTTTTCACTCCGGGGGCAATGAGGCTGACGGCGAAAATAAGCGCCGCTAAAGTCAGTCCGAGTGTAAGGGCAAGGAACATATTTCCCCCAAATAAAAGCCCCGCGGGACACGCGGGGCCTGTCTCAGCGCCATGGCGCTACTGCGCCGCTTCGCTTTTAATGCGCATGCAATAGAAGGAGCGCCATACGAACGTCACGCCGATAAGGAAAAAGATCACAGCCAGCAGCCTGCTCACAGACGGGTCCAGCGTTATGGCCAGTTCCACGGCCAGCAGTCCGAAGAGCGTGGTGAATTTGATTATGGGGTTCATGGCCACCGAGGAGGTGTCCTTGAACGGATCTCCCACGGTGTCCCCGACAACCGTGGCGTCGTGCAGCGGCGTCCCCTTCATATCGAGCTCGGTCTCCACCAGCTTCTTCGCGTTATCCCAGGCGCCTCCCGCATCGGCCATGAAAATGGCCTGATACAGGCCGAAGATGGCGATGGAGATGAGGTAGCCGATAAAAAAATAATGGTTAACACAGGCGAAGGCCAGCGTAGAAAAGAAGACCGCCAGAAAAATATTAAACATGCCTTTCTGCGCGTATTTCGTGCAGATCTCAACCACTTTCTTGGAATCTTCTACGGAGGCCCTGCCGCCTCCGTCTTCCAGTTTTATATTCTTTTTAATGAACTCCACCGCGCGGTAAGCGCCAGTGGTCACGGCCTGCATGGAGGCGCCGGCAAACCAGAAGATCACTGCTCCGCCGGTGATAAGCCCCAGCAGGAACAGCGGGTTCATTATGGACAGGCCCTCATATATGCCGGCCGGTCCGACGGTGCCGAATTTAGCCTCGAGCAGCTGAATGATGGAAAAAATAAGAGTCGTGGAACCCACAACCGCTGTGCCGATAAGCACCGGCTTAGCCGTCGCCTTGAAAGTATTGCCAGCGCCGTCGTTCTCTTCCAGGAATTTCTTGGCGTTCTCAAAATCGGCGTCAAAACCGAACTCTTTCTTAATATCTTCCTTGATCCCGGGAATGCTCTCAATAGCAGAAAGCTCGTAGACGGACTGGGCATTATCGGTCACAGGGCCATAGGAATCAACCGCAATGGTGACCGGGCCCATACCGAGGAAGCCGAACGCAACCAGCCCGAAGGAGAAAATGGCCGGGGAGGCCATAAGGGCTCCGAGGCCCAGGGTCGAGACGGCGTATGCGGCGGCCATCAGGAACACTATCGCCATACCCATCCAGTAGGCGCTGAAATTTCCTGCGACCAGACCCGACAGGATGTTGAGTGAAGCGCCGCCCTCTCTGGACGCGGTAACAACCTCGCGCACATGGCCGGAATTGACTGAGGTGAAAATCTTCACCAGTTCCGGGATGAGCGCCCCGGCTATAGTGCCGCAGCTGATGATGGTGGACAGCTTCCACCACAGCGTGCCGTCGCCCAGCTCAGGGACCAGGACATAGCTGAGAAGATAGGTCATCGCTATGGAGATAAACGACGTAAGCCATACCAGCATGGTAAGCGGGTGCTCAAAATTGAATCTCTTAGCGCCGCCGTACATAGCGCGCGTAATAAGCATGTTTAGCCAGTAGGAAAACGCGCTGGTCGCTATCATGCCGATGCGCATGACAAAAATCCAGACCAGAAGCTTTATCTGGTCCAGCGGATTATGGACCGCCAGAAGTATAAAGGTGATGAGCGCCACGCCTGTCACGCCGTAGGTTTCAAAACCGTCGGCCGTCGGGCCTACGGAGTCACCGGCGTTGTCCCCGGTGCAGTCCGCTATCACGCCCGGGTTCCTGATGTCGTCCTCTTTAATCTTAAAAACGATCTTCATCAGGTCGGAACCGATATCGGCGATCTTGGTGAAGATGCCGCCTGCTATCCTGAGCGCGGAGGCTCCGAGGGATTCGCCTATGGCGAAGCCGATAAAGCAGGGGCCGGCGTAATCGCCGGGGATAAAGAGCAGAATGAACAGCATCAGCACCAGCTCCACGCTGATAAGCAGCATGCCGATGCTCATGCCGGCCTTGAGCGGGATAGCCATGGTGGGATAGGGCAGGCCTTTCAGGCCCGCAAACGCCGTGCGGGAATTGGCGTAGGTATTAATGCGTATGCCGAACCACGCCACCGCGTAGGAGCCCAGTATTCCGACAATTGAGAAAAGAATGATGATAAAGATCTTGAACGCCGTCATGGCCGGATTCAGGCTGAAATACCAGACCATAATGGCCGCGATGAATGTCCAGAGTATCGCCAGGAACTTTCCCTGCGTGATAAGGTAGGTCTTGCAGGTTTCATAGATCAGCTCCGAGACGTCCCGCATGGATTTATGGAACGGAAGCCTGGAGAGCTGCACGGACTGCGCAAGGCCGAAAAATATTCCCAGGACGCAGATAACCAGGCCCCAGAGCAGCAGGCCGTGCCCAGAAATGCCAAGGAAGAAAACTGAGGAAAGATCCGGAATGCTAAGGTCCGCCTCTCCGGCGAACGCCGGTCCAGAGGAGAAAGCCGCACAAATAATCGCCGCGGCCAAAACTTTATGTTTTTGCATGTTTACCCCTTTTCTCGGAAGGTCTACGGTTTAGCGTCAAAATCCACCGGAATCCCAGGCCCCATAGTGGACGACACGTATACAGACTGGACGTAAACGCCCTTGGATGAGGACGGTTTTACTTTAAGAACGGCGTCGATCACGCTCTGCACGTTCTCAGCGAGGTTTTTCTCCGGGAAGGAGGCTTTGCCCGCCGGAGCGTGAACGATGCCCTGCGGATCGGCTTTAAATTCTATCCTGCCGGCCTTAAGCTCCTTAACGGTCCTCGTCAGGTCAAAAGTGACAGTGCCGCTTTTCGGATTCGGCATGAGCCCCCTGGGCCCTAGCACTTTGCCGAGCTTGGCGGCGTCCTTCATCATATCCGGGGTGATTACCAAGACATCGAAATCTATCTCGCCCTTGAATATGGACTCTATAAGCTCGGCTCCGCCGGTGCGGTCGGCTCCGGCGGCTTCCGCTTCCTTTACCTTTTCGCCCTTTGCTATAACAGAGACGCGCTTTGTCTTGCCGGTGCCGTGGGGCAGGCTGACGGTGCTGCGGACCTGCTGGTCGGAATGCTTGACGTCGATGCCAAGCTTCATATGCACTTCAACGGTCTCGTCGAATTTGGCGTTAGCGTTCTTCTTTATTATCGCCACCGCCTCTTCTATTTTATATTTCTTCAGAAGGTCCAGGCCCTTCTTTATGTTTTCAATTCTCTTTCCCATTTTGTTGTCTCCTTGAGGTCCTAACGCGGCTATCGTTATTGATAGCTGCTCCCTCCGTTGAAATGTAAGTCGTGAATGGTAAATAGTAAGTGGTAAAAATTTCCGAACTTCATACCACTCACGATTCACGGCTTACGATTTACGTTTTACTCCACCACGTCCACGCCCATCGAGCGCGCGGTGCCTTTCACCATTTCCATGGCCTGCTGGATATCCTTGGTATTAAGGTCCACAAGCTTCTGCCTGGCGACCTCCTCCACCTGCTTCAGGGTGATCTTGCCGACCTTTGTCTTATTCGGCTCGCCGGACCCCTTAGCCAGTCCGACCGCTTTCTTTATAAGGGCAGCCATGGGCGGCATCTTGGTTATAAATGTAAAGGTTCTGTCCTCGAAAACCGTGATGACCACCGGGATCGGGACGCCCTGTTCCAGCTTTCTGGTCTTTTCGTTGAACTGCTTGCAGAAATCCATTATATTCACGCCATGCTGGCCGAGCGCCGGACCAACCGGGGGCGCGGGGTTTGCTCCGCCGGCCGGAATCTGCAGCTTAATCATCGTTTTTACAACTTTTACTTTAGCCATATTACCTCTCTTATGCCTTCTCAACCTGCAGGAAATCCAATTCCACCGGGGTGGGGCGGTCGAACACGGTAACCGTCACCTTTATCTTGGCTTTCTGCTCGTTCACTTCTTCCACTACTCCCATGAAATGCTTGAAGGGCCCCTCGATAATGCGCACGTTTTCGCCCTTCTCGAACTGCACAGCAGGCTTGGGCTTTTCCAGGCCGGCCGTGTTTACCAGCTCCAGGATCTGCTGCACCTCGCCTTCGTCCATGGGCGCCGGCTTAGGATCTCCCAGAAAACCGGAAACTCCCTGAATGCCCCTTATGGCCCAGTAGGTCTGGTTGTCCAGCTCGATATCAGCGAGGACATAGCCCGGAAAGAATTTTCTCTTGCTGACTACTTTCTTGTTGTTTTTTACCTGAACGATATCTTCAGTTGGGATAAGCACCTGGAAAAGTTTACCCGTAAGCTCATTGGTATCCAGCTTGTGCTGGAGCATTTTGTGTACGCGCTCCTCAAAGCCGGTGCGCGTGTGTATGACGTACCACCCTTTTGCCATTTAACGACCTCCCAGGATGCCGCCCAATACGATCGACAGTCCAAAATCCACCAGACTGACATAGATTGCCACAATGAGCACCACCACGCTTACAGCGAAAGTGGAGCGCACCACGTCCTTGCGCGGAAGCCAGGTGCACTTAGTCAGTTCCTGATATGCCTCTTTAATGAAACTCTTAACCTTATCCATAACCGTTTCTCCAGCATAGCGGCGACCCGGGTGGCGTCGCAGATTCACTTCGGGAGCGGAAGGACTCGAACCTTCAGTTGCGGTTTTGGAGACCGCTGGTTTACCGGTTAACCGACGCTCCCAGTTAAACGCGGATCAACGCGGGCCGAGGCGCTGACACGGGCGCTGCCGGCCGCGGGAAATTTACGTCCCGCTGCCTGCGCTTCAGGCCTTTACTTCCTTATGGGGCGTCTGCTTGCCGCATGCCCTGCAGAACTTTGAAAGCTCTATCTTAAATTCCTTCTTTTTGCCTCTGGAAAAATGATAGTTCTTGTTCTTACAGACCGTGCAGCCCATTATGATGGTAATTCTGTCTGCCATAAGTTTTATGCCTTATTCTATTATTTCTGTGACCACGCCCGCGCCCACCGTATGCCCGCCCTCG
>CAZPMW010000012.1:0-32603 GCA_964587805.1 uncultured Elusimicrobiaceae bacterium
CCTCCGATTCGATAAACCCGATTCGGAGGTTTTTTTATCGCCTTTTCGAGAGGATTTTTTGCCCCCCGCCCCACGATCACTTCTGCGGCGCCAAACCTATCCGCCGGCGCGGTTTTTCCGGCGGATCCATTATCTCTCTGACCGTCCGGGGGACAAATTATCAAGCATTTTCCCGGCTACAAAGCGCTCTCTAACTGCGCTCTCATCTCGCGCTCGGGCGGCAAGAGAGCTCTTAATGCTTTCGGCGCATGAGCCATTAATCGATATTCCGCAATGCCCATGGGATTTACTGCGTGGCGCATAGCGTATTCGACAAGAATAGAATCTTTTTTCACGCACAGAACAATCCCGATAGATGGATTTTCGCCTTTAAGCCTGACCTGCTCGTCTAGCAGGTCGAGATAAAAATCCATTTTCGCGGCATGTTCAATTTCAAATGCTCCAGTTTTTAATTCTACCGCCACAAGACTTTTTAAAATCCGGTTGTAAAAGAGCAAATCAATAAAATACTTGTTATTTTTAAGCGTAAGCCTGTACTGATTCCCGATAAACGCAAACCCCTTGCCAAGTTCAAGCATAAAACTTTTAACCTTCTCCACAAGCTTGCGTTCAAGTTCCCGCTCAAGCACCGGTTTCGCAATATCCAGGAACTCGAGATTATAAACGCTTTTGAGGGACTCATCAGCCTGTTCAGCAAGATGCATCGAAAGCGCTTTTGGGAAGTTGTGCTGCTTAGGCACCGTTTTTTGAAACCGGTATGCCCCTGCTTTAATCTGATTAAGCAGAATACTACGGCTCCAACCCATTTGAGCCGTGGCACGGATATAATACTCTCGCTCTTTGACGTCTTTAAGCATCTGTATAATGGCTATATTTTGGCCCCATGGAATTTCTCGCACAAGCTGTGCGAGTTTTGGACTGCTCTTGTATGCAAGATAGAAAAGCCGCATTCGCCATAGATTTTGAGCGGAGAAACCCTTTGCCCCGTTAGATCCTGTGGTCAAATCAATGGCGAGTTTTTCAACAACGCCCTGTCCCCAGCCGTACTTTTCCTGGCGAGCGACAATAATGCTGCCGATATCCCAATACAGCCTTAACAGTTCTTTATTAAGCAGCCGGGACGCCTGAATCCGCGCTGAAGCAATGCGCGATTTGATCTCATTCAAGAACCGGATATAATCCTTACCGACAATGTTTGTCATACTCTCAAACTCCTTATACACCAAACGCCCCCGACGCACTGGGGGGCGAGGAAGGCAAGTGTCAGTAGTTGCCCAATCTGAGAAGACGGACCGTTTGACGAACTATCTCAATATTGGTCTGCACTGCTTTAGGGCTCTGCAAAACCGTAGACAGCATCGAAACGCCTATCTCGGTAAAAACCGGGTGGTTCTTATTAAACTTTCGGCTATTGCCCGGCAGGGAGACGATTTCGCGCAGAGTAAGATAGAACATTAGTTCCTTTGTGAACTTTTTTTTATTACGGTTCACAGTCCGCATCAGGACAGCGGGTACGATTCCATAAAAAGCTGCGGCAGCGGCGGCGGTCGCCACTTTTTGGCCACGCACCACTAACACATCACGTATTTTTATAATCGGCAATTCTATTTCCATATCCCCCCCCATGCACCTGGCAATGACCAGGAAATCTTCGTAGTTTATACTAAAAGCATAGCAGGGGAACCCGACAGCGTCCTGTCGCGATGAAGAGGTAAATTGAAACCTTGAATTATGAAAACGACTGTTTTCTCTAAAATTGATAGACTACACGGGTGATTTTTGAATGGCCCGCCTTGCGGCCTGACAATACCTGACAGAAAAGAGTTATGAAATGAAAGAAATATTAAGTTCCTTCATCGGCAAATTCACGGTACTGAAAGGGGCCCCGCGGGAACTGTGGATAATTTACGCGGCAAAGCTCCTGGGGATAATCGCCTATGGACTTATTGCCCCCACGCTCGTCCTGTGGCTCTCTTCCGACCTCGGCTTCAACGACATCAACGCGGGATATATAGTCTCCGTGTGGTCCACGCTGATATTCCTCTTTACGGTGCTGGTAGGATCGCTGACCGATGCTATAGGAATACGGAAGGCCTTCATCTTCGGCTTCGTAATATGCCTTGTAACCCGCATAGTTATAGTGGTCACCGCCTCGAAGTGGGTTGTGTTATCCTTCGGCCTGCTGCCGCTTGCGCTTGGCGAGGCGCTGATGGTGCCCGTCATGATAGCGGCGGTAAGACGCTATTCCACCACCAGGCAGCGGTCGATGGCCTTCTCGTTGTTCTATGCCCTTATGAACGTGGGATATGCAATAGCCGGCTGGCTGTTCGATTTCATCCGCACCACGCTTGGAGAGCACGGGACATACGTGTTGCCGCTGCTTAATATGACCATCAGCACTTACCGTTCGCTGTTCGTTGCGTCGGTTCTGGTCACCATCCCCGGGCTTATCCTGGTATACACCTGCATGCGCGAGGGAGTGGAAGCCACGGATGACGGCGTAACTATAGAGCCGGCTGCAGACCTTGAATACGACAAGGGCGGACTGCTGGAAGCGCTGTACCGTAAAAGCTCCGAGACCATACAACACACCGGTATCATTTTCAGGGAAGTCTACAAGCATCCTACTTTCATACGGTTCATGGTGTTCCTGACTTTGGTGGTGGGCGTGCGGCTTATCTTTTACCACATGTACTACACCTTCCCTAAATACGGGCTGCGCGAGCTTGGCGACGGTGCGCCGATAGGCAGGCTGTTCGGTATGCTGAATCCTGTGCTGATAGTCATACTTGTGCCGATAGTCGGCGCGCTGTCGCAGAAAATATCAGCCTACAAGATGATCACTGTGGGCAGCGTCATATCCGGACTTTCGGTGTTTTTCATGGCGATGCCGCCGCAGTGGTTCGCGGGCATAGCGGACGGCTGGCTTGGACACCTCGTAGCCAATACCTGGCTGGGAGTGCAGGGGCCGGTGAATCCCCTTTACGCCAGCATAGCTCTGTCGGTAATAGTCCTGTCGCTTGGCGAAGCCTTATGGTCTCCGCGCCTCTACGAGTACACCGCGGCCATAGCGCCCAAGGGGCAGGAAGCCTCGTACATGGCGTTCTCGATACTGCCCTTCTTCGTGGCTCAGTTCTTCGTGGGCTCAATGTCCGGGTTTATGCTTCAGCGCTACTGCCCGGCCGAAGGGCCCAGGGATTCGCAGATGCTGTGGCTGCTTATAGGCTGCATGGCCATGCTTACGCCGGTAGGCCTTGTGATATTCAAAAAATACATACAGGTCAAGGAATCCGGCAGGGACTGAGCCTGCCGCGAATAGAAAAGCCCGCCTGGCGTCAGGCGGGCTTTTGTTTGCATGCTGCGTTTTCAGAGCGGCCACAGGGCCCGGGCGACTACGCGCTTCCCCCTGCGGTCACGGGTTTTAGCGGGACCTAATACGGGAAAAGCTCGTCGAGCGGCTTCTCCGTCACCGCGCCAAGCTTCTTGAGCGAATCCAGGTTCACGCGGCTCTTGTTGCCCAGGATGTAAGTGGTCTTGGGCGAACTTTCGAACCGCTTGGCGAAGCGCGTCAGATCGCCGATCGTGTATTTCAGCGTCCGTTGGAACCGCTCCGGCCGCGGGTCGCCGTTCAGGCCCATGTTTTCCCAGTTGAACAAGGCCCCTGCCACGCTACGAAACTCGATGGGCGAGGTCCGGTAACGCTCCTCTATGCCCCGCTTCGCCTCCCGGAAACGGTCAGCGGCGGCCGGCATTTTGCTGAGCAGATCCTTGAGCAGCGACGCCGCGTCCAGCGTCTTGTCGGCCTGGGTGCCGAGCTTGCCCCACAACACATTCTCCTCACCCTTGTAGCCGGCCGGATAGTATCCTCCGGAAGCCGAGTAGGCCATGGACCGGGCCTCTCGCACCTCCTGGAAGATGACCGAGCTCATACCGCCGCCCATGTAGTCCGCGTAGAAGTTGTAATCCACGGCGTTCCCGGGATCGTACATCTCGTCGGCCGCGAACAACCCGATCTGTGACTGCACCATATCCCTGTGCGTGAAGAAGGCCTCGTCAGCAGACGGCCTGCGGTAGCGCAGGAAGACGCGCGCAGGCGGCGCGGCGTAGGCCTTATCCGGAACGGTCAGCAAGCGCAGAACCTCCGCAGCGGGCCGCGTTCCCGTATAAGCTACCCTGCGTTTGAAGTCGAGGTATGTCCGCAGGAGGCCCTTCAGACCGGCTTCATCGAGCGCCTTCAATTCCGCGTCCGACAGTTCCTGCAGGACGCTGCTGTCCTTGCCACGCTGAGCCCATTCCCCGAGGGCGTATGTCACGTATGCCGGATTAACCTTGTTATCCTTGTGCGCGCCGATCCGCACCTCTATCATTTTTTTAAGCGTGTCCGGAGCCACGTTCGTGCCCTCGAAGCGCAGGCGCATCAGGCGCAGGGATTCCTCCATATTGCGGTCCAGACCGGAGAGGCGTATCGTGGACCCCTGGTCCCAGCATGAGAGATCCATGGAAGTACCGAGGGCGTACAGTTTCTTCTTGAATTCCTCTGCCGTCATGCCGCCGGCGCCGGAAAGCTCTAGCAGGTCCAGCGCCGCGCACAACCGCCTCTCGCTGCGGCTGCCGCGCTCGAAGTAAAAGTCGAGAGCGAAGAGGTCGTTAAAGGGATTCTTAACCGCAATAAGGCGGCCGAAAGGCGCCTCTATTTCCTTGTAGTCGCGTTCCGGCTCCAGCCAGCGCGGCTCTATGGGCTTTGCGGGGATGGCCATCAGCTGTTTGGAGAACTTAGATTCCCGTCCCCGCTCGATTTCTATCTTGGTGAAGCCCGGCTTCTGCATGGACGGAACCTCGGGCTTGCCGCGGCGGCGGTAAGCTACTACCCGGCCCTCGCCCAGGTATTTATCCGCGACGCGGAGCACGTCCGCTTTCGCGATCTTTTTCAGGCGCTCCAGCCGCCCCGCGGCGCGCGGCCACTCCTCGAAATTGAGGAACGACATGGCCATCTCGCTGACGCGGGCGTCGTTGGACTCCAGTTTTATTTTCTTTTCTATCTCGTAGTTCGTGATAATGGACCTGAGGTCCTCGTCGGTAAATTCGCCGGCCTTGAGACTGTCCACGGTTTTCATCAGCAGGGCTTCGGCCTGCTCGAGCGTCTGGCTGTCCTTGGGAACGGCCCACAGTTCCCAGGAGCCGCCCTCGTTGAGGCTGTTGAGGCCCGAACCGGCCTGCTTCACCTTCTGAGCCTGGTTCAGGGTCAGGTCCACTATGCCGGCGCCGGAGTTGGACATCACCATTCCCATCACTTCAAGCGCTTCGGTGTCCGGGTCAGAATACGGCGGCATGGGCCAGGCGATGACCACATGCTCCTCTGCCTCGTACTTCACCCCCACGCGCTCGAGCGCGGCTGGCTTCTGCAGTACAGCGGACTGGGGAGGCGTTACGGGTTTCGGCTGCCAGGCACCGAAGTGCTTCTCTATAACCTTAAGCGCCTCGGCGCGGTCGAAGTCGCCGGCCAGGGCCAGCGTCATATTGTTGGGGATGTAATTGGTCCGCACGAAGCCGTACATCTTGGCCAGGGACGGATTCTTCAGGTGCTCCATGGAGCCGAGCGTTGTGCGGCCGTACGGATGGTCCTTGTATAGCGCTTTGTTCAGGGCTTCATCCAGGATACGCCACGCGTTGTCCATCGAGCGGTTCTTCTCCTCGTAGACTGTCTCCAGTTCTGTCTGGAACGTACGGAATACAGGGTGGGCGAAGCGGTCCGCTTCCACCGTAGCCCAGGCCTCCAGCCGGTTCTTCGGAAGATCGGAGATGTATACTGTCATTTCGTTGGAGGTAAAGGCGTTGAGGCCCCGGAAACCGAGGGTCTTGTAGGTGCGGTCGAACTCGTTGGGGATCACGAAAACGGAAGCCTGCGTGTTCTCCTTGTCTATGCGGCGGTAGATTTCTTCGCGTCTGGCCGTGTCGGTGGAGACGAAGTGTTCCTCGTAGAGGCGGCGCATAGCGTCGAGATGCGGCTTTTCTTTAGCGTAGTCGAGCGTGCCCAGCTTCTCGCTCCCCTTGAAAAACATGTGTTCGAGGTAATGCGCCATCCCCGTGCTGTCCGATGGGTCGCTGCGGCTGCCGGCGCGGACCGCGACCCAGGCCGAGATGCGCGGCGTCTCCCGGTTAGGGCTCAGATACACCGTCAGGCCGTTCTTCAGGCGGTGTACGGTGACCTTGAGATTGTCGCCGGGCACTGGGCTGGCGACAGTGGCGGGCAGCCGTGAGCCGGTCAGCCAGTCGGCCTGCGCCGCGCGTAGCGGGCCGCAAACGGCCGGGAACAGAAGGAAAGCGGATAACAAGGTCTTAAATCCCATGTGGTTCTCCTAATAGCAGTGGATACTGTTTAAGTGCTTGATTGATTCCTCAACCAAATTACTGTCTATGATACAAAAAGCTTGGGCTAAAAAGGGGTCAGGTCTTTACTTTTGACCTTCTCACTCAATAAAATCGGTCAAAAGTAAAGACCTGACCCCACTGACTGTACGGGACGCCTGCTACCGGCCTGCAGTATGCACTGTTTTCAGGGCGCTCTCCGCAGCCCTTATCAGCGGCTCGGCGGAGATCGGGGAGCCAACAGCCTGCCGCATCCAGGCGTCCGGCGTCAGCGCGCCAAGCCCGCATATGCGCTCCATATCTTTGCCCAGCGGATGCGTCTTGAAGTAATCCTCTATCTGGAAGGCTATCACATGCCCCATCGGATAATTCGCCAGATACATGGGATAATTTATCATATGTGAATATATGGCCAATATCGGGGAGTCCTTAACGCCAAACGCCGGCGCGTAGAATTCGTTCCACACATCTTTCGCCGCGGCGACCACGGCCTGCCGCAACTCAGCCGGAGAAGCTGCCGGATGGGCGTACATCCAGTGCCAGACCCTTATATCCACCAACCCCACTCCGGCGATCTCCCTGGTCGCCCAGAAGTCGTTGAGGTCCTTCAGCGCCTGGGCCTTGTCATCGGTCTTTGCCAGCCCGAGCATATCCAGGTCCCGGGCCTGAAAGATGAAGGCGAAGGCCTCGGTAAAGGCGTTGCTGGGAACACGGGCCATGAGATAGTTATCCGCCCGGTGCATGGAGAAGGTCTGCTCTACGGTGTGGCCTAACTCATGCATAGCCACGTTGAAGCCGGCGTAATTCATGCCGTCTTTATCGATGCTGGTGCGCAGGTGCGCCTTGTCCAGCTTCATATTCTGCCCGGAGGCGTGCCCGGCGCCCCTGGCCGGTTCCACAACCATCCTGGACGCCAGGAACTCCGCGTTCGGCCGGTCAAATCCCAGTTTGACCAGTATATCCGGGATTCCCTTCTGGAAGGAGTCTCCGTCCGGATATTTTGCCTTGATGATGGCGTCCAGTTTTGCGGCGTCTATGCCCTTCGGAGGGCGGAAGCCGTTATACCAGATGTCAAACGGTTGCAGGTCCCGTTTAAGCCGCTTCTGAATCAATGCCGCCACTCTGATGCCCGCGGGCGCCTTCAGCACGTTTTCCAAAACGGCGACATATTGCTCCTCCGGCATTTCCCGGTCAAGGCGGAAAATCCTGTCAGGCAGCGAAGAGTAACCGGGGTAATACGGGTCATTTAGGCGGGCCGACTCCCACGCGCTTTTCAGCATCGCGAACCGGGTGTCCGGCTCTCTCGGCGACTCCTTTCCGTCCACCGTATTCTTCACGGGATCCCAGAGCTTGTCCTTATTATCCAGCACCGCGGCCGGGATCTCCTGGCTGATTATCCGGTGCATCACGGTCTGTATCATTTTCTGCTGTTCCAGGCCGCCGGCGTCCTCGTAAAGAGCCTTTATCTCATCGCGCAGCCCCCAGTGGGAGATGAGCCGCAGGCCGCCGCGGAACATCTTTTTCCCGCTCCCGTCCGTAACGGCATCCAGACGGATATAATAGCCGTTGATGTACTCCATCGCCTTCGCCAATAGAGCGTTAGTTTTCTGGGTAATCTCGGCCGGCACGCGGAAGGCGAAAGCCCCGGACTGGCGGTATTGCGCCCATTGCCGGCGCGTCCAGACGCCGCTCTCCGCCAGCACGCTCTCAAGCGGCTGAAAGGGAAAATTAAGCACGGAGATGAAAGCGATCTTGTTCCTGAACAGGTCTTCGCTCACGTGAGAAGACGGGGTGTAGGCTCCGAAAACGCTGTCGATCGGCTTCAGCTTACCCGTATCCACGTCCAGTTCACGGTGAAGGTCCCGCTCCATCGCAGTGAAATAGCCGCCGAGGACCTCCATTTTATCCGCAAAAGTGTCCAGCAGGGCGTCCTTGTCGGCGCCTGTCACAAAATTATCGGCGCAGAATTTTTCGAACTCCGCCGGCGTACCGTCCGCGTCCGTCCACAGCTCCGCGGCCCTTCGCACACCGCTGTCAAGCCGGGGCCTATCCGCCGCAGGCACGCGGCCGGAAAGCCCGGAAATGGTTTTTTCGACCGACGCGGCCGGAGCCGCCCCCCAGGCCGTTAAAGGCCAGGGAACAAACATCGCCAAAAGTACGACGGCAACAGTTGTCTTCATGCCTGTTTTCTCCTGCTCGTTCATTTTAGAATTTTCGCTCACGCTGGCGCTCGAAGGCAGACGTCGGGCTCGCTGCCCGGCGAAGGGATTGATCTGAAAAAATATTATGGATAGGCCGTGCGCTGCGCCTGCGCTGTCCCGGTGGCGCTGCAATTATCCTTGTCACAGACCCCCAGCGCGGACCCAGTGACTACGCAGGTTGAATGGCTCTGTGCCTGGCATTTGGCCACAGCCGCATCCTCTGCGGACTTCAGGATGCCTTTGCGCTCAATAGAGCTGAGCTCTCCGTAACCATTCCAGGTTTTTTCCGCGGATATCTCCGCCGCCCCTGGGACCGGAACGAAAGATGCCGCCATTCCGGAAGCTCCGCGGACTTTTGGATTTAGGGCGTCTGTCGCTGAACCGATAACGGCGCAGCCGGAAAATATCTGCGCCCGGCATTTGGCCACAGCCGCTTCCTCAGCGGCTTTTCTAACGCCAAGCCTTACAAGCGGACTGCCGCTGTCAGAGACGCCGTCCGGCACGGATGTCCCCATGAAAATGACCAGTGGATTGTTCCGCGCCGGAACCGCTGGTTCCGTAACGCTTACATTTTTACTTTCTTCTTCCACGTTGATATACAGGGCGCTTTCAGAGGAAGACTTGAGGTTCTCCAGTTCGGATGCCGGCAGCGAACCCGCTGCGAAGATAGCGATTGTCAGCGCGAGGAGAGCTTTTTTCACCATAACATTTCAATCCTGCCGGGCCGCCGTTAAAAATCTCTTGTAGTGAAGTATACCCTCAGGCCCTATGATGCGCATGGGACTAAAGGCCCAGACGCCCCTGAAGCCAAAGGCCCAGCTGGGTAATCCGCAGCTGCCGCCCGCTTCCTGGCTCCGGCATATCAAGCGCGCTTGACAACTCCGGCTCTTTCTTATAATGTTGACAATGGCGCGCGCGGTGCCGGGCTGGCTTGGGAGATAATACGATGGGGAATAAGGACGATAGTTGGCTATGGATGCTGCTGCCGGCCGGGGTCCTGGGCGTCATAATTGTGGCGCTCTGGCTTAAAAGCGGCGGCCCGGTCAGCCAGACTGATTTGACCGAGGCGTACACCGGCGGCGCCGCTGATGAGATCGCTGCGGCCAGGCGCACAGATGAAGCGGCGCGGATCATTACTGACGCCGCTGCTCAGGCGCAGCGCAAGTCCTACGGCAGCGCGCCAGCCAGGCTATCTTTCAGCCGTTCGGCCGGGGCAGCGCCCGGGCCGGCCGCTCCGGCGCTGGAGAAGGCCGATCCGGAAACGGACAGACAGAGCTGGTCCTTCGGCTTTACCTGCGACGCTATTTCCAACACAGTGGCCAAATCCGTGAATGCCCCGAAAGTCGTCGCCGCGATCCTCAATAACAGTTATGTGGTCAAAGGTTTTATGTCCAGGGATACGGTTAAAGCCGCAACCGCGAGCAAGGCGGCTTTGACGGACTACCTTAAGGATCCAGAAAATTACAAGAAATTCGCCGGCAAGTCCGCCGTACAGCTCGGGCTTGACAACCCGGAGGTGATTGATGCCCTGGCCTCCAGCGAACTTTTATTCGCCCTGTTGAACACGCCCGCCGCCGTGGAACTCATGAACGATCCCCAGGCGATAACCGGGATCCTGGCGGCCAATCCGGACCTGAGCACTGCGCTTGCTGATCCAAGGATCATAGACGCGCTGTCCAAAAATCCCAGGATATCCGGAATTTTATCGGTGAGGTAGCAAAAGAGGGCCAGCCTGAAAAACGGCACCTGCAGATAAAGCTTCAAAGGGAAGACGGGGAGTTTTCAAACCAGCTTTCATTTACTAGAATAGCTAAGAGCGCGGAGGACTGACATGAAAAAGCTTGAATTAACCGATGCGGATACAGTGGAGTTCGGCAAGATGGTCCGGAAAATAAAATTTTTCGCGTCCTTAAACATGGGCCTGCTTGAAAAGATACTCAACCGCATAACCCTGTACCAGTATGAGAATGGAGAGAAGGTCTGCCGGCAGGGTGAAAGCGGAGACTCCTTTTATGTGGTCCGCACCGGGCGGCTGGGCGTAAATGTGAAGAAAGGATTTTTCTCCTCTTCCAAGAGGATGGCGGCGCTGGGCCCCGGAGATTGTTTCGGTGAGATGTCGCTTTTGAGTCGTGAGCCCAGGAACGCCACGGTTATATGCGAAGAGGACACAAAGCTTTTTGTCCTGATGGCCGACAGTTTCGATCAGGTGCTTGAAGAGAATCCGGTTTTTCGCGATGAAATCAAAAGGCTGTCCGCAGAGCGCAGCTTCGAACTCAGACAACAGAAATAGACCCTCAGCCGGCGTCAGAGATAAGAGCGGCAGCCGTAGCGCGGATTACAGCGAAAACACCTCGCTGTGTATCCTGCTCGCGGACATTCCAAGGCCGGTCAGCGCGGCTCTTACGGAAGCGACCATGAGAGGCGGCCCGCACAGGAATGCGTCCCGCTCGGCGAAATCCGGCGCCAGGCGCTTTATCCTTTCAGCGTCCAGCATGCCTGTCTCGCCGGACCAGTCAGGGTCTCCGCTGAGCACGTGGCAGACGCTTAAACCACCTTCGCCCTCCAGTTCCGCCAGCTCCTTTCTGAAAACCACATCTTTCTGCGCGCGATTTGCGTAGAGGAGCACGCAGTCCTTGTCCGAGTTCCGGAAGCGCTCGGCCAGAGCGCGCAAGGGTGTTATACCTATGCCCCCGGCTATCAGCAGCGCCTTATCTCCCAGACATTTTTTTTCAGTGAAGACGCCGTATGGCCCGTCTATGATAACCGGAACGCCCGGCCTCAGCGAATGGTGCAGGGCTGCGGTAAAATCGCCGAGCTTTTTAACGGTGAAGCGCAGATACCGGCCGTCGGGCTCCATGGAAATTGAAAAAGGGTGGGCCTGAGCCCGGAAACCCGGCGCCCAGAAACGCAGAAGGGCGAACTGCCCGGCCTCGGCCGGCATGGACGCCATGTCCCGGCCCGTTATCCAGATGGATTCCGTCTCCGTGGTTTCCGGCACTATCTTCTCCACTATAAATCTGTGCCGGCTGAAAAGCAGAAGGGGCCTTAAAACCCGGCCCCAGACCAGACTGGCCATGGAAAATGCGTAAAGCACATACCACGTCCTGGCAAACGCCGGGCTATTATTTATATCCCCGCCCAGTTCCAGCTGATGCCCCACGGCAAGGCCGAGGCCGGCGTAAAGGAGCAGATGCGAATAATGCCAAGTCTCGTAGCTTAACTTGCGGCGAACCGCAGGCAGGGAGATGATGACCGCCAGCAGAACCAGGGCGGAAGCCGCAGAGGCGGCGGGGATATCCTCCCAGCCCAGCATCGCTTTATACTGCGCAAAAAAAGCCGTCCCCTCCGCCGCTGAGTGACGCATGACGATAAGCGCCGGATGCAGAATAAGCGCGGCTGGTATCGCCAGTCCCAGGACGTGGTGCGCTCTTGTAAGCCGGTCCAGACCGAACAGCGGCTCAAGCCAGCCGGCTCGTGAGACCAGAAGCAGCTGGGCAAGTATTCCGGCGGCGGCAGCCAACCCGGCCAGGCGCCCGAACGCCAGAAACAGGCCGGGCGCATCGCTGAACAGACTGCCGGAAGGGTCCGCCGCGCAATTTTGGCGCCATAGGAAGAACAAGAATAAAACGCAGGCCGGGAACAGGAAGAGGAGGGGTTTTTTCATAGGGTCTCTAACGCGTTACACCAACATTATATAATTTCCCCGGCGTAATTTCCCCCCGCCTTGCCTCCGCGCCAGGAACTATTGAAAGCGGCGCGTAAAAAAGGCAGAATCTCTGTATGAACGCCAGAAATGCATTCAAACTGTTGATCGTTACGGCTCTACTTACCGCCGCGGCCTGTTCCAATAATAAACAGGCAGCGACCCCGGCGACGGACGCTTCCGCCGCCCCAACACGGACCGCGGAGCAGCCGGGCCCGGACAGCGTAAACAAGGAGATAAAACCCGCTATGAAGACACTTTTAAACCCGGAGCTGGCTGTTGAAAAAGCGCCAGAGACCTTTAAGGCCGTTTTCAAAACCACCAAAGGAGATTTCACCGTGGAGGTTACGCGCGCCTGGGCCCCGCTGGGTGCGGACAGGTTTTATAACCTGGTCAGGGCCGGCTATTTCACCGATATCGCTTTTTTCCGCATCATATCGGGCTTTATGGCGCAGTTCGGCATACATGGAGACCCGGCCGTAAGCGCTAAGTGGCGCGATGCCCGCATAAACGACGACGCGGTTCTGCAGTCCAACCTTAAAGGTTATGTTTCCTATGCAATGGCCGGGCCAAACACCCGCACCACTCAGTTCTTCATCAACTTCGGGAACAACGCCCGCCTTGACGGTTCAGGCTTCTCGCCCTTCGGCAGGGTGATAAGCGGCATGGAGGTAGTGGACAGCCTTTACGCCGGCTACGGAGAGGGAGCGCCCTCAGGGCAGGGACCCGATCAGGGACGCACCCAGATGCAGGGCAACGCCTACCTGAAAAAGGACTTTCCTAAACTGGATTATATAACAGGCGCGTCGCTGGAATGACCCTTTGATCCGCGCCCCGGCCTTCAGGCCGGGGCATTTGCCGGGCGGGAGCACGCTGGCTCTTGCAGGTCAGGGTTGCAGCGGTTTAAGGCAGTCCGGGGAGTCGTTTTCGGGAGAATTAACCAAGGCTGAAACTTTGTAGCCGTGCAGAAGACCGGAATCGCAGGCCCGCAGGATAGGAAGCAGTTCCTCAGTATCGCTTGCGCGCATATCAAGCCATAGCTTCTCCCGCTGTTTATCCAATATTACCGGCATCCTGTGCTGAACGCTCCTGACCAGAGCGTTTGACAGGCAGGTCACCACCGCGTAGGTGCCGGTTTCCTCGTCGTACACGCCGGCCATGCCAAAAAGGCTTTTATCCCTGAACTCAAACCTGTAAGGAACCTTTTCCCCGGCCGTGTGGGCCCATTCGTAAAAACCGTCGGCCGGCACTATACAGCGATTCTTATAAAACGCGGCGCGGAAAGCAGGCCTTGAGGCGATGCCTTCCGCGCGAGCGTTTAAGAACCCCTCTTTTATCTCTCCCCCGGCCCAACCGGGGATAAAGCCCCACTTCAACATCAGAATTGAACACCCGGCTATTACAGCGCCCTTCTGGCCGGCCGAAATATTATAGCTCGGATGCACCGGCACAGCCGGCTGCTTGGCTCCGAAACGCGCCATCAGCGCTCCGGCTTCAAAGGTCTGCGAATATCTGAGGCACATTTAAGAATTAAGGTGTCAGGGCCGTTTCTTAGCCGCTATCTTGTTTATTTCAGACATAAGCCTGTCGAAATCAACGGGCTTGCTCAGTACAGGTATATCATCCGGTATGCCGGCGTCCGCTAGTTCGCCCTTGGTTGCGCCAGTGACCATGATGACTGGAATACCGGAGAGCGGCGGGTACATATCCAGCATGGCAACCATTGAATTGCCTGTCATTTCAGGCATATGCATATCAGTGACGATCAGGTCCGGCCTCTCATTCAGGGCAAGTTTCACCAGCTCAGACCCGTTCTCCACGGACTGCACAACATGCCCCTGGTCCGATAAAAAAGCATCCAGCATCTCGCGCACCAGCGCGTCGTCTTCTGCGATAAGTATTTTCATGACAGTCCTTTTCCGGCCGCTCTCCGGCTTTGCCGGGGCAGTCATACGATTCATGGAGCCGCTGCAGAAACGCCTATCCTTCCCTGAGCCTGGCGATCCTTTCTTCAAGCGGCGGGTGCGTGGCGAACAGCGCCATCATGCCCCCCGGTTTCCCGGAGATCTTAAAGGCGGCCACGGCCCGCTTACCGGTAAGATCCGCGTAGGCGATATTGCGCTTGAGCCCCTCTAGAGCGGAGATCATGTTCTCGCGTCCGGCAAGCCCGGCGCCGCCTGCGTCAGCCCGGAACTCCCGCCTGCGGGAAAAAGCCGCAACCGCCAGCATTCCGAACGCGCTTAGCACCATCTCCAGAAGCAAGGTTACAAGGAAGTTTGGCGCCGCGCTACTTTCTCCGTCACGGCCGCGGTTAGCGAGAAAGAAAGAAATAACGCGGGCCAGGAACATTACGAAAGCGTTGATGATGCCCTGCAGCAGCGTCATGGTCACCATATCGCCGTTCGCCACATGGGCGATCTCATGGCCCAGCACACCCTCCAGTTGTTCACGGTCCAGGGCTTCCAGAAGACCGGCGGAAACAGCTACCAGCGCTCTGCTTTTAGTCGGACCGGTGGCGAACGCGTTGATCTCCGGGCTGGGGTACAATCCGACCTCAGGCATCTTCGGAAGATTCGCGGCCCTGGCCAGACGATGCACGGTCTGCACCAGCCGGGACAGGTCCGGATCGGACACTCCGGGATCTATGACTTTTACGCCCATCATCCACTTGGCCATAACGCGCGACAGCGCCAGCGATATAAAAGCCCCGCCCATGCCCCAGACCAGGCAGAACGCCATCAGGGCCTTGTAATCCATGCCCCGGGCGCTGAGGTACGGTTTTATACCGAGCAAATTCAGCGTGATGGAAAGGGTGACAAGGATAAGGATATTAACCAACAAAAAAAGCGTGATTCTCTTTATCGCTCTCATATATCATACCTCCGGATATCCGCCGCGGACGGAGAAGCGGCGCCAGCCATAATTCTATCAAAAAAACCGCGCGGCCCGTGATATGCTAAAATTTCCAAATGGCAACCACAATGAAAAAGGTTTTTTATTATGCCGTTGTTATGGCAGCTGCCGGGGTTATTCTTAAGACTACCGGCTTCGGGTGGCGCTTCTGGTCAGATTCGTATCCTGGCGGGACAGGCGCGGCCGGGACGCAAAACGAAGCACGGCTGAAGGCGCATGTAGTGAAACTGGCCGGAGAGATAGGCTCCAGGGACCTTTTTCCAGGAAACAACGCAAAGCTACTGGCTTCCCTGAACTATATCAGCGCGGAACTGAAGAGCTACGGCTACAAAGTGGAATATCAGGAATTCCCGTCCTCGGGCGTTAAAGTCAGGAACATTATAGCCGTAAAACAGGGCCTGTCGGCGCCCGGTGAGATAATAGTAGTCGGCGCGCACTACGACAGCTGCGATAACCCGGGAGCGGATGATAACGCCAGCGGAGTCGCCGGCGTTCTGGAGCTGGCAAGGCGGCTGGCCGGACAACCATCAGCGAGAACGATAAAATTTCTGGCCTTTGTAAATGAGGAACCTCCGTTTTTCAAGACCAAAGATATGGGGAGCTTCGTTTACGCCTCAGAGGCGGCGCTCAGGAAAGAGGATATAAAAGCCGCTATCGTGCTTGAGATGATCGGCTACTACAGCGAGAAGCCCTTCTCGCAGCGCTACCCGCTGCCGATAGGTCCGTTTTTCCCGAATAAGGGCAATTACATGGCCCTGATAAGTAATTTTAGTTCGCGTGCGCTTGCGGGCAGCCTGCGCCGCTCTTTTGTGGAAGCCTCCGGCCTGCCGCTGGAAACGACAGTTCTCCCCGCCTTCGTGCCGGGCGTGGATCTTTCCGACCACCGCAGTTTTTGGAAATACGGCTATCCGGCAGTAATGTTCACCGACACCGCCTTCTACCGCAACAACGGCTACCACAAGCCCATCGATACGCCAGACACGCTCAACTACGCTTATATGGCGGCTTTCCTGGACGGCCTTGAAAAAGCGGTGCTGGACCTGGCCGGGCCGGCTAAAAAATAGCCGCTCAGCCCGGCTCAGTATAAACCGGTTTATTTTTTGGGCAGTATCTCTATCCAGTAGCCGTCAGGGTCCTCGATAAAATATATCCCCATGGCTTCGTTCACGTAGCAGACGCAGTCCATCTTCCTGTGAAGCTCATGCGCGGCCTTAAAGTCATCCGCGATGAAAGCCAGGTGCGACTCATTATCGCCAAGGTTGTATTTTCCCCTGTGGCCTTTAAGCCAGGTCAATTCCAGTTTATGCGGCGTAACGCCGTCCCCCAAAAACACCAGCGTGAAAGCGCCGTCCTTCGCGTTGATCCGCCTGGTCTCAATTAGACCCAGGGCTTCCTTGTAAAACTGGAGGCTTTTCGACAGGTCGGATACATTGAAGTTGTTATGCGCGAATGTGAATTTCATTTTTTCCCCGGTCCCGGGCGTGATCGCTCATGCGCGATCACGCTCCTTAGTCCATCAGACGCTTCTGGCCTTCCAGCCGCCTGAGATCCTCCACATCCTGGGTGAATTCAAGGCAGCCGATATACTTTTTGCTATCGTCGCGGAGGGCGTAGAACTCAATGAGTATTTTATGCTTCGGCTCGCCTTTCCTGACCTCCAGGTCTATCCAGAACCGCGCCTTATCCAGTGCGCCGGCCTTCATCCCGCTTACTATCTTTTCCACCATTGCCAGACTTTTTTCGGGATGGCACTGCCTGAAGTTCATACCCATGGCTTCCATCGGCCGCTTGAACAGCCTGGTTTCGTGTTTATTCCAGCCGGCGACCTCGTCATTGGCGTCTATCACCGTCACCTCGGCCGGGATGCACTCTATCATGGCCTTTACCATATCCGCGCTCATCTTATCAAAAAGCATGCGTGCCCTCCTTAAAACCGCTACAGTTTGTAATTATATCATTCCTCACATCAGGTTCCGCTGTTTGAAGCTTGAGAACGCGTCCCGTGTCACGATGACATGGTCCAGCACCTCTATCCCCAGCAGTTTACCTGCCTGGACCAGGCGCTTGTTAAGGCTCAGGTCTTCGTCTGACGGCTCCAGGCAGCCGGAAGGATGGTTATGGGCCAGGATTATGCCCGCGGCCAGATTCTTGACTGCCGGCTCAAACACCTCGCGCGGGTGCACGAGATTATAATTAAGCGTGCCTATGGAAACTATATCCCTTTTTATCTCCTGATTGCGCGTGTCCAGGTAAAAAGTGACGAAGTGTTCCTTTTTATTATCCCTTATATCCCTGAGTTCGTCCCAGACATCGCGTGGCTTGAGATAGATATTGGACTTCTTTCCGGCGAGCAGTCGCCTGCCTAGCTCAAAGGCAGCCATTATCTCGCAGGCCTTCGCCGGGCCCAGGCCCGGATGGCCCTTCAGCGCTTCAAACCCGGCGTCAGCGATTGCGTCACGCCGGAAATCGCGCAGGATATCCACGGCCAGGTCCAGGACGCCGCGCTCCTTCGTGCCGGTCCTTAAAAGCACGGCCAGAAGCTCGGCGTCAGCAAGCTTTCCGGGCCCGTAGCGCATCAGTTTTTCGCGGGGCCGGTCCAGCGTATCCATCTCCATTATATCTTTACACATGATCAGTTCCTCCTTTCACGCCCCGCACTTTGCCGGTGGCCGGTGCGCTGCTATAGTGTATACGGCGTTCCCGACAGCGTCCTGTCGCGTCCGGTTTTCGTATAATATCCTGAGCGACGATAAAAGCGCGGGGGGGCGGAAAATGGAACCGGTTAAATTCGAACAATACCAGGCGGTCAGGAACATTATCAACAAGGCCCTGTGCGTGGTGATCAGGACAGCCGGAGACAACATAACCGTACATACCAGCGCTGGCGTGCGCGCGACCTTCAAGGCTCAGTATCTGGAGCAGATCCCGGAAGCCGAGTCCGAACCTCTCAGGCCGCTGATAAACCAGCTGAAGAAAGAGGAAGAAAGCAAAAAGACCGCGCCGGCCAGAATAGTCGCGCCTGAGCTGATCCGCGCGGAGCTGGACAAATTCATAAGGCATATCGCCATCAGACATCCGGGATCGGCTGAAGCTTTTAAAGCCTTCTGGGCGGAACTGCTGGACATCACGGGGGACCTGCCTGGCAGAACGTGGGAAATGAAGCCGGCCTCCGCCAGCAACCCCTGCCCGGTTCTCAAGATCCACAATCCGGCCACGCAGAAATGGGTGTACTGCGTGAATTTGCTGGCAGGCTACGGATTGAGGATAGAGATTAAAAAGGAGTTTTTGCCGCCAGGCAGCGAGTCGCTTTTCCCCATCGACCACGCCATGTTCGGCGCAGGGCGCGCAGTGGAGCTAGATTACAAAAATTTCAACACCGTGCAGCGCCGCCCCTACCTGGACTGCATAAAAGCTATTTATAAGCCCGGCCCGGCAACTGGCTTATGCGCGCCAGACTGCCTTCAGTCATAATCCGGGAATAGCTCGCCGAGGAAGCTTCTGGCATTATTCCAGGAAATTTCGCCCAGCGCGCCGGGGGCCAGCCCCAGGATAGCGGCCGCCTCCGCCAGAACATCAGACAGTTCCGCCGGCGGCTGCGCCTCCGTCTCGAATAACAGTCTGTCCGGCGGAACGGACAGCAGTGCTTTGCGCATTTTAGCGCGGCCCGGGGCCGTTAAACCTCCGCGAAAAGAAAAATAGCCTCCGAGACGGACCAGTTCAGCGGTTATCTCAGGCGGCCCCCCGTATGCGTGCACCATGAACGCCGGCGGGCGCTCCTCTTTCAGGATGTCCGTCATAGCGCTCCAGGCTCTTACGCAATGTATAACGACCGGCCTGGCGAGCCGCGCGGCAAGCTCCAACTGAGCCCTGAACGCTATTTCCTGCCGCCGCAGATCAGAATCCGCGGCTTTATCAAGGCCTATTTCCCCGATGCAGGAAGAGGCGCTAAGCAGAAATTTTTCAAGCTGCGGAAGCCAGTCAGCCCCCGCCTTTTCTATGAACCAGGGGTGAAGCCCGAAGCACGGCACGATATCTGACCGCCCGGCCGCCAGAAGTCTGACTTTCTCCCAGTCTTCCGGCCCTGTCCCGGCGCAAAGAGCCAGCCTGGCGCCATTGAGCCCAGCCCCGGCCGGATAGTTAGGCAGATGAGTGTGCGCGTCAAAAAGCCTTGGCTCTGTCATATAACAATTAAGGATCAAAGACGAAAGATCAAGAAAAAGCGCCGGGCACTGAACAAATTCCCCCGCGCCGCTCCCTGATCTTTTCCTAAAACAATTCCTCGTCGGATTCCTGCGCTACTATATATTTTACCTTTTCATTGCCCTCCAGATCCGCTGTCTCGAAGCCCGTCGGTGCATCGCCCTGCTCCGCCCTGGCCGTCGGCTCAGGCAGAGGCAGTAGCGCTATCTCGCCGGACTTTTTAGGCCTCTTGGCGTTGGACTTCCTGTTCTTAGCGGGTTTTATTTTCGCAGCCGGCGCGGGCGCGGCGCTGGACTCCAGAAGCTCCATCGCGTTGTTATTAATGCCCCGCACTATAACACCTTTTGTCACATCCACTTCAAATTCGTAGCTAAGCGGCTCCTGTTTGGGACGGAGCAGGCGATACTGCACCAGGAAAATATCTCCGTGCAGTATGGTCGCGGACCATTCCTCGTTGGATCCGCTGGCTGAGCCGGAGAGGAAGGAATTGGCGAACCAGACTTCCACCGTGCCGCGTCCGCCGGACAGTTTGTACGCTTTCACCGTATCTATCGCTTTGCTTGTATTCTCGTTGGAAGCGGATTCAAAAGCGGGCTTCACGGCGGCCCCGGCCGGGGGCTGCTGCCCTTCCGGCACAGAAGGTGCGGCCTCTCCGTCCGCCGGCTGGGACTCTGGCTTATCGGAGCCGGAGGCGTCCTGTGTTTTTCCGCCCCCCAAACTCTGCATGGAAAATTCAGAAAAGCTGCCGCCGCTGAAAAAGAATAAAACGAGCCCTAAAACGGCCACGCAGGCAAAGCCCAGCAGCGTTAAGATAAATCCCATCTTCCTGCGCCCTTGCACTGGCTTCACGGGACTTTTCTGTAAGTCTTCCTTCTGATTCTGGAACGTGAGCGGAATGCGTTCGGTCTGCTTGCCTATCGCGACAACCGTATCCTTCGGCGAAGCGGCGTCGCCGGAAAGATGCGGAGCCGGAATAGTTTCGGCGGAGCCCTGAGAATGGGCGGCGTCCGATTGTCTGTTAAACCAGGCGGTCGTTACCTGAGTCTGCGCTGCCTGCCCCGGCTGCGCCGGGAACATAGGATAGCTGGAGGCCGGCTCCTGTGGCTGAGGCGGACTCGCGGAAGGTATTTCCTGCGCTGAAGGCTTCGCCGCGGGCTGCGGGGCTGCGGGCTGCGGGGTCGCGGGCTGCGGGGCTTGGACCGGCACTATTTTCAGCTGCACACCGGCTGCTTCCTGGGACGGCCTTGCGATAGCGGAAAAATCATAATCTGCGCCCGGGGCCTGCCCGGCACCTTTGGCCCCCTGAGGGCTATAGGTCCCTATCGCGGCATCTGCGCCGGCATTGACCTTCACCGGAACAAAAGGCATGGCCTGTCCGGCGCCCGGGCCGGCTGCTTCAGGGCCTGGCTGCGGGGGCCGTGCCGCCGCTTCAACCGTGGCTGAAAAGCGATCTCCGGCTGACGCAGGAATTCGGCCGGCGCTCGGGAGCGGCTTTACAGTCAGCGCCTCTGCCTCCCGGCCGTCAGAAACGCCTCCGGGCTGGCCTTCATCCAGACGCGTATCCCTTATAGAGCGAAGCTTTTTCGGTATCGCCGGCCCGGCTGCCGGAGATTTATCCGCAGGCGGCTCAGCCTCCGGCGCGGGCCGGACGCCGGCCGCGGGGCGGTCCGCTTCAGTGACTGCCGGAAGATATTGCGCAGCGCCGGCCGTTAAATTTTTCTGTTCCTGACGCGCGGCATTCTTGAGCGCCTCCCGCAACTTGTCCTCAAGATCCGCGATCAATTCCTTGTTCTTGCGCTCTTCGGAATCCCTGGACCTCATTTTTTCAAGAAGCAGGTTCTTTTCCCAGCGGGCGGCCTCCAGCTCCTCCTGTATTTTTGAGAGCCGGATATCAAAATTATTCATCAGGTCGAAGTCAGGCGGAAGCTTAACCTCGGACGGTCCCCCGGACTCCTTATAGGCGCCCAGAATATTATCTATTGTGTCTAAAAGATTCCCATAACCGTCGGCCGGGCCGTTCTGCGCCTCGTAGTAGGCCGAGGCCGGACCCGAGGGCTCATAGCTGCCGGCGACCGAGCCGTACTGGCCGGGAAGGACGCTGCCAACTCCCACGCTTAAAGCTTCGGCTATCTCACAGACATCTTCTGCCGGACGCCAGTCCCCGGGATTATCCCCCCCTGAGGTCTCCGGGCAGACCAGGCTGCCATGCCCGAAGGCCGGCATGGACAACAGCTCGGCCGGAGCGTAGGGCCCCAGTATATTTCCGTCTGCGTAGAACCAGTATTTCATAAGTATTCGCACAGGCCTTGGTCAGGCCTAAAAGCTTCTATGTCTATTGTACAATCCGGAGTATAGAGGATTTTCTACAAAGATGTGTCGATATTGTTACGCCGCCGGTCCGCCGCCGCGGGCAGTAGGGCATACCGCCGGCAGGACAGACCCGGCAACAGGCCGGACGCCGCGTCTCAGTCCGGTGCCTGCTCCGGCTCAGAATTGTTTATGATGCGCTTCACCATCATGATGAGGGTTTTTTCGTTGAAGGGTTTGGTGAGGAAGGCGAGCGCGCCGAACTGGATCGCCCGCTTTTTCTCCACCTCGAAAGACTTGGCTGACATTACCATGATTTTTATGTGCGCTATTGCGGGATCGGACTTAACCGCGCTGCAGATATCAAGGCCCGAAAGACCGGGCATCATGATGTCAGTAATCACGAGCTTAGGCATGGCCGCCTTTATAGCCGCGACAGCCTCGCGGGACTCCTGCAGCAGCAGCACTGAGTAGCCCTGCCCCTTCAGGATATCCCGGGCTATTTCGCCCACTATAGGGTCGTCTTCTACAATAATTATGTCAGTTGACAGCATAGTCCCCACCTTTAACCACGCAGCCGCTTTATCGCAAAGCGGCAGGCGGTGCGCCGCCGGCGCGGCCTGTCTCAGATTTTGACGTCTTTTTTCTCCAGCTTGCCCCAGGTATCCCTCAGCGTTACCGTGCGGTTGAACACCGGCGCGCCGGGCTTCGAGTCCTTGGGATCCGAATAGAAATATCCGAGACGCTCGAATTGAAACCGAGAACCGGGGGCCGCGCTTTTTAATCCGGGCTCGCAATAGGCGTCCAGTTCTTCCAGTGAAGCGGGGTTCAGGCTTTCCTTATAGTCATGGCCTTCTTCCACATCTTCCGGATCGCGCTTGGTAAAAAGCGCGTCGTAAAGCCGGACCCGCGCGGGGAAGCCGTGCCGCGCCGAAACCCAGTGTATAGTGCCCTTTATCTTTCGGCCGTCAGGGGCGTCTCCGCCGCGCGTGGCGGGGTCGTAGGTACAGCGGACCTCCGTGATATTCCCGGCCGCGTCCTTCACGGCTTTTTCGCATTTTATTATATAGGCGTAGCGAAGACGCACCTCCTGGCCCGGGGTCATCCTGAAAAACTTTTTCGGAGGGATTTCCATAAAATCGTCCCGCTCGATGTAAAGCTCCCGGCTGAACGGAACCTTGCGCGTCCCGGAGGAGGGGTCCTCCGGATTGTTCACCGCGTCCAGTTCCTCGGTAAGATCCGGCGGATAGTTGTCTATAACGATCTTCAGCGGCCGCAGCGCGGCCATGGCGCGCGGCGCGGTCCTGTTGAGCTCGCTCCGTATTGCGTTCTCAAGCACCCAGATGTCAGTTATGCCGTTGACCTTGGTGATGCCTATCTCCTCACAGAAGGCGCTGATGGAAGAGGCCGTATAGCCCCTGCGTCGTATCCCGGAGATTGTCGGCATGCGGGGATCGTCCCAGCCGTTCACGTGCCCGTCTTTTACCAGTTCCAGAAGCTTGCGCTTGCTGGTTACCGTGTTGCCGAGGGTGCGCCTGGCAAACTCGATCTGGCGCGGATGGTATATTCCCAGCTGGTCCAGGAACCAGTCGTAAAGCGGGCGGTGGTCCTCAAACTCCAGCGTGCAGATGGAATGCGTTATTCCCTCGATAGAGTCCTCCAGGCCATGGGCCCAGTCGTACATCGGGTAAAGGCACCAGGCCTTGCCCTGGCGATGGTGATCCGCGTGAAGAATGCGGTACATCACAGGGTCGCGCATGGTCAGGTTCGGGTGAGCCATGTCAATTTTCGCGCGCAGCACGCGTGCTCCATCCGGAAATTCTCCCGCGCGCATCCGGCCGAGCAGGTCAAGGTTTTCCGCCACCGTGCGGCCGCGGTAGGGGCTGTCTTTACCCGGCTCAGCCGGGGTGCCACGGTGCAGGCGGATCTCCTCCGCAGACAGGTCGCAGACATAGGCTTTCCCCTTTTTAACCAGCTCCACAGCCCAGTCGTACATCTGCTGAAAATAATCGGAGGCGTATAAAATCCGGTCGCCGAAATCTCCGCCCAGCCATTTCACATCGTCAATAATAGAGTCGACATATTCCTGTTCCTCTTTGGAGGGGTTGGTATCGTCGAAGCGGAGATTGAATTTCCCGCCGTAATCCCGGGCTATGCCGTAATTCAGGCATATGGAGGTGGCGTGGCCTATGTGCAGGTAGCCGTTGGGCTCCGGCGGAAAGCGCGTATGAACCCGGCCGCCGGACTTGCCCGCTGCCAGGTCTTCGTCTATAAGCTCCCGCACGAAATTGGTCTTGATAGTCTGATTTTCCATATTTAAATTATAACAATTTCCCCGCCCCGGCTTTGAAAGAAGAATGATGAATAAATGAGGGATACAACATATTAAAACATCGGGCCGAGATAGAAATAGAAGATCCGGCCGCCGTCTCTGGTTCTGACCGCGTAGTCGAAGCTCAGGACCAGCTGGAAAGCCTGCAGTATGAAGGTATGGATGTTAATGCCTACACCTGCGGAGCTTCGGATGTCCTCACCGCTGAAGCTGCGGAGCTCGGAGCCCCGGTCCCAGCCGTAGGCTGAATCGAAGAACACCTTGGCGTAAACACTTTTGAAGTAAAAGTCGGGGAACATAAACCACATATAATAGTTCAGATCCCTGATAATGGGAGTGCGGAATTCAAGGTTATTCATCAGGAGCTTGGAGGCCGGGGGAAAAGAGGAGGAAACGCCCCGTACGCCGCCTAGGCCGCCGAAGTCGAAACTCCTTCTGCCAGGGCCCGCGCTTTGCCCGGCCAGGAACCTGTTCGCGAATGCGCTGCGCTTTGAAAGCGGCACGTACTGCAGGCGCTGCAACACGCCTGCGGCGTATATTTCGTTCCCCCCTCCGAAGGTCCCGGCGCTGGTATAGGAAAACTCCGTCCTGGAGCCCCTGACGGCCGTAAGGTAAAGCCCGCTGACAGTGTCGCGAACATACGAGATCTGCGCCGCCCGGGTGCGGGAGTGGTCGGCCCTCCCGCTCACGTCGAATTTATCGGTTGCGTCCTTACGGACACCGAAAAGCTCAAGGCGGTTATACCGGTCGAACGGATAAGCAGTGCCCGCCAGGAGGCGCAGGTCTTTCCTGTTGAATTCTAGGTCCTGCTCGTTCACCGCGTTCCTGAAAGTGAGCCCGGAGGCCTGCAGCAAGATCGGCATGCGGTATTTAGCGTAGCTGTAATTCACCTGGTAGCTCAGATAATCGGCGGCGGAATTATAGTTCATCAGCACGGCGGCGTTATGATTGCCCAGCATATCCGAGGCCTGCCAGTAATTCATCAGGAAAAGTCCGCCCGGGGAGGAGAACATAAAAACCGGGTAGAAGAGGTCCGTGGAGGCCTTGAACTTGTACGGCCTGAAGGCTCCGGCAAAATCCGCGGGGGCGGCCCCGGCCGAAGCCTCCAGGGTCTCAGATGAGGACTGGATCTCGGCCGGCAGCGACGGCGATGCCGGCTCAGATAAGAAATTCTCACGCGCGCCGGAATAAATATTCATGCTGCCGTAGCGGAAGGATGAAAAAAGTATTTTTTTTCCATCCGGCGAATACGCCGGGCTGAAATTTCCTCCTATCACGCGCGTCAGCAGCGAGACCTTCGCTTCGGCCAGATCCAGCTCGTAGAGCTCGAACCGGCCTTCCGCGTCAGAAACAAAAAGCGCTTTGCGCCCGTCTGCGGACGCCACCGGGTCGTAGATATCTCCTGCGGGCATGCGCGCCAGCGTATCCGCGCCGCCGGAAAATCTGGCCAGGCACAGTTGCCGCCGGGGGCCGGCCGCGGTATCTTTTTCGCACGAGTACAGCGCGCCGGATCCGTCGCTAAGATAGTACGGAGAGGCCTCGTCCTCCGGCCCGTCGGTAAGCCGCCGCAGGTCCTTAAGGGAGGCGGATCCCGCCTTAAGAATCCCGGTGGACAGCGCAAGCTCATAAATGTCATTAAAACCGCCGCGCATGCCGACAAACATTATTCGGGAGGAATCGGGGGAGAAGACAGGCTGCCGCACTTCGGCAAGATCAGGGAAGGCCAGCCGCGTAAATTTCCTGCCGGCGGGATCATAAAGGAAAATATATTCGCGATGGTTCTTCTGCCCGGAGAAAGCCAGATATCGGCCGTCTCCTGACCAGGCAAGGCTTTTCAAAGGCTTAGAGAACCTGCCGTAGGAGATATTTTCAGCCCCGCCGGCTTCCCTCGGGACGGATATCTTTCCGGTTTTACCCGAACTCAGGTCCTTAATGATCAGCACCGGCGGGTGCCCTTCCACGGTTGAGAGATACGCCAGACGCAGCCCGTCGGGGCTTAAGGACGGGCTCATGCTGAATTCCGGTATATCCTCCGTCTCGCGGGTCAGGCGTTCGCCATACCGGTAAGGCTCATCCAGGGCGCCCTCCCGCGCCTCCGCCAGATACTTAAGCTCAGAATATTCCCTGAATTTCCTGTCAAACCCCTCCAGGTCCAGACCTATAAGCGGCATCAGGACGGTAGAGGCGTCGTAGCGGTTCTTGAACAGCTCAAGCATTTTGGCAGGCTTGTCTTTTCCGTACTGCCCGGCCAGGAATCTTATGGCCTGCGCGCCTGTCTTATAACCCAGCGTAATCTGATGGGGCTTCAGGTGCGCGAACTGGCTAAGACGAGAAAGAGGGATCAGCCCCCCTGGGGAAAGCACCGCGTCACGGACGTACATAGACTCCATGGCGAGGTCCATTGAACCGGTTTCAAATTCCGCTATCCCCTCAATCATCCAGAGCGGATAGATAAACGTCTTCAGTATACGGGCGGATTTCCAAAACCCGTCAATCAGCACGCTGAACTGGGCTTCATGGGCGAACTCATGCGTGGCCACGTTTGCAAGCCAGCCTTTGGAGCCGTCGGACCAGGCCATAAACCGGTCCTTAAAAGGCTCGGTAAGACCGCCGACCCCGTCGCCGACATCGGCGATATTATTCTGCTGCATGTCGTTCTGGGAAGCGTAAAGAAAGAAAGGGACGCGTTTTTCCAGCGCGGGGTTCAGGTCGGCAGATACTTTTTTATAGGCTTTTTCCAGCGTCACGGCCGCGAAGGGCAGCCACTCTCTGGAATCGTCGTAGTAATGGATATCAAAGTGCTTGGTTGCGTAAACGCCCCAGTCAAATTTCCTGACGATAACCTTATTTTCGCTCTGGGCCGAGAGGCTTGCAGGGAAACCGGGCAGGCATAGTGAGGAAGAGATAAAAGCGACAGGGACAAAGAACGGCAAAAACGAAAATCCGGGAAGCCGAAGGGCTGAGAAAAATTTTTTATTCAACTGCGTCTTTTCCTTAGCTTCCTCTCCTGCCTGCATCTTTACTTCCTTACATCGCTCAGATTGGCGCTGCCGCACTTTTTATTTTTTGCCGCGCCCTCTGGCCTTCTTCGCGTTTTCTTTCGCGGCGCGCTGCCTGGCTGCCGTAAGCCTTGCCAGCTGCGAGCGCGCCTCCTCGCTGACAGGGTCCAGTTTCAGCAGTTCGGTCAAAGCAAAAATCGCTCCCGAGTCGGATTTAAGTTTAATGTACGAATCGCCCAGCATCCGGTACACCAGGGCCTGGTCCGAAAAATCAGGATAGCCGGCGCCTTCCGCGGCGGCGCGCGCAAGGAGCGGTGCGGCGGAGGCGTAATCCTTGCTTTCAAACGCCATGCGGCCGGAAATGTAGCGAGCCCTGAACGCGGCTTCCGGACCGAGCCCGCCCAGCTTATCCAGCATGGGTTTCGGGTCCTGCCCGTTCTTCCAGCGGGACAGGGCCAGGTTTTCCAGAACCAGTATGTTGTCCGGGTGAGCCTCGCTCAGCATATCGTATTCCCGCACCGCCAACGGATACTTACCGGAGGCAAACAGCAGCTTGGCGGCCAGCATGCGAACCTCGAAATCATCCGGGCGGTTATTAATGAGCCGCCGGTATTCCTCCAGGGCGAAATCATAGAGCCCCACGGCCTGATACATGCGGCCGAGATAGTAGAAAATGCGGATATCAGCGGCGCCGCCGGAGCGCGCCGCCTCAAGGTTGTTGATGGCGTCTATATAGCCGGACGGCCCTTTCTGGAATCTGAGGATTCCGGCCTCCAGCAGCGCCTGTATGTCATTGGGATTATTGCGGATGCGCTCGTCAAGCCTGGCGATCCTGCTGTCGAGCCGGACGGTCTCCGGGAACGCGGCCCCGGCCTTCAGAGACCGGCCTGCGGTCAGCCCGGCTTCTCTGGTAAAGACGGCGTAAGCTACTATAAAAATAAAAACGGCGAACAGCCCCAGGGGCGCGCCGTAGCCGGACCAGCCTGCAACAACGGATCTCAACGCTGCAAAACGCTCTTTCCCGCCGCAGAAACGCGGAAGGAGCCTGCGAAGCGGGGAATCTTTCCCGGGCTCACACTTCACCTTCATCCTCCGAGTTCTCAAGCAGGATCTGACCCAGCGTAAGGGTCGGGGCGCCCTTTGTATACTGCTGGATCTTCTTCCTGTCTTCCATCTCCTCGGATTTTCTAACGGAGAGCACGAGCTCGTAAGTGGCGGAGTTAACGGCCACCAGCACGCCCTTGAGCTCCTGGCCTTCTTTAAGGCTGGTCTGGGCGCCGTATTCCTCGGCAGGGATGAAGCCGTCGAACTGCCCTGCGACCTTAACTTTTGCGCCGGCTTCTGAAACGGAGGAGACCGTAGCCTTGAGCAGGGACCTGTAGGGGAATTTTCTTTTGAGCACATCCACCGGGTTCGGTGTCAGCTGCTTAAGGCCGAAAGAGAACTTTTCGTTCACCTTGTCCACGGAGAGTGTTTGACACTTTACGCGCTGGCCGCGCCTGTACAGTTTAAGCGCCTCGCCGGGGTTTTTCCAGTCCACGTCAGCCAGCGCCACAAAGCCCTCTATGCCCTGGAACCTGACGAAAAGCCCGTCCGCCGCCACTCTGGAGACCACCGCCCGGAGCACGCCGCCTACGAACACCTCACCAAGCACTTCCGCACGCCGCACCTTCTCTTCCTCTTCCAGCACCTGCCTTCTGGAAACTACTATCCGGTGGTCTTTTTCGGAAAAATCAGTGATATAGCACCTTATCTTTGTGGTGACCGGCAGATAATGCCTGTGCGCGCCGCCGAGTTCGGACAGGGAAAGCGGCATAAAAGCCCTGAGACCGGCGAGGTCCACGATATATCCGCCCTTCACCACTCCCGCGACACGGCCCTTCACGCGTTCCTTGGCCTCAAACATCTGTTTCGCCCACTGCACCGCCTCCCGCTCTCTCGCCCTCTTGTGAGACAGAACCGTATGCTCTCCGCCTTTGCGCTCCAGAACAGCGATCACTTCCGCGCCTATCTCCGGCAATTTATCGTCCTGAAAATCCGCAACCGGGATAACGGCTTCTTTTTTCTCTCCGATATCCACCAGCACGTATTCCTTGGTAACCTGCACCACTTTCACTTTAACTATGTCCCTGGAATAAATTTTTTTGGGGACCTCTCCTTCCGCCTTCATGAGCTCTTCCATCGATATCTCTTCTTCGTGGCGACCGGCCTCTTCTTTGGCCGCGGGAATCTCCCCGTCTCCCGGATTCTGCTGTTTTTTATTGATATCCATGGCTGTGCTTAATAACCGGACGGTGAAAAAACGGGAAGGCTAAGACTGCCCGGTTACTTGATCCTCCTGTATAGCGAATATATCGGACATGACTGTCCGCGAAAATTCGGCGTAGGCCTCTTTACTGCCGGTCTCGGCGCTTTGGCTGAAGCTTCTCGGGTTCCCGAACGTAATAGTTATTTTACCTAATTTTGAGAAATTTTCGGTGTTAAAAATCCTGGCGGGCAGTACGGGGGCGCCGGTTTTATGCGCGAGCAGCGCCACACCTAGTTTGGGCTCCGGGCGGCTGCCCTTAGCGCGGGTGCCCTCAGGGAAAAGCACCAGACAGCCGCCGGCCTTAAGCAGCCCCATGCCGGCACGCAGTGAGCCAAGGTCTCCGCCCTCGCGGGTCCTGTCCACCGGGATGCCCATCCAGCTGCGGAAAAGCGCGCCCAGGGGCGGGAACGCGAATATTTCTTTTTTGGCCATAATGCCGGCCGGCCGCACACGGACGACGCTGCACATCAAAGCCGGAGGATCAGCGTTGGAAACGTGATTGGCAACTATAATCAGGGGGCCATGGCGCGGGATCCGCTCCAGACCCCTTACCTCCAGGCGGTTGAAGAGCCGTAAACAGATCCGGACAGAAAAGAGAAAGACCTGAGAGAGATCCCGGCGATCAGGCCATAGCTTGGTCGCATAGTCTGAGTATTTCCTCAACAACCTGGCCCTGGTCCAGGCCGGTGGAGTCTATATAATGTCCGTCTTCGGATCGCTTCAGAGGATTATTCTTCCTGCGTGAGTCCTGCTCGTCCCTCTCCAGTATAAAAGCGAGTATCGCCGCATGATCGGCCTGAAGGCCCAGGGCCGTCAGCTGCCTGACCCGGCGCCCTGCCCGGGCCTGGGGCGAAGCGTCAAGGTAAAGCTTCACTTCGGCGTCCGGGAAGACATTGGTGCAGATATCGCGGCCCTCCATCACTACGCCGCCTTCCGCACCCATGCCGCGCTGCATGTCGCGCATGAACGCGCGGATCCCGGCGAATTTGGACACGGCGCTGGAGGCTTTAGCTACGCTCTCGTCGGTGATCTCCCGGTCCAGCGAAACGCCATCCAGGCAAAGCAGCGGCTCCGGAGTATCGGAGGGCTTAAGCTCCCACTTCGCGGAGGTTGCCAGCAGCAGCAGGGCTTTCTCATCATCCAGCCCGGCGCCGGAGGAGAGAGCCTTCCAGGCCAGAGCCCGGTACATTTTTCCCGTGCTTATAAACCGGTATTTCAGCCGCGCCGCCACGGCCCTGCCCACGGTGGACTTTCCCACCCCGGCCGGACCGTCTATCGCCACGATGATGCCTTTAGCGCGCTTTGTCATATGCCAGAAAAATGAGTTCCTTAAATGCGGCTTCCCGCGAAATCTTGTGACCGCCCCGGGTGGGATTTTCCCGGGCCCTTGCGACTGCGCGCTTAAAGCCGGCCTTGCGAACTCGCCTCTCGCGCATAGCGCTCGGGCTCAAACATTCGCGGCCGTCCCGGAGGGATGCGCTTTAAGCGCTTGTCGGAAAACCCCCAAATGGGGCTGTCCCAAAGTTCCGCGTGAATCCGCAGGGCCCAAAGAAAATCAGCAAAGCGTCTTAATTCACCTTAATCGTTATAAGTTGAAACGCCCATGAGTGAGAGATTCACACATCCCGCCTCCAATTCCGACCTGAGTTTGCTTAATATTTATGCAGGAATGCATCGTATTTACCTGCTTCAACATCAGTGATTATATTTTCGATAGTACTTTTTGTGTGTGTTACAGACGAATGAACAACAATCGATAACTTGCCATTCATTCGTTTTGCACTAAGTATCTTTAATGCGTCCAGTGCGGGACAGATTCTATCAAAAGTGCCTTCTTCTATTTCATTCTTATAATGTTTCAAGACTTTATCATTTAGGATTTCCCCGATTGAGTCGTTAGCACTCACCAAATTATCCGAAAGTCTTTCAAGAAATTTAGATAAATGTTTTCGTCTTTTTTTATCATTTGCCCGTTTTTTACCCCAAGCCACTACGCCGAATATCGTCACAAGAATGGAGATCAAACCCACCAGATCATTCACATTACTACTGAACATTGATTTTAAATTTTGAATTTCTTTCATTTTCCCGCTCTTGTTCCAAAACCGTTAGGAACCAAGGCTTGGACATTTTCTGATGTGGTTTATCAAATTCCAGTGTCTCCCGACCAGAACAATATATCGCCCCCACTTGGAGCATCGAACTTATGTTAAGATTTGTACATTCATCCTCTTTAGCCAACACATAAGTCACACCATTGTCATCTTTCCACCAATTAGGTTTATAAAGCTTTTCCACATCTTTCCCATCAGCGCACCAAATCTCGGTTTTTTTATCATCAAATACAACCGTCACTTGCTCTGGCTCTGGACATATGCCAGGTTTAGTCCACATTTCCGACCAAGTATTAATCGCCGGTGGCCCCCAAATATTGCAATTAAAAGTTCTTGATGAACTCGCGACACATTGTTGCTGGTAAGCAAGAGTATGTGCTTGCACTTCTTTGGGAGATGCAATTCTCATATTCCAATTAAGACAGTTAGGAACCTTACAGTACTGGCTATAAAAAATAGCCTTATCTTTATTGTCAAAAATAAAGTGATGAAGTAGAGTTGCTGTGACAGTGTTATCACATTTTGCAACAACCACACCTCCTTTTGTTTCTATATTGGAAGGTTGGAGGCATTCATCCGTTAAAGCACTGCTTGTATACACCCCTTTATCTTCCCAAGTGACATACATAGGTTGGTCTTGCTTATGCGGTGGTTTTGCAAGACTATTCTGAACTGTACAAAGAATAACCACATAAAATAGTAAGGCTTTCATAATCAATTCCCACATTACCTAAAATATTTTCTTGAACTTTATACTTTCGCACCATCGTTCTTCTCTTGGTAAATAAAGGCCGGCAGCGGGTTCTCTTTCCGCTCCATTTTAGGGTTTTAAGCGCATGGTCTGGAGCGAATTCCTCCGGAACGGCGAGGATGTTTGAGGGCAAAAGCTTTGCCTTTTGCCCGAGTTCCGCAGCCGGTGGAAGACCATGCGCTTCTTCCCCGGAAACCCCGGTCTCGGAGCGGAAAGAGAACCCGCTGCCGGCCGTATCAGGAAACTCCTTGGTCCCGCATTATTTTGCTACGGCGATTTTGTTCGGGAGATTGGCCTTGTTGTCAATGCCCATCTTCCGGAGCGGGCGCACCCACTTGGTAAAATTGGACGGCTTAAGCGAATACTCGCTCACGAGGCGCACCACTTCGCTTATCGGCTGGAAATTTTC
>CAZPMW010000013.1:0-22587 GCA_964587805.1 uncultured Elusimicrobiaceae bacterium
TTCAGGGTATTAATGAGGATATAGGCCGTGTGTGATTTCATTTCAGCAGCTCCCAGGGCCAGGTTGCGGCCCGGACTACATTTTACAAATAAACGCCCGCTGTCCGGACCGGAAACCGGCGGCTTTCTGAACGCCTGTTTGCTGACGGCTGTTTTGACAACCGGACGCCGTTTGGCTACACTTTATACCTTAGGCCCGGCTGGGGGGGCCATGGAGGATTCTCGTGCCGGCAAAATCAATGGATTCGCTAGTAAATCTCTGCAAGCGGCGTGGCTTCATTTTCCAGAGCTCGGACATCTACGGAGGGCTTCAGGGAGTTTACGATTACGGCCCGCTCGGAGTGGAGCTGAAAAACAACCTTAAAGCGGCCTGGTGGCAGGCCATGGTATACGAGCGCGATGACATCGAGGGCCTGGACGCGGCGATACTCACGCACAGGTCCGTGCTGAAGCATTCCGGACATGAGGCCACGTTTTCCGACCCGATGGTGGATTGCCGTCAGTGCAAAAACAGATGGCGCGCGGATCAGATCAGGGACGGAAAATGCGAAAAATGCGGATCCGCCGACCTTACGGAGCCGAGGCCCTTTAACCTGATGTTCAAAACGACGGTCGGCCCGGTAGCGGACGATGAACATTTCGCGTATCTGCGCCCTGAAACGGCTCAGGGCATCTTTTCCAACTTCAAGAACGTTCTGGACTCCACCTCCCACAAGCTGCCGTTCGGAATAGCGCAGATCGGAAAGTCTTTCAGGAATGAGATAACTCCGAGGAACTTCATCTTCCGGGTGCGCGAATTCGAACAGATGGAGCTTGAATTCTTCGTGCTCCCCGGAACGGACGAGCAATGGCACGCGAAATGGGTAGAAGCCCGCGTCGCCTGGTGGAAAGCCCAGGGGCTTGAGAGCGATAATCTGAATCTGTATAATCAGCCGAAAGAGGAGCTGGCGCATTACGCCAAAGCTACCGTGGACATCCTCTATAAATTCCCCCACGGCACGGAAGAACTGGAAGGCGTGGCCAACAGGACCGACTTCGACCTCGGCTCGCACTCCAAAAACCCTCTGGAGCTCGGGCTTAAAGCGCGCGTTGAAGAAAACCGGGATTCAGTCGTCAGGCTTACGGCTCCCGACCCTGAGACGCAGAAGCCCCTTGTTCCCTTTGTCATCGAACCTTCCGCCGGGGTCGACCGGGGCGTTCTTGCGGTCCTTACGGAAGCCTATACGGAAGAGAAGCTGGAGAACGGGACCGAACGCATAGTGCTGAAGCTCAAGCCGCATCTTTCCCCGATCAAGGTCGCTGTCATGCCTCTGGCGCGCAACAGGCCTGAGATAGTTGAGAAAGCGAAGCTGATAAAAGATTCTCTGCTAAAGCTCGGCATCGGCAGGATATATTACGAAGCCACCGGCAATATCGGCAAGGGCTACCGCAGGCATGACGAAGTGGGAACCCCGCTCTGCGTCACAGTCGACTTCGACACGGTGGGCTTGGGCGAAAACAAGGATTTAAACGGAACCGTAACGATCCGGGACCGCGACTCGATGAAACAGATACGGATCCACGCGGAAAAACTGCAGGAATATCTGACGGGGTATTTCAAAGGCGCGTTAAAGGCCTGAGGAAGCAGCGCATGGCCTGCAGCGAAACCCGCAAGCAGCCTCTTTAGACACTGACGACACAGGAATACGGTGGGCGCCTTGCCCGCCGCGTGATAAGGACTAATCATTCCGCGCTCACGGGAGATCGCCTCCCGCCGGGCGCGGGACTTGCAACCGCCGGGCGCGCACACCCGTATAGCTTATATGGAAAAGAAAGGACTGCGCGGGCGTATGTTTTTTTTCATTATGAGCCTGTTGATATCCCCGCTTGCCGGCGCGCAGGAGGCCGCTCCGTCCCTTGGGATTCACCGGTTTGAGTCGGCGCCGGTAATTGACGGGGTGCTGGACGAAGCCTGGCAGGCGGCGGAGGCCGGAACAGAGATGTATCAAATCGAGCCCCGGGAAGGGAAACCGATGACGGAACGAACAGCTTTTTACGCCGGCTACGACTCCGAGAACTTATACTTCGCCTTTAAGGCCGAGGACTCGCAGCCGGGCCTGATCCGCGCGCAGTTATCTCAGCGCGATAATATTTTCAGCGGCGATTTAGTGGGCGTATTCATCGACACCTTCGGCGACGGCCGCCGCTCCTACGAATTCTTCGCCAATCCGCTCGGCATACAGGCGGATGCGTTTAATCTAAGCGGCAGCGAAGATATGGCCCAGGATTTTGTCTGGCGCTCCGGAGGAGAGATTACAGCGTCAGGATACACCGTTGAAATGCGCATCCCGTTCAAAAGCATTCGCTTCCCGCGGGTCTCCGGCCGCCCATGGCGAATAGCCTTTTTTCGAAGGATTACCAGAAAGAGCGAGAAGGGCGTTTGGCCCGCTTACTATAGCGACAGGGGCGGGATGCTTACCCAGTTCGCCGGGGTCAAAGGGCTTTCCGTCCCTAAATCCGGCGTCAGGCTTGAAATGATCCCGGAGATAACCGCGGCTCACGCCGAGCCGTACAGGCCGCAGGACGCGTCGGCCCACTTTAACAATTTGGATATCCGCGCCGGCGCCAGCATGCGCTACGGCCTCACTCCGGACTGGACGCTGGATGTCGCTGTCAACCCGGATTTCAGCCAGGTTGAAACCGATGCGCCGCAGCTGACTGTAAACCAGCGATACGCCATGTACTATCCTGAAAAACGGCCATTCTTTATGGAAGGCGCCGATGTGTTTTCTACGCCCATAAACGTGGTGCACACCCGGACCATTTCCGATTTGGCCTCCGGAGTGAAGCTGACCGGCAAGGAGGCCGCCTATACCGGTGGCGCCATTTTCGCGAAAGACCGCAGCGGCTCCGGCTCAACGGCCTCCATCGTACGGCTTAAGACGGATCTGGCCTCGCAGTCCTCGATCGGGGCCGTATACAGCGGCCGGGACCTGCCGGACGCCGAACAAAACCGCGTCGGAGGCGTCGATGGAGATGTTTGGCTTAGTAAGATATCCCGGTTGTCTTTTCAGGGCCTTGGCAGTTACTCCGATAAAACCACAGGGCGTGAAGCGGGCAGCGCCGTATACGCCGGGCTGTCGCACGGCACAAACGAATACAACCTGTCATTGAGCTGCACTGATATAAGCCCCGATTTCGCGGCGGAGAACGGATACATAGCGCGGACCGACATGCGCAAGCGCGCGGCGTATTTTGGCTACAAATTCTGGCAGGACGACGGCCCCCTGCTCTACTGGCAGCCCGGAGCAGGGTATACGAAGCGATACGACTACAGCGGGAGGCTGACCGATGAAGACATGTATGCAGAGCTGGGCTTTTCGTTCCCGCGCCGCACCAGCCTGCAGATCATGTATTTGCCGGCCACTCTGGAGAAATTCGGCGGGGTGACGTTCATACAGCAGGCTGTGGCGGCAAACGCCTACAGCGAGCCGTTTAAATGGCTGCTTGGTTCGGTGGAAATGGCCTCCGGCGACGGCATTTATTATGACGCGCCCGCCCCCTTTCTGGGCGACATGACAATTTGAAACGTCACCATGACTTTAAAGCCGTTCGCGGCCTTCCTGCTGTCGCAAACCCTGATGACCAGCAGATTAGACTCCAAGGAAGGCGACAACGTCTATAATGAAACCATCTCCCAGACAACGGTGTCCCTGCAGTGGAGCAAGGAATCTTCCAGCCGGGTTATTTACCGCTACAGCGCATTAAGCAAGAAAGGTTTTGTTGACGCGCTGGTGAGCAGGGTGCTGACCCCCGGAACAGCCCTGCACGCAGGGTACAATATAGCTTTTACAAACAACGGCGGCCTGGTTAAAAAAACCACGGAAATGATTTTCACGAAGGCTTCTTACCTGTTCAGGCTCTAAATTACGCTTATCATCAGCGCCCGATTTGCTATAATATTCAACATGTCATACAAATGTACTATTTGCGGAAAAGGCCCGGTCGCCGGAAACTCCTACAGTCACTCGCACAGGGCCACAAAACGGATCTTCAAGCCAAACCTTCAGAAGCAGAAGCTGGTATTGAAGGGCGCAGTGCGCTCCGCGCTGGTCTGCACCAACTGCATAAAGAGCGGCAAAGCGCCAAGACCCGTAAAATAAGCCGCCTGCACGGCACCTTCGCCCGCGCCCGCCCGGGCAGCGGGCGTTACAATAATTCAATATTTCCTAAACATACCTTTTGTATAATTCCTTTGTATAAATTCTCCTGTTAAACGAGGCAGGCGCATGGAAGATTTTCCCCGCCGCCGACTGAATTGTCCGGAGGCCTTAAATGGATTTCGATAACAAGCTGGATCCTTCCACCATCACCGACGTGGAAACGGCAAAACTGGCCCTGCGCTGGGCCGTGGAAAAGATACACGCCCTGTCTGACGACGCCGCCCGGCTCAAAGAAGATAACCGCAACAAGACCAATCTTGCGCGCACGCTGACCCAGCAGGCCGAACAGAAGGACGAGGTCCTTAAAAAGTGGCAGACCACCATTAAGACATGGGAGGAGAACTGGCGCACCCAGACCGCCATGGAGGCTGACCTCAAAGCCAAACTGCGCGAGCAGATACTGAATGAGGAGACGGCCAACTGGCGCCAGGCCAGGGCCCAGCTGGAGAACGAAACCAAAGCCCTAAAGGGGGAGCTTAGCTCCAAGGAAGCGGAGATAGGCAAGCTGAAGCTTTTAGCCATCGACGAGATACGCAAAGCCGCCGAGCTCAAAGAGGCCGAAACCCAGGCCCTCATACTCGGCCGCCAGGAAGCTCTGGGGGAGCAGGAGAGGGCAATGCGCTCCCGGTTCGAACTGATGGAGAAGGAATTGGTCGAGAACCATCGCCTCAAGATAGAGCTGGATGAGCTCAGCCTCAAGGAGCGCTACGAAGTTAAGATGCGCGAATTTTCCAGGCTCTACCAGGACAAGGAGAACCAGCTGGAGGATTTCAGGCAGAAACTGGAGAAGGAATACCAGGAAAAATCCGAGGCGCTGAGCGCAGCACGCACGGTCAGACTGGAGGAGGAGCGCAAGACGCTGGCCGCCGCCCAGGAAGCCGCCGCCGCTGAAACGGCGAGGGGCTCTGAAAAGCGCCTCGCTGAGCTGCAGGCGGAATTTGACCGTCAGCGAGCGGCCCTGCACGCCGATTTTAAAGCCAGGGAGGAGAGCTTTGCCGCCTCGAAGGCAAGCGAGACCGCGTTCATCAAGGAGGCGCATCAGAAGGAAATGTCCGACTTGCGCGACCGCCTCCGCCAGCAGACACAGCAGCGCGAGCAGGAGTACGTGGACCTGCGCATGCAGATGGAAAGCCAGCTGCTTGAGCTGGTAAAAAAACATGACGAAGCCGGCGCGGAGGCGTTCAACGCGGCAGCGCAGGAAACGCGCGACGCATGGAGCCGTCTGGCGGTAAACAACCAGAAAAAACTTGACGCCATAATCGCCGGGATCAACGCGCGCTGGGAAAAGGACTGGGCCGGACGCGAGGAGGCGCTGGCGGCGCAGATAGAGACCCGGGTGGGAGAAGAAAGAGAGCGCCTTGTTGCAGCGGCCGCGGCGAAAGAAGAAGCGCTGAGGCGCTCGCTGCTCCGTGAGCAGAACGAATTATCAGCGCGCGCAGCCCTGGAGACTGAAAGGGCGAAACAGGACCTTGAGAAGGCCTATGAGGAACGGCTCGCGCATGTTAAGCTGGAGCTGGAGGAAACTCACCGCCTGAAAGAAAAGACGCTGGAAGATCGCCTGTCCGCCAGAGAAAAGACCCTTGCCTCCGCCTGGCAGGTAAAAGAAGAAGCGTGGACTCTGGAAAGGGAACGCGCCCTGCTGGAGGAAAGAGAAAGATGCAAGGACGAATTTGCAGGGTACCGGGCCATACTCAAGGAAAAGCTGCTGCAGTTCGAAGACGAGCTAAAGCTGAAATACGCGCATAAGGAACTGGAGTTGGCGGATAAATTCAAAGAAGAGGCCGCCGGACGCGAACAGGAGCTGGAAAAACGACTGGCCGCGGAAAAACAGCGGCTTGAGGCCGAAGCTGACGGGAGAAAGAAAGCCCTGGCCCGCAGGGAAGCGGAGATCGAGAAGGCGCAGGAAGAGGCCAGAAAGAGCGTTGAGTCGGAAAAGGCCGCATTCGAGAACCATATAGCGGAGCGCGGCAGGAAAACCCTGGCCGGGGCGGAACAAGCGCTCGCCGGGAAGTATTCCCGCCTGGAGAGCGAACTGGGCAGGGCCATCGCCGAGAGAGAAGCGGCCCTCGCAGCCAGAGGCGAAGAGATGCGCCTCGCCTGCGACGCGCGCCTGAAAGAAGAAAAGGCCAGGCTCGAGGAGGCCAACCGCGCGCGCGAGCTGCACATTAAAGCTCAGGAGAGCGAGCTGGAAAAGCTGAAGAATTCGCTTGAGCGGCAGCATAGCGAGCTCAAGGTACGGCTTTATCAGGAGCTCCAGGCCAAAGAGCAGGAGCAGTTCTCACAGCTGGCCAAGGCCAAGGAAGAAATGTACGAGGCGCTCAACAAGCACCGCGCCGCCATGGACGCCGAATACGCGCAGCGCTTCACCGACCTCCGGCGCCAGGAGACGGAGCTGGAAACCAGAGCCGGTGAAAAGCTGAAAGAGCGCATGGAGGCGCTGGTCAGGCAGAAGGACGACGAGACGGAAAAGATCACTTTTGATTTCGAGACCAGGCGGGAGGAGCTGGACCGGAACTATCAGAACAAAGAAAAGGCCCTGCGCGCCGAGCTCTCGGAGCGGGCGGCGATGCTGGAGGCCGAGTCCGCGCGCCGGGAGAAGGACCGCTCCGCGCTTGACGAAAAAAGCCTGGCCAAACGGCGCGAGGAGCTTGAAAACCTTATGCGCCAGAAAGAGGGCGACCTTGAAAAGCGTTATTTACAGCAGGCCGCCGACCTCGCCGCCGAGTCCAATAAACAGCGCATTCACTGGGAGAGCCATAAAGCCGACGTGCTAGACCAGGAGCGCCAGGGCATGCGCTCTGAATTTGAGAAGAAGGAAGCGCTGCTGACCCAGAAACTGGACGAGGAACTCGCCCGCGGAAAGCAGCAGCGCCTCCGCCTGGAGGAGGAATTTTCCGCCAAAAAGAACGACCTGGAACGGTCTTATTACATGGAGATGGAGAAATCACGCACCGCACTGGATAAACTTCGCATAGAGATGGAGAACAAGACCAAAGCGAAGTTCCGGGAACTGGAGGAGGAAAAGACCCGCCTCACCATGCTGACAGCCCAAAAAGAGGAAGAATACGTAACGCAGCATCAGAAGAAAGAGGAAGAGCTGCTTAAATTCTGGGCGCGCAAACAGCAGGAACTGCAGCTTAAATACGAAAAGGCGCTGAAGCAGGAGAAGGACAAAAAATAGCCTTCCCCCTTAACAGCAGACAAAATGCGACCCAACGACTTTAACGAAATGCTGAAAGAGACCGAGCTGGACTCGGCCAAGATGATCTTTCGGCTTACTTCCGAGCTCAAGGAAAAGGAGCTGGAGCTCGCGTCTCTGCGAACCAGAAGCTTCGAGGAAATACAGCGGAATAACAAGGCTAAGGAAGCCGAGTTTGAGGCCCTGATACAGGGGCAGGAAGCGGATATAAGGAAGCGCGAGACCGAGATAGCGAGGCTGATGGTAGAAACAGAATCGCGCCTATGGCAGAAGCACCATGCGATGCTGCAGGAAGCCATCGCCAAACACCGGGATGAGCTGGAGGAGGAGAGGACCCGGCTTAACGAAGAGGTGGCCGGCAAGGAGCGGGACATCCTGGAACAGAGAGCCAGCCTGCGGCTGGAGATGGAAACTCTTTTTAAAAAGTGGGAAATGGAACGGGAAGCGGATTTTGCGAATGAGCGCAAGGCCTTCATAGAGGAACTCAGGCTGGGCCGCGACTCTGCCAGAAGAGAGGCTGAGGGGCGCGCTAAACAGCTGGAGGAGCTCTGGAAGGAAAAGTTCGCGCAGCGCGACGCGGAGACGGCCGCCAGCCACAAGCTTGAGCTGGAGGAGGCTGAGAACAGGGCGAGACAGGAGCGCCTGTCCGAAATGAAGGTGATGAGCGACCGTCTTAACGCGGAGATCAAAAAGCTGTACGCCGAAAAAGAAGCCGCCCTCAATCAGTCCCGCAAGGACACCGAGGACGCTTTGATAGCTTCGGAACGGGTGGTTGAAGAGCGGCGCAACAAGCTTGAGAATGAGTTCGCGCTTAGATCGGAAAAGCTGAAGAGCGATGTGGCGCACAAGGAAAAATTGCTTGAAGCTGAATTTGAGGAGAGCGCCGCGGAATTGCAGGCCCGCTTCTCCGCCAGAGAGAAAGCCCTGGAAGAGCGCGAGGCCAGAGTGGCCGCGGAGAGGGAGGAGTTGTCAGGTTTCAGGGAGCAGGCCGCCGAAGCCGTCCGCCGCCGCGAGGCTGAGCTGGCCAAGGCCTTTGAGAACCGTTTTGCTCTTTTTAAGGCCTCGGCGGAGGAATCCGCCCGCGCCAGCGAGCTGGAGCAGGCCAGGAAGTACGAGGAGGCACGCAGGCAGTTTTCCGCGCTTGGCGAACAGAAAGACGCGACGCAGGCCCGCGTCGAGGAGCTGGTCAGGGAGAACGAGGAGCTTAAGCGTCTGCTGAGCGAGAAAGACGCCTACCTGCGCCGGATGGACGAACAGGAGCAGGAGCGCACCTCCCGGCTGCGCGGGACGTTCGAAGAAGAATTCGCGCTTAAAACCCAGGCGATGCGCGCCCAGCTTGCGGCCGGAGAGGAAGCCGTCAGAAAAAATCTAGAAGAACGCCTCCGGGCTGAAACAGCCAGCTTGGCCGGACAATATCGCATCAAAGAAGAGGGACTTGCCGCCCAGCGCGACATTATGAACGCCCAGGCAGCGGAACTAGAGGCCAAGTTCATGGAAGCCCTCGGCGCTAAAGAAAGCGAGAACGCGGAAAACATAAAAAAAGCGCTGGCCGCCCTGAACGCCCAGTTAGCTACGGCCAGGGGCGCGGCCGCAAAAGAGCAGGCCGAGCTGCGTCTGAGAGCTGAAGAGGCAGCCGCGGCGCGGAGCGCGGAATTCGAGGCCCGGCTTAAAGAAAAGGACCTTCAGCACGAGCAGCAGCTCCGGGACAGGGAAAAACAGGCCTTTGCGGACGCCGCCCATAAGCTGGAGCTGAAAAGCAGGGAAGCGCAGGAACTGCAGCAGCGCAGAATATCCGACCTCGAAAGCAGCAACCACATCCTGGAGCAGAACCTGACTTCGGCCCGTCAGGCCCGCGACGCGGGGCAGGCGCAGACCCGCAAGCTGAAGGAAGAGCTGGAGTTCCTGACCGTCGGGCTTGACAGGATAGAGCAGGAAAAACAGGTACTGATTCAGACGAACCTGTCCCAGGCCAAAGACCTGCGGCTGGCGCTTGAAAAGGAATTTATGGCTAAACTGGCCCAGATCGAAAAAAACTATCTTGGCCAGCTGACGGAAGCGCTGCACACCGGAGAGGACAAAGGGAAAAATCTCCAGGACGAATACTTTAAAAAGCTGGCGTTCATAAAGGATGAGTGCGCCGCGAAGGGCACCGAGCAGCTTAAGGAAATGGAAGCCACCTACCTCGAACGGGAGAACCGCCTGCGCTCCACGCTGGAGGAGAGCTATAAGCTGAAAGAGAAATCATTGCTCACCCGCTACGAGCAGATGGAGCGCAATTACGAATCCGCTCTGTCAGAGAAAGCCATGCAGCTCGACGACGACCGTTCCATGGCCGAAAGCGTAGCCCGGCTTAAGCTTGAGTTGGAAGCCCGCAATCACGAGTTGAATTTGAAGATTTCGGAGCACGACCGCAGCCTGGAGGAAACACGTAGCGCCCAGAACGCCTCCTATGCCGCCGCCAGAAAAGAACTGGAGGACGACCACCGCGTGAAGACCGCCCAGCTTGAGAAGGAGCGGGCCAAGGTCAAGGGCCTGCTCGAGCAGGAGCAACAGCTGGTTGCGGACCTGCAGAAGCGCGAATCGGTCCTTCAGGAGAGCTACACAGCCAAAGAAGCCGCTATGGCAAAAGAGTTTGAACTTTCCAGGAAAAGGCTGGAAAACGAATACCAAGCCAGGCTCAAAAGCCTGGCCGACTCTCCGCCTGACGCTCCTCCGGCCTGACACGCCTCCCGTCATCCTTCATCCCACCCACCGCATCACACCGGCCTGGCGCCCTGATTTCCGTTAAAAGATTTTCATTATTTATTATAATAATACTATGTCAATTTTCGTTCCTAAAGAAGTGTTCCTCACCAAAGGCATCGGGCGCCACAAAGAAAAGCTCGCGAGCTTTGAGGAAGCCCTCCGTGACGCGAAGATAGCCAAGTACAATCTGGTGCATGTTTCCAGCATCTTCCCCCCGCACTGCAAGGTCGTTCCGCGGCTGAAAGGGGTAGAGGGCCTTAAGCCCGGCCAGATCGCACACTGCGTGCTCAGCCGCAACGCGGTCTGCGAGAATCACCGGCTTATCGCCGCCTCCGTGGGCCTGGCTGTCCCCAAGGATAAATCCCAGTACGGCTACATCTCTGAACACCATACTTTCGGCGAAACAGATGAGAAGAGCGGTGAATATTCAGAAGACCTGGCAGCGCTCATGCTTTCCACTATTCAGGGAGTTGAATTCGGCAGCGAGACCACCTGGGACCAGAAAGAAGAGATTTGGAAGCTCAGCGGCAAGATAGTGCGCTCGACCAACGTAACGCAGTCCGCCATAGGTTCCGAAGGCCAATGGACCACGGTGGTTGCCGCGGCTGTATTCGTATTCTAGACCGAATTTTCCGTTTCAAACCGCGTTGCGCCGGAGCGGACGCCTTCTCCGTTTTTTTCCGCCGCCGGCCGGGAGTTGTATCATGGAATTTAAACCCAATAGGAGCCAGTTTTTGCCGGTCGAACCCGCGCCGTTCGGCAGCGCGAGGTTTGTTATACTTCCAGTCCCCTACGAACGCACCACCTCATACATGAAGGGCGCCAAGCACGGGCCCGCCGCAGTTCTAAAAGCGTCCAGCCAGCTGGAGCTCTGGGATGAAGAGCTGAAAAAAGAGACCTGGAAGGAAGGCGTTCTGACATTGAAACCTTTCGACTGCGCCGGAGGAGAGAAAGCTTTTTTCAGAAGACTTGAGCTTGGAACCGGGGAGCTCCTGGCGGCGGTCAAAGGCATCCCGATTTTTCTGGGCGGAGAGCACAGCATCACCCAGGGCTTGCTGCCCCCTTTCCAGAAGAAATATCGCGGCCTCTCCATACTGCATTTCGACGCGCACGCCGACCTGCGTGTAACTTACGGCGGCACTGAAAACAGCCACGCCTGCGCGCTTTATCCCGCCTCCAGGTCCTCTGCTACGGTCCAGGTCGGGATACGAAGCGTTGGCCTAGACGAAAAACAGCGGATAAACTCTGGCAGAGTAAAGACCTATCTGATGCATGAGAACCCGGATATCCGGGAGCTCGTGAAGAAAGTCCTGAAGGACCTCTCCGATACAGTCTATCTTACCATAGACGTCGACGGCTTCGACCCCTCTGTTATGCCGGGAACCGGCACGCCTCAGCCTGGCGGTTTCATGTGGTACGAAGCGCTTAAACTGTTCAGGGCGGTCTGCCGGAACAAAAAAGTGGTCGGTCTGGACCTTGTGGAAATATGCCCCCTGAAGGGCTCTCCTATAACCGAATTCAACGCAGCCAAACTGCTTTATCGCCTTATGGGCTACCTGAGCGAAAAAAGGATTAAGGATTAAGGATCAGGAACTAAGGCTGCAGTGCCGGCACTGTGGGTGCCAAAAAAAAAGATCGCGGCTTAGGCCGCGATCTTTTACTTTTTTTCTTCCCTTAACTAATCCTTTATCCTTGCTCCTTAATCCTTGTTCCTTAAGAAAATAGCCTAAGGCTATTTTCGGTTCACGTGCACTACTTTCGCTGGCGGGAAACCGTTAAACCAGGTGGACGACGCGTGGCTGTAGGCCCCGATATTCTGACTGTAGAGAAGCTCCCCGAGCTCCAGATCGGAGGGAAGATTCTCCGACATGGAAATTACATCCAGCGCGTCGCAGGTCGGACCGAAGACGCCGCAGATCTGCTCCGGGCCCTTCCGGAAGGACTTCAGGTGGTAATGGCAATGGTCAAAAATGATGCCGGAGTAAGTGTGATAAACCCCGTCATCCACGTAGTAACAAACCTTGCCGTCGCGTACGGCCTTTCCGTTGATCTTGACCACCGAGGTGCCGGAGGTCGCTATCATGAACCTGCCCGGCTCCGCCAGTATCTCTATGTCTTTGGGGAACAACCGGTTCAGCTCGGAGTTGATCCTGTTGGCCAGAACGCGGAACGGCTTCACTGTCTCGTCGTAGGGCGCCGGAAAGCCGCCGCCGAGGTCCAGCAGATTCATCCGCGTGTAGCCGCGGCCCCGCGCCTCTTTGAAGATATCGGCGGCCAGATTAATGGCCTGCACGAAATTCTCGAAATTAGTGGTCTGGCTGCCGACATGGAAGCTCAGCCCTTCCACCACCAGCCCGGCCTTTACGGCCTCCAGGATCAGGTCCACGGCCTCCCCGGGCGCCGCACCGAACTTGGATGAGAGCTCAACCATGGCCCCGGTGTTTGGAACCCGTATCCGCAGGGCCAGGCCGGCGTGCGGGGCATATTTTTTAATCTTCCGTATCTCCTCGATATTATCGAACGTAACGAGCGGCTTGTAGGGGTCCAGCTCGCGCAGCGTCTCGTTCGGTTTTATGGGATTCGCGTAAATGATCTTATCCCATATCCAATCCTGCCTCTTTTTAGCGGGCATGCGCTTGATATTCTCATAAACGATCATGAACTCCGGCATTGAGGCCACGTCAAAGCTGGCGCCGGCGTCATACAGCGTCTTTATTATCTCCGGCAAAGGTTCGCATTTGACGGCGTAATAGGCCTGCACCCTCGGCAGGTACTTCTTGAACATGGCGTAATTGCGGCGTATCTCGTCATGGTCCACCACGAAGAGCGGCGTGCCGTGCTTCTTCGCCAGCTTCTGCAGTTGTTTTGGTGTCAGCATTGGTCTCTCCTCACTCCGTTATCAGGAAGTTTTTGAACTGCCACGGATCGCTCGCGTCTACGGCGGGCTTGTTGTAGCCCTTAAAGGCGTTGTCGTAATGTTTCAGCGGCGTCCAGTCGGACGCCTTGGAGATAACTTTACCCAGGTACGGCTTAGCGATCTTCAGCACATAGTCGTGCGGCAGGTCGTCCGGCACCAGAACTCCGCGCGCAGGGTTTTCCATCATCCACATTGTCGCGGCAACCACGGAGATGGCCACCTGCATGGTAGTGGCGTTCTGATGCGGAACCAGACGGCGGGACTCATCGATGCTGAGATTGCTCCCGGTCCACCAGGAATTATAGGCGTGGCCCATCAGCAGCGCGCCGAGGATATCTGACCCCCCGGTTATCTCGTCGCTCATGATGCGCAGCTTCGGCTGCAGCTCGTAGTCCTTCGCCCTCAGTTCTATAAGCGAAAGCAGCGCCGCGTCGCTGGGGCAATAGGCGTAGTGCACGGTCGGGCGGTACACCGCCTTTCCGTTCTCCCAGACCGTCAGTTTATCGGAAATAGTGAAAGCTTCTCCGTGGCGGACCACCATTCCGCGTATGCAGTAGTCAGGCACCCATGTGGCGACCCAGGTATTCATGCCCATCCGTGCCAGGCAGATCTGATTGCGCGGCCCTTCCTTATGCTCATAAGCCAGCGGCGGCAGCTCTTTCTCATGCGTTCCCCAGCCCATTTCGGCCGTGGTTATGCCCTCCTCGCGGAAGCCCTCTATGCTCCAGGTGTTCACAAATTCGTTCACCTGTTTCGGCTTGTCGGAGACCTGCGTGTCGCGCTCGCTGACATGTATAACTTTCACACCCAGCGCCATCGAGAGACGGTTGAACGCCCTGTCGTTCATCAGTTGCTGCAGTTTCTCGGCTTCCCGGCCCTGGACCTTTTTATCGGCAAGCAGGCGCTTACCGATGTCTAAAAGCCCCTGCTTGGTGAAATGCGAAATCAGTCCCGGGTTGGCGCCGTGTTCCAGCACCGCCGTGGGGCCGGGCTCGGCCCATCCGGAGGTGAGACGGCGAACGCTCATGTGCCGGTGATAAAGGGTGCGCTCTGTCGGATGTTTATTCTCCGCGCCCTCGTAGGGGTCCCAGATCTCAGTGGAGGTATTGATATAAAGTACGCCGCGGTCATGGCACCACTGCAGCAGCTCGCAGCAGTCGATGTTCCAGGCCAGGTCCACAAGCACATCGCCGGAGGAAAGATATTTTTCCAGCAGGGAGGACATATTGTCGCGCGTGACGCGTTTTTTAACGTACCGCACGCCTTTCGCCATCCACGGTTTCAGAACTTCGCTTCTGTCCTCGAAATCCATTACCGTAACGTTCCGGGCCGGGATCTTAAGCAGTTTCATCAGGATCGGCAGCGCGCACTGCGCCACCGCGCCATATCCCACGAACAGCACTCTCTTGTTAAATTCTTTCATATGTTTTTTCGCCTCGGGGAACGGGACCCTTTAAACATTCCCGGCCTTCGCCGGCCCGTCGCTCAATTGAAGTATGATTATGATACAAAAAAATCAGCCGGCCTAAAAACAGCGCGGAGGCCGTCCGCCTGATCAAAACGCGCAGCGGAACCCGCCGCGCTGGCTTCGGGAAGAGGGAAAATCGCTGGCGCGGTCGCCAGGCCTCGGGCTGACGTCAAAGAAATTCCATGACCCGCCGCGCAGCACACGCTGCGGTCCGGAACCCGGGCCCTTCGGATTTTCAGCAGGCGCGGTCTTATAATAGTTCGTCCCATACCTGTCCGCCACCCACTCCCATACGTTCCCGGCCATATCGTAAACCCCGTACTGGTTGGGCTTCTTAAGCTCCACCGGGTGAGACTGCCCCTCCGAATTGGCATGATACCAGGCGTATTCCTCTAACCCTTTTTCATCGTCTCCGAAACTGTACCTGGTAACCGCCCCACCGCGTGCGGCTTTTTCCCATTCGGCCTCGGTTGGCAGACGCTTGCCGGCCGCTTCACAGTAGGCGGCAGCGGAGTCCCAATCGATATTGACCACCGGATATGTGGAGGCGCTCCAGGGCGGCTGTTCGGGCATCTGCCGCCCGGTCGCCGCGCTGAACTTCTTATAATCCGCTTCTGTCACCTCGTGTTTATCTATGCAAAAAGCGTCCAGATACACCTCACGGCGCGGCGATTCATCGGGCCCGCCCTCATTATCCGGCGAGCCCATAAAGAATCCGCCCGACGGGATCATGGCCATATCCAGGAAGGGGAGCAGATAGACCACATACGGATTCTCATCGGCTATTGTGCCGTGGGCCCGCACAAAAGCGGAAGCTAATATTTTTTTCTCCCCTTCTCCCGCGGCGTAGAACAGCATGCGGCTGAGCTTGTTCCAGTCCGTATCGCGCGTCCACGCGCGCGCGTCCATGCCTTGCGGGACTGTGGGCTGGACGCCTGCTTTAAATATAAGCCCGGAATTAAAGACCGGGCTGGCGGCTTTTCCCATATTGGTCATATCCGGCCCTTTTTCTCCGGATGATATGCCAAGAACCGTCCGGCTGCCGCCCGCCACGGCCTGAAAGTTCTCCCGGCCTTGCCCGGCGGACGGAAAAGCCTGCAGGACGAAATGCTGCAGCTCGGAGGCTGTAATTTCTTTATCCCCGTCAGCGTCGGCCCAGCCGCGCAGCCCCCCTAATGCAAGGTAGCTGAGCGCCGGGCGCTCCGCCCCTGGCAGGCGCCCTGCACATTCCTCCCCCATGCCGTACGCAAGGACCGTGAACCGCGCATCCGGCGGCGTAACAGTTTTTTTATAGCTCGCCGCCTTCACACCAGAAGCCGGCTCACGCCCGCCTGCGTCCTTGCCCTGAGAACAGGCTTCGAAGATCGCTACCACGGAACCTGCCTTACTCGCCGCTAAAGAAGCCAGTAATTCTTTTTGCGTAATGCCAGCGGTGTAAACGCCGGGCCCGGTGCGCTGCCCTTCCCAATATAACAGGCTATCAGTCGCGGCCGCGTCCCGGCCGCCATGCCCTATAAAGATAAACCACAGAGTCCCGTCCGGGCCGGTAAGCCCGGCTGCCCGCGCCGCAGCCTCCTTTATGCTTTGGGCGGAACCCTCCGCTTCCAGCAGCGTGATTATATTCACGCCCGGCACCCCGCGCGTTTTATTGAAGTAATCGAACCACGCCCACGCATTAGCGTTCGCGCCTGTCAGGCGGGGCAATTTCGGGGCCCCTTCTATCGCGACTATAACCGCGGCGTCCCGCCCTCCTCCGCCAACCGGAGAAGCCGGGGCGGAGATATCCGGCCATACTTCTGAGCGCCCCGCGCCACGCAGAGCGAAGAGAGCGGACCAGCTGGCCGCCATAAAAAGCGCCGCGGCTGCGGCGACGACCAGCGCGGCTTTCATTGGGATGACGTGTTTTTGGCTCATCTGTAATCCAATTTTATCAAATTTTGCGAAGCCGGTGGCCGGAGCGCGCGCAAGCCGGGAAAGGATTGATAACGGGATTAAGGATGAGGTTGGCAACCGGAAGAGACCGGCGGAACGAACAGCTATGCGCGCAAAAATGGCGAGCGGCTGCGATCTTGTCTGCGCTTATTACTAAACCGCCGCACGGCTACATGGTCGTTTTTAACACAATGACTTCCACTCTTCTGTTCCTGGCCCTGCCTGCCTCCGTCACGTTAGAAGCTACTGCCATGTCGGCGCCCATTCCCTCGTAAGTCAGGCGGGCTGGGTTGATCCCGGCATCTATGAGGTACCGGTAGACACTGTTCGCTCTTTCGCGGGACAATATCGAATTCATCCGCGCGGATCCGCTGGAGTCTGTGTGCCCTTTTACCGTCACCATGTTTTGGGAGCAGGTTTTCAGGAGCATGGCTATTTGCTGCATGGAGGGCAGAGCCTCGGGCTGGATTTCGCTCTCCCCGGGCTTGAACACAGCGCCCTCGGCAATGCTTACGGCCAGCCCCTCATCTGTGTAGATAAAATGCAGCTTCCAATCCGAAAGGCACCGGATCTCAAGCGCGGTCAGAAGTGAAAAGGAAACCGCCTTGGTGGCGTAGACCCGCTTTTCGGAATTCTGCCAGACAAGCTTGGCCGTATAGAATCCATCCGGCAGGGTCTCGCCTTTATCTGAAACCCCGGACCAGGACACCATGGCAGGCAGGTGGTTCTGCCCCTGTATAAAACTAACCTTGCGGCGGCGCCGGTCGAAGATCTGAATCCGCCACGCCCGCATATCCGCCAGATTGCCCTCGTCCACGGCATAGAATAAACCGGTTTTGGGGTCCTTGTTGCGGATGGAGAAACGCACCGGGGGCGAGGTGAGATCGGTCGTTAATTTCTCCCTGGCCTCCAGCGTAACCTCGTTTTGTTCGTAGTCGTCATCGAGCTGATAGGAACGGATGTGCTGGGCCGGCAGCAATAGCAATGCCAACGCCAAAAAAGCGGTCTTTATAGCCGATTTATTCATTTTCAACCCCGGATTATTATACCACAATAGCGGCCTTAAATGAGATTCGGCCCGCGGTTAACGCGGGCCGATACCTCTGTCTATCGCAGGCCAAAGAGCCGGCTCAGTCTGCGGCCGGAGCGGGAGCCGCGGCATTTCCGGGAGCAGCCGCGGGCTGCCCATTTTTCTTTGGATTATACAGCGGAGCTTTTAGCACGAACACGTTGTAGTGGCTCCAGAGGGAAGCGAGGAAATATATCGTCTCGCCGTTGTTCTCCGTATAGGTCGGATGTATATAAGGACCATAATAGCCCCATCCGCCCACGGAAGAAAACTCCGGGGAACCGGCGAGATAGTCCGAGGGACCCCAGGGGCCTTCGAGATTCACGGAGGTTCTCGCTTCCAGCCAGCGCCTGCCCTCGTTAAGATAGGTCATCACCCAGGAATTCAGGAACGGATTCCACTGCACCGCCAATTCCCCGACCTGACCTGGAACGATAATGCTGCCGTCGAATTCGCTATCCACCCAGGAAGCGCCGGGGCCTGCCTGTCTGTAGAACTTATAGGCGCCCTTGTCCAGGATCTTGTCCTCCGGCACCCTGGCTAATTTCACCCCGCCGTTTCTGGCGGACGGAATTCCGAAAAGATATAGATATCCTCCGCGGTTTATCAAAGCGACCTGCATAAAGTTGCTGTTTGCGGGGAAGAAGTCGTCGATCCGCGTAAAGGTTTTGCCGTCGTCATCGGAATAGGCGAGCGCCGCGAAATTGGACGACCACGGGGTCCAGCTCCTTATGGACATGATATAGATATATATCCTTCCGTTAACGGATATACCGTAGGTGGGGATGTCCGTGTATTCCTCAGGCAAAGTCTTGCTAGCGATGATCTGCTTCACCTGGTCCCGCTCTACAGCCGCGAACAGCTTATTATATCTGACCTTGGTCTCCGCATTGAGGTCTTCCAGAGAGGCTTTCAGAGCCCAGTCGTAATGCGGCTGATAGACAGGCCTGTGCCTGGGAGAGGTCTGGGTAATATCGTCCGCGAAGGAGATCCCGAAGTTTGAGAGCCTTACCGAAAGCCGCGCGTAGTAATCAGCCAGGTCCGGCCGGCTTTTTTTGATATTCGCGTAATAATCGAATATCTTGGCGGCCTTCTGCAGCAGCAGGGCCTCGGCCGCGCTTACGCTCTCCGCGCTGGCCCAGGCGTAGTGGGTCTGGTAATCGTTCACGATCCCCTGGTCGATGTCGTAGGATTCTTTCTCTTCCTCTTTGGCCTGGATAACGGATTCCTTGGCGTAGAAATCCGCGGCGCTGGGGAACAAATCCCGCATGCTGATATAATGGAGAGACACGCAGTCCGAGGCGTCCTTGTCCGAGGTGTAGGCCAGGACATTGGACAGATGGTTGGAGGGGGTCGCGTCATTTATATTGGTATCGCCGAAAACAAAATACATCTTTCCTTTATGCTCGAACATGCTTCCGAGGTCTACGCCCTTCACCTGGGAACCGGTGCCGCTGTCGTTGAAGGAACCGACGCCGGTCAACTTACAAACGATCTGGGGAGGCTTCTGCCAGATGGCCGCTATACTCACATCTTCCGGTGAGCCGGACGGTATACCGCTGCCCTGCCCCGCAGGGGACGGGTTCTGGGGTAAAGGGACGGCAATGGTTTGGGGATTTACGGATATACGCTGGTTAAAATCATTCGCGCCTGAGGCGGAATCCGTCAGTGCGCAGACAGAACCGGACAGATTTAAGATCAGAAAAGCCGTCAGTATACGAGTAATCATTTTAACCCCTTTCAACCCTCTTGAGATATGTCAAACACGCTGCAAGGAAATAATACCAAAAAAACCGCGCGTTTTGACAAAATTTACATTTGTTCCGCCGCTTCAGGCCGGCGGCCGAAAACCCGCTTAGGCCGGATCCACCGGCCCTGAGGCCGAGGCGGCTTATTCACCGTATCCGTCGGGGTGGGTTGTATGAAATTTCCAGGCGCTTTGAACGATACTCTCCAGCGACGGATAATCCGTCTTCCAGCCCAGCTCACGGCACGCTTTAGCCGCGTCGGCGGTCAGCACCGGCGGGTCGCCGGGGCGGCGGGCGACCTCTGTAACTTTGATATCCCTGCCTGAAACCTGCCGCACGGCCTCAATAACCTGCCGCACGGAATAGCCGGTGCCGTTGCCGAGATTATAGACCAGCTCGCTTTCACTGTCGAGCTTCGTAAGCGCCAGTAAATGAGCCTTACACAGATCTTCTATATGGATGTAGTCCCGCACGCAGGTGCCGTCCGGGGTAGGGTAGTCCGTCCCGAAAATCTTTATGCTGTCGCGCCTGCCCATCGCGGCCTGGATGATCAACGGGATCAGGTGCGACTCCGGGCGATGGTCCTCTCCCAGCGTCCCGTCCAGACCGGCCCCGCAGGCGTTGAAATAGCGAAGGGCGGCGTAGCGCAGGCGTCCTGTGCGGCATTGCCAATGGCACATCCGCTCCACGGCTAACTTGGTCTCCCCGTAAGGATTGATGGGATTTTTAAGAACGCTCTCGGAGATGGGAGCGGTGTCCGGCATGCCGTACACGGCGGCTGTGCTGCTGAAAACAAATTTCTTCACTCCGGCCGTTTCCATCGCCTGCAGCAATATTCGGGTCCGGCTGAGATTATTCTCGTAATAGCGCAGCGGCTGCTCGACTGATTCCCCCACCTCTATGAACGCCGCGAAATGCATTACGGCTTCGATCTTGTGCTCTCTAAGCGCGCCCAGGATCTGGTCCGCGTCGCCGAAATCCCCCTTCACGAACGCCGCGCCCTTAACGGCGGAGCGATGGCCCTTGCTCAGATTGTCGAACACAACGGGCGCATGGCCTTCCCGCCGCAGCATTGCGGTCATATTGCTGCCTATGTATCCCGCCCCGCCGCAGACAAGAACATTCATCGCATTTCCTTGATACTTGTGTTTTCAGGGGTTTTTAATCCGGACACCTGCGCCCCGCCTGACGGCCGGGCAGGGCCGATGCGGGCGCAGTGTCCGCCAGGAAGAAAGCGGGATCGTTATTCGGCTTGCTTTTTAGAAAACGCGATCATCAGGGCGCCGAATACAAGCATCAACACGCCCAAAATGAGATTAATGTTTAATCCCAGCGATCGCTTATACATCTCGGCGTCGGAATAAGTGAATATTCCAAAGCCGGTCAGGAATAAGCCAAGCACAGTGAACATCAAACCGATCGGAAGTTTTATATCTATTCCCATATTTTCACCAGATTGCGATTGTTATGAGTATAGCGATGCCTGCCGACAGCATCGCGAGCGAGACCGGGCGATTGTACCATTTCTCTTCCTTCTCTATAATTCTCGGGGTCAGCGAATACACAAGTCCGGCCAGCTCCTCGTCCGTTTTTGTCCGGTCCGTGAGCAGGGAGATCACAAACGTAAGCGTCAGACAGGCGCCGAAGGCGAATATCGCCGTCCAGAAGTTCTGAGCCATTTCGCTCGGATACTGATGCAGCGTCACACCCAGCCAGCCGCCCTTGATCAGGCTCGCCGCGCCGGCCGGCTTCGTCAGCCCGTGATGCAGCGCCGCCGCGGCCGTGCCTCCCAGCAGCCCGTAGAACGCTCCGTGGCCCGTAGTCCGTTTCGAGAACATTCCCAGCAGGAACGTGGCGAATAGCGGCGCGTTTATAAAAGCGAATATCAACTGGAGGAGGTCCATAACATTGTTGAACATTTTGGCGACCAACGCGGTCATCATGCTGGCTAGTATGCCGAACACCGTCGCCATATGTCCCATCCGGAGGTAATGTTTATCCGATTGCCCGGGCCGGAGATAGCTCTGATAAATATCGTATGTCCACACCGTATTGAACGCGGTCACATTCCCCGCCATCCCCGACATGAACGAGGCCATGAGCGCGGTAATGCCAAGGCCGAGAGCTCCGGTGGGGACATAATGGCCGAGCAGCATGGGGATAACCTTATCGTAATCGTAAACCCCGTCCTTCAACGGAAGGGCGAAGCCGCTGGTCGCGTTTGAAGTAAGCGCCATCGCTATCATGCCGGGTATGATAACTATTACCGGAATGAACATTTTCGGGAATGAGCCTATAATAGGGGTTCTTCTGGCCGCGTTCATGGATTTCGCCGCCATCGCTCTTTGTACCACAAGGAAGTCCGTGCACCAGTACCCGAACGACAGAACGAAGCCCAGCCCCATAAAGAGACCGAACCATTCTACGCCCATCGGATTGCCGGCGGGGCTGCCCATATTGCTCCAGGTGCTGGTATAGGCGTTCGGAGCCATGCCGTTCTGCACTGCGACCTGGCCCAGCTGAGCCTTCAGGTTCGCCCAGCCCCCGATATCTCTCATCCCGAGGATCACCAATGGCAGGAAGCCGATTATCATTAAAAAGAATTGCAGAACTTCATTATAAATTGCCGATGTCAATCCGCCGAGATATGTATATGTCAGAACGATTACCGCCGACATTACCAGTCCGAAAGTAAAATTCCAGCCCAACAATGTTTCCATCAGCATCGCCATGGCGTACATCGATATGCCTGAAGCGAATACTGTCATAGTCGCGAACGAGAGCGCGTTGAACGCCCTGGTCTTTTCGTCGTACCTCATCTTTAGATATTCAGGCACGGACCTCGCTTTTGATCCGTAATAGAACGGCATCATGAATATACCGAGGAATAACATCGCCGGGATGGCGCCGACTATGTAGAAATGGCAGGTGGACATGCCGTATTTCGCCCCCGATGCCCCCATGCCGATTATTTCCAGCGCGCCGAGATTAGCCGACAGGAACGCCAGCCCCGTGACCCAGGCGGGGATGGACTTCCCCCCGGTCAGGAACTCCGTGCTTGTTTTCATATATCGTTTCAGCACCCAGCCTATTCCGATCACGAAAACAAAATACGTCGCCATTATCGTGTAATCGATCCAGCTAAGGTTAAACTTCAATTCCATATAATATCCCCCGGCTCGAAAGTTAATTTTAAAACCACCTGACTACCGGACGCTTTTGTTGTGCTTCTCCGACGCTTTTCGCAGCTGTTCGGCCGCGACTTCCGCTTCCGCAGGCATCTCGGCCAAGGCCTGAAAGGCAAAGGT
>CAZPMW010000013.1:22597-31990 GCA_964587805.1 uncultured Elusimicrobiaceae bacterium
GGGTTGATGATATTCCCCCCTCCGCTCTCGAACCCCGCCAGGTACTTCAGCGTATCGGGCGTGCGCATCGGGGGATAAAATTCCACGTGAAAAACAAATTCATCATTCCGTGGATCACCGTCAGTGGGCGCATTATGGAACATTGTTATGTTCGGGAACGACATATTATACAAATTATCAAATTTAACTATTACCTTATGGAATATTTCCGCGAAAGACCGCGTTTCCGCCTCGCTTAGGTCCGTTATCCTGGACACCTTCCGCAAGGGCACTATATAGGTTTCGAAAGCGAATCGCGCGAAATAAGGAATAAACGCCGCGAAATGGTCGTTCCGGCAGATAAGCCTGTCCTTGACTTTCAATTCGTGCTCCGCCAGGTCGACCATCAGGCTGCGGCCGTATTTCTTCGAGTACTCCGCCTGGGCGTCCAGCTCCTGCGCCACTATCCTGGGAACGAACCCGGTGGCGTAGATCTGGCCGTGGGGATGGGGATTGGAAGTGCCGACCGATTTCCCCTTGTTCTCGAATATAAGCACGTTCTTGATCGTCTTGTCCGCCGATAACGTTTTATACTCCTCTTTCCACAAAGCGACGACATCCAGTATCTCCTCCGTCTCCATTTCGGCGAGGGTGACATTATGCCTGGGCGAGAAGCAGACCACGCGGCAAACGCCGTCTGCGGGCTCGTGTCTGGTGAAAAAGTCGTCTGATCTGGTTTGCGGCGCATCGGCCGAGAATGAAGAAAAATCGTTGGTGAAAGCGAAGGTCTTAGCGTATCGCGGGTTGAGCTCGCCCGATGCCCTTTTCACGCCCGGACACAGATAGCACTTCTCGTCGAACTCCGGAGAGTCCGTTGCCGGCTTCTTAACCTTGTCTCCGGACCACGGCCTGTTGGCGGTCTTGGCCGACAGGATCACCCACTCCTTAAGCAGAGGGTGCCATCTTCTTTCGTGATTATGTTTCATTGGCGCTATCATTCCGCGGGCGGCCCAGGGATTCCGCAGCCGCTCCGGGCTACTTCGCCCCGTAGAACAGAACTCCCGTCGGGATCTGTTGCTTCACTATGCCCGGCCCTTCGTATCTCAATTCAAGACCCAGGCCGCGCGCGCCCTGGAAATACTCGACCCGTATCGGGTGAAGTCCGGCTTTAAGCGCTATCTGTCCGGAGCGCTCCGTCATGCCCTGGAAGAAGTCGTTGTCAACCACGCGGACGCCGCCGATGAACAGAGCGCTGCCGTCGTCTGAAGTCGTATAGAACGTGTAAACCCCGTCGCTCGGGATCGCTACGAACCCGTCGAAGGTCAGGCCCATGAATTCCCTGGCTTTGGCGACATTCAGGGCGGGCCGCTCCGCGATGCCGGAGGCCGACGCCTTCAGCGCCTTCAGGTCGTTCACGGTCGAGATCTTTTTGGCAGGATCCTCGAAATATTCGTATTTCAGGCCGGGGGTCCTCTCTGTCACGCTCGAAGATTCCCGGGGCGAAACTTTTGTCGCCGCGAACTGCGTTACGCCGCTGGCGTAACCGTCCGGCCAGAAGGTGCGGGCCCTGAGCACGGCCGTGTCCGTCAGTCTGACCGGGGCCTTATAAAGAACGGAGGCTTTCACCGGGTCGGTTCCGTCTACGGTATACCGCACCTCCCCGGACGCGCTAGGATTAGCTATCTCCACGTCTATGAAATCGATGAAGATATCGTTCCTGGTCATTATTACCGGCTGAAAATAACCCTTATTGATCCTGCTGACCTGAGCCGCGTCTATTTTTGTCACGGCCCTGTCGTAGGTAGCGAGGCCGTTGACCTCTATCTCAACGTCTGTGGTCTGCGTATAGACCGCGGCTGAGAGGCCCTTCTCTATCATGGGATAAAGTTTTCCGATGAGCTCGCTGTAGGCGGCGGTAAGAGCGGGGACATCCTTGAAATTCTGGTATCCCCAGTTTTTCTTCTCCTGCCAGGTATGCCCTGGCACCGGCAGGCCCAGCCCGCCGAACTCGCCCAGGACCGCGGCGCGGTTCGCCTCCGGCTCAGGCATAGCGGGGCCCGGATATATGTGGATATCGTGCATATCTCCTACGCCCCGGTCGGCCCAGCCGCTTACGCTGTTCACCAGCCGTGAGGGGTCCAGCTGTTTCACGAATGTGGCGATGCCGGCCGTATCGAACTGCCCCCAGCCTTCATTGAAGGGAACCCAGAGGATAATGCTCGGATGGTTCCAATAGCCGGTGATAAGCCGCTGAAGCTCGAGCTTGTACTGGGCAGAGGACTCTTCCGTGCGCTGTATGTCGGCTTCGTTCGGGCCTATGAACTTGTCTCCGCTCGGCATATCCTGCCAGACCAGCAGGCCGAGCCTGTCGCACCAGTAATACCAGCGGTCCGGCTCGGTCTTTACATGCTTGCGGGCCATATTGAAGCCGAGCTTTTTAGTGAACTCTATATCATAGCGGAGCGCTTCGTCAGTGGGAGCGGTATATAAACCGTCCGGCCACCACCCCTGATCTAGCGGCCCGAACTGGAACACGAATTCGTTGTTCAGCATTATCCGCGTAATGCCGGCTCTATCTTTTCCGAGGGAAATTTTCCGCATGCCAAAATAGCCCTTGACCTGATCAATCGTTTTCCCGTTGCGGTCTTTTAAGGTAAGGACAAGGTCGTAAAGGAAGGGCGAGTCGGGCGACCATAATTTCGGGGCCTTAAGCGGCAGGATGAGCTGTTTGTCAGCGCCGGCCTTCGCCTGCGACTTCGTCACGGCGCCGTCTTTAGCCACGGCCTCCACGGTATAATCCCGGGCGCCGCCGGCAAGAGAGATGTCGAGCACGGCCTGCCCGGCGTCTATATCCGGCACTATTTTAAAGGAATCTATATAAGCCTCAGAAACCGGCTCAAGCCATACGGTCTGCCAGATGCCGGTAACGGCGGTATACATAATACCCCCGGGATTAGCGACCTGCTTGCCCCGGGCCTGTGTACCCTGGTCGGTAGGATCCCAGACGCTCACGGAAAGCTTCTGGGGCCCCGCTCCTTCCAAGGCTCCGGTTATGTCGAAAGAAAATGCGTCATAGCCGCCCTTATGAGACCCCAATTGTTTCCCGTTAACCCAGACGGTCGTCTCCCAATCCACGGCGCCGAAGCGCAGAATTACGCGCTTCCCTTTCCAGCCGGAAGGCACGATGAAGGTCCGGCCGTACCAGAGCTTATTTTTTTCACCCACCGGTTTCCCCACTCCGGACAGCGCGGATTCAACCGGAAAGGGCACCAGTATTTTGCCGTCGAATGACTCAGGCGACTTCGCGTCTTTCGCGGTGATCGCGTAATCCCAAAGCCCGTTAAGGTTCAGCCAGTCTTCCCGCACCATCTGCGGCCTGGGGTATTCAGGCAGCGCATTATCGGGCTGCAGGTTTTTGGCCCACTCGGTCATGATGCGGCCTTTGACAGGCGCATAACCGGCGCCCTCGGCAAAGCCGCAAAGGCAAAACAAGGCCGATAAAACGAGGATGCGGCTTCCGCCAGTCGCCATGATTCTCCCGGAGCTCATAAGACCCCTCCTCTGCATTACGATAAAATATCCCGCCACGCGGCCCAGCGCAGCCGCGCTCCGCCGGATAAAAACTTCCGGTTTAGCCCGCGACGGCGCGCCGCACTTCTCCGGCAAACGTTCCTTGATACAGATTTTGATCCGGCCGCCTACTGCACCCCAAACTTGTAAATACAGGTGTGCTGATATTTTTCACCCGGCTTAAGAATAGTGGAAGGGAATTGGGGCCGATTGGGCGAATCCGGGAAGTGCTGGGTTTCCAGGCAGAACCCGTAATGCTTCGCGTACACGATATTGTTCTTGCCTTTAATTGTCCCGTCCAGAAAATTGCCTGAATAGAACTGGACGCCCGGCTCTGTCGTCATGACTTCCAGCGTCCTGCCGCTCTGCGGATCCGTTACCTTTGCGGCTGAATGAAGGTTGGCGGACGCGTCGTTCAGCACAAAGTTATTGTCGTAGCCCCCTTCGACCGCCGCGATACGCTCGCCGATCTTATGAGGCGCCCTGAAGTCGAAAGGCGTGCCCTCCACCTTCGCTTTTTCCCCGGTAGGTATCACGGTTTGATCAACCGGCATATATTTATCCGCGCTTATGCTTATTTCATGGTCGAGAATATCACGCTTCGCTCCGGCGAGGTTGAAATAGCTGTGATGGGTCAGATTCACGGGGGTAGCTTTATCGGTGACCGCGGCGTAATCTATCTTCAGTTCGTTGTCGCCGGTCAGCACGTAGTCGACCGTGATGTCCAGGTTGCCGGGGTACCCCTCTTCTCCGTCTTTGCTGAGGTATTTCAGTCTAAGTCCGACATTGTCGTCCGCCTTTATCTCCTCGGCGTTCCATACGACTTTATCATAGCCGATGTTCCCGCCGTGAAGGTGGTTGCCGTTATTGTTCTGGGCGAGCTTATATTCCTTACCGTCAAGCTTGAAGCGGCCTTTAGCGATCCTGTTGCCGTATCTTCCGATCAGCGAACCGAAATAGGGGGAGTTGGCTATATAACTTTTAACGTCGTCATAGCCAAGAACGATGTCCTCCATGACGCCCGCCCTGTCGGGGGTCAGTATCGAGGTCACTATTCCGCCGTAATTAGTGATTTTAACGGTAACTCCGTTCTTGTTTTTAAGAGTCCATAAAAAAACCTGGGTCCCGGAATTGGTCTTTCCGAATGTCTCTTTGGAAATTGTAGGTTTTGTCGGGTTCATACCGGGTTTATTACAGGATATAAAGGCAGCGACACACACAAAGATCATCAACGCCGGAATTATTAATTTCATTGCAGGATTCTCCTTTTGTCATACGCGCCCACTTGGCCCCGGTGCGTCTTTTGCGGTAAGATTAACGATGAGCCGGAAGCTGAAATATGCCCCGGTTCATGGTGAATATATTTGCTAAAATTATACTACTAACCTATGAAAATAAGCAACCTTACGGACACTTTCTCAAAGCACTATGGAAACGCCGGCGGGGCGTCCGCGTATTTCGCTCCGGGAAGAGTTAATTTGATCGGTGAGCATACGGATTATAACGGGGGGCTGGTGCTTCCTTGCGCCCTCAGCTTAGGGACTTATCTTATTTGCAGAAAAACGGGAGATGATCAGCTTAAATTCGCCACCACGAACTTTGCCGCGAAGCACAGCCTTAGCGTCAAAGATATCAGCCGACAACCCGGCAACGCCTGGATAAACTATCCGCTTGGAGTCATCGCCCAGTTTATTAAAAAGGGCTTTGCTGTTCCCGGCATGGAATTATTGTTTTCCGGCAACATCCCCAATGGCGCGGGCCTGTCATCCTCCGCTTCGATAGAAGTGCTCACCGCGTTCGCGATAAACGATCTGTTTAAATTCGGCGTAAGCAAAACAGACCTGGCCCTGATGTCGCAGGCCGCCGAGAGGGAATTCGCCGGGGTAAACTGCGGCATTATGGACCAGTTCGCCTCCGCCATGGGCGCGGAAAATTCGGCCATCGCTTTGAATTGTTCGACCCTTGAATATGAACTCGTGCCCTTAAAGCTGGGTCAGCACACGCTGATAATATCAAACACGAACAAGCAAAGAGGCCTGGCGGATTCCAAGTACAATGAAAGACGGGGCGAATGCGAAACGGCTGTAAAGTGTCTTTCCCGGATAGCGCCCGTCCAGAATTTATGCGAATTGGATTTAAACACGTTTTTGAGCCGCCAGGACGCCATACAGGATCTCACCGTTAGAAAACGGGCAAAACATGCTGTTTCAGAAAATCAGCGGGTTAAAGAGGCCGTTAAAGTTTTAAAAAGCGGCGATATAGCGTCCTTCGGTAAATTGATGAATGAATCGCATGAATCCCTGCGCTACGACTACGAAGTCACCGGCCTGGAATTGGATACGATGGTTGAGGAGGCCCGCAAAATAAAGGGCGTGCTGGGCTCAAGAATGACAGGAGCCGGATTCGGGGGATGCACCGTCAGCCTTGTTCATAAAGACAGCGTGGAAGAATTTCGTTTGAAAGTCGGGCGGCAATACACCGGCAAAACGAAGCTGGAACCTGACTTCTATGTCGCTGAGATCGGAGGCGGCGCGAGAGCGGTCAATCTTTAGCCGCCCCCCCGTCCCCGCGGTCCCTACCGCTCCAAAGAACAACCCCGCCGACGGCGGGGTTGTTTTTATCAGGCCCGCCTGATCGCTTAGAAACCGGCGGCGAGCTGGATATGCTCGCGCAGCTGCCTTGCGTGGTTGCGGATCAGAGGGAACATCCCCCAGTTTGACATTATTTCAGCATCCTGGTGAATAATATCCAGCTTCCAGCGCAGACCGTCAACGTTAGCGGCCATCCGCTCGATTACTCCGTCCAGATGATAATCCGGCTCAGTGGTTACCCCCATAAAAGCTTTTAACAGCTCCCCGCGCCAGTAGCCCCCTACTACCACCGACATCGGGTTGGAGCAGTTATGGCTCTTACATGCCTGGGCTACAGCTATCAGGTTGTCTATCCTGGCGCGCGCGGTCGTACCGGGCTCTCCATACCACCAGGCATTGTCCCCGCCGAAGTTCCACACGGGCGCCGGCCCATCCCCGAATCGAACCGGACTCATTGGCGCTGCTACGGCCGGGTTGACTATCGACGCGGCTTTCAGATTCACGGCATCGACCGACAGGTCGCCCAGCTGAGCGGCATGCGCTCCGCTGGCCGCGCACATTATTAGAGCTGATATGACTAACTGTATCATGATTTATCTCCCTTTAACTTCCGATTACCTATCCATGATATAGAATTTGCGCCGCAGTCCGTAAGAGACTAAAGTCCCGCTGTTACCATGAAAAATGGTCCGGCCTTTTCTGGGCCTTAAGGCCTGTATATCAGGTGGATTCTTCCACTGAAAGGTGGGGTCTGCCCGGGAAAAAACTCAAAAATCAGCGCCGGCATTCGGTCCGGGAGCTATTTTTTTACTGCGCCGCCAGATCTTTCAATTGCCTGAAGGCTTCAGATTCCGGGTCCTGCGGGACAGCGGGGGTCCAGGTCAGTGGCATGTCTACCAATTTCTGTTCCGGCGTAGCTTCATCGGCGTTAAATAACGCCCGTGCCTGGAGCATATCCCCGCCTGGAGCCGGGATAGTGAGGACCTGCGTCCCTTGCGTGGTCAGGTATATCTTGGCGCCGACATTCCTGATGCGGGAGAGAGTCTCCTGATGGGGATGGCCATAGTTATTGTTTAGCCCTACCGAGATGATCGCGTGCTCAGGCCTTACGCGGGCCAGAAAGGCGTCGTTAGTGGAAGTGCGCGAGCCGTGATGCCCAACTTTCAGGATATTTGACTGGAGCCCCGATTTGAAGTGGCTGAGCATCTCCGTCTCTACCTCAGCATTCGCGTCTCCGGTGAGCAAGATCCCGTTGCCGTTGTAGTAAAGCCTTACGACAAGCGAGCAGTTATTAGTCTCGTCATTGTCGTGCATTTCTACCGGAGCGAAGCAGGCGTTGAAAACCTTTACGGTCACCGCGGGGTCCCAGCGCAGGAGCTCGCCCGGTTTGGGATAGAGCGTTGCGCATCCGGGCTCCTGCGCGGCCAGTTCGCGCAGATTATTATCCCCCTTCGCGTCCACGTTCTCGGCCTTGGTATCGTAGTAATTGTTTACCTGGTAATTGGTGAAAACTTTCTTCAGGCCCCTGTAGTGGTCGCTGTGCGGATGGGTCAGGGCGACGTAATCAATTTTGTAAACGCCTTTGGACTTCAGGAACGCGTCTATCAGCACCCCCGAAGGGCCGCCGTCGATAAGCGCGTTCCTGCCGTTGGGAAGCTCGATATAGATAGCGTCACCCTGGCCGACATCCACGAAAGTTATCTTCAGCTGCGCCCTGAGGTCGGAGGAACAAAAAAATACGACCGCCGAACATGCGATCGCCTTTATTCTTTTTCTCAAAGCGGGATGGAATATCATGTTGTTCACATACAGTATACAGCTGTCGCGGATTGCTGGGAAGGGCCTAAGTGCCTATATACCGGATGTCATTTGGCCTATACGCAGCGCTCACGCTCAGCGCGGGGCCTAGTTGCCGTCATCCTTCGACGGGTCCATATTCATGCGATCCGCCGCCGTTTTGCCGGCTAGCGCCGCGGCTTTTTGGGCTTTGTCTATATTTCCGACCATGCCTCGCACATAATTCCCCGGGGCGTTCAGCATGGCTCCGGCCTGACTGCCGGTAGACAGGCCCACCTGTGTCGCGGCGTCAACAGCCGTTGAGGGCGCAGCGCCGGTTTGCTCCGCTGCCTCCGGTTTTTCCCCGCACGCTGCCAGGCCCATGGCCATAACCGCGATCGCGACAAACTTGTAATAATTATCAGGCATATTCCACCTATGCCCCAAGTTTAGCATTTTCCATATTTGCTGGATACGCCCTAACCGTGTAAAAGATTCGAGCCCATCAGAGATCCTTTTGGGCTCAAAGGCAATCAGGCTAACGCCCCTCCTCATTAAGGTTTAGCCCAATAGAACCAAAACTGAGCCTGCGATGGCCAGAATTGTGGCGATAAAAAGCCGGCGGGTGAAGCGCTCTTTTAAAAATATGGCGGCCAGTATAACTATAAAAATAGTGCTGGTCTGATTTAAAATCGCGGCTGAATTCACAGAGGTATATTTGAAGGCAGCGACCCATAAAGTCATGGCGATCACATTGCCCAGAATGGTTCCCCAAAAAGCGTAAAGCCGGCTGCCTTTCTGCCATAAAGGCGCAAGTTGCCGGAGGCGGTTCTTTTGCCAGGCGAACATGGTCAATAATGCGGCTAAAGCCGCCAACAATCTTAACTCCACCACCCAAAACAACGGGGCATGATCCAGAGCCGGGCGCATTATCACTATGCTGACTGCCATGACGGCCATGCCGGTGGTTCCATATAACATGCCGAATAAAATATTTTTAGGAGGCAGCGCGCTGCTTTTTTTGTAAGCGGCCGCCAGAACCGCCGCGCCGACCAACACCGCCCCGCACAACTGCAGCAGGCTCGGGTTTTCATGAAGGAATAACCATGATGCGGTCATCACAAACGGCGCGTAAATGCAATCGACAATGGCGGTCATACCGGCGCCTATACGGTTCAGGCAGGCGAAAAACAACGTATCCGCAATGGCAACACCTAAAATACCGCTGGCGATGATCGCCAACCATTGGGAGCTGGGCAGCGCCTGCGGCATCAGCGGAGTGCCGGTCAGGATCAAAAATGGCAAAAGGACGATAGCGGTGAGCGTGGTTTTATAGATGTTTAAAGGCAGCGGGCGGATATTGTCGCCGGCAAGTTTGAAAAAAATCACAGCGCCAGCCCAAATACAGGCGCACCCTAAAGCCATTAATTTACCCAGCAGCGCCTGTTCCATTGTTCTTTCCCTGTATTAGCCGGAT
>CAZPMW010000014.1:0-31340 GCA_964587805.1 uncultured Elusimicrobiaceae bacterium
AAGGCGCGTTCTTCTGCGAGGTGGCGGCCGCCCAGGACCAGCTCTGGGACGGGCCTGGCGGCTACCCGATAGAACCGGGCTGGTGGAAAAAAACCCCGGAGCAGTTCAGGGATCAGCGCGACAGCTATTGCAGGAACTGCGGCATGTGCATTCCGATGGAAAGGGATCTCATCGGCTGCGGTATAGAGCAGATGTCCCCGTCGGTGTACGCCAAGATGCTGGAGCACCGCAACCTCAGGGTCACCCCTGGCCGGCACATCGAGATCTACGATCGGCAGCTAAGTATCGGGGAGATAGAGATCAATAAGCTGGTCTGGTATCCGGGGAATTACCGCGGTGACCGTTACGAGGACCACAGTTCCACGGAGGGACGCGGCTCAACAGTGTTTCGCAAACTGTAAAATATGGCGGTTCAGTGATACGGGACGCTCGGAGGGAGTATGCTGCTAAAAGAGAAAACGAAAGCTTTGCGCTATGAAGTCGGCGACATCTCGCGGTTGGACTCTAACGATTCGCACTCTCTTATCCTTGAGTTGCTGGCTGGGGCGCGCAAAGTTCTTGAGCTGGGGTGCGCCACCGGAGACCTGGGCCGCGCCCTGACCGCGCGCGGTGCCCGCGTGAGCGGGATAGAGCTGGACCCGGCCGCGGCTGAGCTGGCCCGGCCGCACTACTGCGACGTTACGGCCGGAGATGTGACAGACCCCGCTGTCGTAGCGCGCTTCTCTGACGGGGCTTTTGACACAGTGGTTTTCGGCGATGTCCTTGAGCACCTTGCCGACCCGTGGACAGCGGCCAGGGCCTGGACAAAAAAACTAGCGCCCGGAGGCCACTTTGTAATCTCTATTCCGCATCTTGGCCATGCGAGCGTGGTGGCTTCACTGCTCAGCGGCAGCTTTTCCTATCAGGATGTGGGCCTGCTCGACAGTACACACTTAAGATTCTTCTCGCTGAAAGGACTGCTGCAGCTGGCTATTGATTGCGGCCTGACTCCGGTGGAGCTGCGGCGCGTGCGCCACGGTCTCTTTGAAACCGAAGTTCCCTTTGAGCCCTCCCGCCTTCCGGCCGGCATCCTCGAGCTGCTGGCGGAGTGCTCTGAGGCGCAGACCTACCAGTTTATCCTTAAAGCGCGCCGGGAGCCGGCCGGAGAGCCGCTGGCCGCCTATCTGGAACGGTTTTCACTGGCAGCTTCAAGGCCCGTCACCGGCTTCGCGGAAGAACTTGAGCTGCGTAAGAGGGAGCTTCGCGAAGCCCGCGGAGAGTTGGCAAAAACCAGCGCCGAACTTGTCAGGAGCGGCGCCGAACTCGCCCGTAACAGCGCTGAGCTGACCAGAACACAAACCGAGATGCAGGAACGCACGGATCTTTGGAACGCCGACAGTGAGGCGGACAGGCGCCTTGGTTTGCTGGGCACAGACCTAGCCGGCTGCGGCCCCGGGGACGACGCTCCGCCGGCGTGCCGCAGGGTCTATGACATCCTTATCCCTGTTTTTAACGCTTTTGCGCACCTGGAGAGGTGTGTAAACAGCGTCCTGACCCACACGGATACCAGACATCCGGTGTATCTGATGGACGATGCCAGCACCGACCCGCGGGTCCTTCCGTTCCTTAAAGAAATAGCGGCCCGCCACCCGCATATCCGCGTGCTGGAGTCGGAGAGGAACGCAGGCTTTGTGGCCAACGCCAACAGGGGTATGGCCCTTACACGCCATGAAGTGGTCCTTCTGAATTCAGATACTGAAGTGACACCCGGCTGGCTGGAGCGCATGGAGCGCTGCCTGGAGAGCGATCCCGCCATCGGAATCGTTTCCCCGCTTTCAAATAAAGCCACTATACTTTCGGTCCCCGAGTTTAATCGGGACAACGAATTGCCAGAGGGAATGACCCCGGTCGCGGCTGCGCGCCTTGTGGCGCGGTATTCCCGCCGGACTTACCCGCGCCTGCCTGTCGCCGTGGGGTTCTGCATGCTCATCACCCGCAAGACGCTGAAGCGCATCGGCTTTTTTGACACGGGTTTCGGGCGCGGCTACGGAGAGGAATGTGATTTCTGCCGCCGCGCCTGGTCGCAGGGCATCGCCACCGCCGCCTGCGACGACGCTTATGTCCACCACTACGGCAAGGCGTCTTTCGGTAAAGGTGACGCCGCCAATTCCGACCGCGAAGCTAATCAGCAGCGCCTTGAGCGCCTCTGGCCGGATTACCATAAAGTTGTGTTCGACCACTGCCGCCGCAACCCGCTGCGCGCGTTGCAGGAGCGGCTCGGCCGGGCCCTGATGCCGTCATCCGGAACGCATCCGCATGTTCTTCAGGTGATTCATAAATTCGGTACGGCAGGCGGCACGGAGCTGAGCACTCTTAACCTTATAGGGGCGCTTTCACCCGGTTGGCGCTTCAGCGTCATGTTCCCGGATAACGTCGCTGAGTGGACGGACTTCAGCACGCGTCATCTCACCGGTTCGCTGCGAGTGGTCCGGATGAACTCGGGGAATCTAGGAAATGGCGACCGGTGCGGGCTCTTTAACGACGACTCCGAGGGCGTGTTCGCGCGCTTTCTTGACGGCAGCGACTGCGGGATAGTGCACTTCCAGCATTTATTGGGATTCGACACTCTTATGCTGCCTCTTATCGCCAAGGCCATGGGGCGGCGTGTGGTCATTACCGCGCACGACTACTTTCTCCTCTGCCCAGAATTCAATCTCCTGACTCCGGACCTGCGGCGCTGTGGCAAGCCGCGCGCCGATGCCTTTTCTCCGGATTGTCTGGCCTGCATGCAGGCCAAACGCAAAGACGGGAGCATGGAGACCGGGAAAATAGCGGAATATCTGGGAGTCCGCCAGCGCCTGATAAGACGGGTCCTGGCCGCGGCGGACGCCATAGTGGCGCCGTCTGAATTTGTCCGAGAGGCACTGGGTCACGCTTTCGGCGCTGTGGTTAAAAAAAAGGTGCGCGTCTTCACGCACGGGATGGACCTGCCGGCCTCATGCCGGCACAACGCACCGTCCGGGAAGCTGCGCGTCGGCTTCCTCGGTAATATGACCAAACAAAAAGGCGGTGAGGTGCTGCTTGAGTCCGCACGCCTGCTGCGTGATGAGAATGTCAGCTTTACCGTTTTTGGCGGCATAGAACCGTCGCTGCAGGGGGCCGTGAACGAGTCCGGCTTTACGGCTTCCGGCGAATATAGTTTGACGGAACTGCCCGGCTTGCTCGCGGACGTAGACTTGGTAGTCATCCCGTCCGTGTGGGATGAGACCTTCTGCCTGACCGTCAGTGAGGCTCAGGGGTTAGGCGTGCCGGTGGTGGCTTCTGCGGCCGGAGCCATAAAGGAGCGCCTGTGTGATGGAGAGGACGGGTACCTGTTCCCGCCTGGCGATGCCCCGGCGCTGGCGGAGCGCCTGCGCGCCCTTGCCAAAGACCCATCGCCGCTGGACGCGATGCGTGCCAGACTGCTGAGCCGCCGGACCAAATCCCTGGCAGAGAATGCCGCCGAATATGACGGGCTGTATCAGGAACTGCTGAGCGCCGCGTCGCGCAGGCAAGAGTCATCCCTTCGTCCCTCTGGCCCCCGCGCTACGGAGATCGGATCATTAAGTGAGGGGAGAACACAATGAGTAACACGCTCATGGGTTCAAAAACGGCGGGGGGCGCGGAGCGGAAGCAGAGAACGGAACCCCTGCTCCATGATGATAGTACCGTGCTTATAATCCGGGAACTGGAAGGCCGGATAGCCGCATATCCGGGAGACATACAGGCGCATGCCGATCTGGGGGGGCTTTATATAAGGCAGGGCGACAAGCAACGTTCAGCCTCACACTTTGAGAAGGCATTGCGGCTGCAGAAGATAGAAGCCCTTCTGGGGTCGGCCAGGGCGTACTCTGTTAAAGGCCTGAGTGATAAAGCCCGGGACTGCTGCGTCAGGGTTCTGGCCCTTGAACCGAAAAATTCAGCGGCGCAGGAAATTTACGGGACATTAATGCGGGAGGGTGCTGACACAGCCGCTACTCCGGGATGGCTTTCGGCATATCCTGACAGGGACGGGTTCTATGAGATATCCAGTGAGCGCGGTTTCGCCCATGAGGAGTCAGATTATGATCAGCAGCATCACATAGATGCCGCGGAGCTGAACGTCGGTCTTGGCCTTGTGAATCTATTGCGCGAGAAAGGTGCGGAATTCTCCGGGCCGGCGCTTGAGATCGGGTGCGGGACCGGACTTCTGTCGGTGGGGCTGGTCAAACACGGATCGTATCCGCTGATCCTGCTTACGGACCCTTCTTTTCGGTTTTTGCAGCTGACGCACAGGAAGTTGCTTCAAGCGGGGGCAAGCCTGTCCTCAGCGCGTTTTGCCGTTCTGAAAGGGGAAGACCTGGGGCGCCTGCCAGGCAACGAATTTTCACTTGTAATTCTCCGCTCCGTTCTGCACCATGTCCCCGATGTGCCGACTTTCATCCGCGCAGCGGCCGCGGCCCTGCGGCCCGGAGGGATACTCACTTTCCAGGAACCGTGTATGGACGGCTTCGTACTGTTAGGGGCTATGGCGCAGTTTATTCCTTCTATACTCAGAGACGCCGGCCATCCTCTCGATGCCGCGCAGCTCAAGCAGGTGGATGTGCTGGTGAGAACGATGCAGTTCTATGCCCGCAGGGATATTGATAAGACTGCTGCCGAGGATAAGCACCTCTTTCGCGTGGATGAAATGATGCAGACATGTTCGGAGGCCGGGCTGGATATGGAATTCATGCCGAATATGACCTTCGAGCATTATTCGGCGCCGCCTCAGACCAGAACGCAGGGGTGGTCTTTCTCAGCATTCTTTCACGACTATCTGGCGTACCTGATGTCCTTCGACCCCGCGCTTATGAAGCTCATTGACGAGCATTTTCGCGGCTATTGCGATTATTTAGATGTGCTGACAGCCAAAGGCAACGGACCTTATGTGCAGGGTGTGTTTTTGTGCAGAAAAAGATAACCTGCGCGTCCCGGAAAGGATGAGAAATATGAAAATAGGATTTATAAAAGCGACCAACGAGATCGACGTGCAATGGTTCAAGCCGCTGGCCTTCGGCTACCTGAAGGCCTTCCTGGAGCAGAACCTGAAGATTCCGTTCAGCATGGACCTTGTGGAGACAGCGGAGGAGCTCTCCGGATACGATATCGCGGCTGTCTCGGCCACTTCTCAGGATTATGCGCGGGCGATAGAGATAGCCCGCGGGGTGAAGCGCGCCAACAGCGGCGCGGTCACGCTTATAGGCGGCCACCATATAACCTCCCTGCCTGAAACCCTGGCGGAGGACTTCGATATCGGCGTGCTCGGAGAAGGGGAGCAGACCCTTCTCGATCTTATGGAGTATTTCCACCGGAACGGGCTGTCAGTAGTGCCGGAAGAGCTGAAAGCCGTGAAAGGCATAATTTTCCGCGACAAGGGCGGGCTGGTCCGCACCGGGAAAAGGGAACCCGTCCGCACTGAGAGCCTCCCTCATCCCTCGCGCGATTGCGGCCAGGCCCAGTATGTTTTCACCTCGCGCGGCTGTCCCTACAAATGCTCTTTCTGCAGCAGCGCCGCTTTCTGGGGAAAGGCCAGGTTCTTCAGCGCGGAGTACGTAGTGGAAGAAATAGAGCAGCTGCTGGAGCGGTATCCCGGCATGAAGCAGATCCCTATCTGGGACGACCTGTTCATGGCCGATAAAAAACGCCTGGCCAGGGTGGTCGAGCTTATAGAGGCCAAGGGGCTGAATAAGAGGACCAGTTTCAGCTTTTCGGTGCGGGCTAACCAGGTGGACGCGGAAATGTGCAAGGCCATGAAGCAGCTGAACGTGATAGGCGTGGCTTTCGGGGCCGAATCCGGCTCAGACAGGATACTCGGACTGATGAATAAGGGCGCGACTGTCGCCCAGAACCAGGCGGCACTCGACTTGCTCCGATCATTCGCGATACCGGTCATGTGTTCCTTTATAGTCGGCTGGCCGACCGAAACAGAAGCCGAGGTCCGCCAGACCTTCGATTTTATCCTTCGGAACGTGGCGGAGGGCAAACTCCCGTCCTCCAACGCGGTGAATATCCTGATGCCCATACCGGGCACGCCTTTATGGGATGAAGCGGTGTGCGACGGGCTTATCGACCCCTCGGGGCTGGACTGGAACCGTCTTTCCACTTTTGCTTCCTATAAGGATTCGAAGCTGGGGAGCTTCGACGAGTGGACGGCCCACCGGCGGGCCGCCAACTCAATATACCTTAACGAGGCGGCGCTGCCGCAGGAGCGCCTGTATGAGCTCATGGCCGGATATTACCGTGACGTAGAACTTCTGGAAAAACATGAGCCTGGCCAGCGTGACCACTTGGCCTTCTCCGGGCCGGAGACGGTCAATCTGGAGCTTACGTTGCGCTGCAACCTCAAGTGTGGGATGTGCCAGCGCAGCTCTGGGGATTTTAAGCTCCCCGCAGTTACCGATATGCCGGTGGCCCTCGTGGAGAGGGCGCTCCCGCTCATGACGGACGCCCGGTACGTATGGCTGAGCGGCTTCGGCGAACCTTTGATGCATCCGGAACTGGTCACTATTATCAATAAGGTGCGCGCAGTGAACAAAAAAGCGGAGATAGCATTCACCACCAACTTCGTGCTGATGACCGGGCAGAAGCTGGCAGACATCGTCTCCTCTGGCCTTTCGCTGATACAGGTATCGATGGACGGAGACAACGAACTTGGGCACTCGTTCGCTCCCACTCCGGAGGGCGTGGCGCGATACCAGGACAGGCTCTGGAAAAACCTGAGGGCCTTCCACGCTGAAAAGCTGCGGCGGGGCGCCACCGGTCCCAAACTCCAGTTCTGCTTCGTGGGTATGAAACGCAATATCTCCCAGCTGGAGGACATTATAAAGCGGGGACTGGAGGTCGGGCTTACTTCTATCGTGTTGCAGCCGGTCAGGGACTATAACGGGACGATGGCCGGAGAGGACCTGTTCGTGAACCGCGCGTACGCTATGCCTATCATAGACCGTGCGCGCGATTACGCGCGGCAGAACGGCGTAGAATTTATCTGCCGCTTTATGAGCGAGAAGCTGACCGTAGCTCGCCAGAAGTGCGCTTTTCCGAAGGTGTTCATGCATGTGGCCGTCAATGGCCACGTCTATATGTGCTGCGAGGGCATCGCCGCCGACCAGAATATCGGAGTAACGGACCCTGTGGCTATCTGGAACTCACAGCCCTACCGGCAGCTGCGGCGCGAGCTGGCCACGGGAAAAATGCGCAAGAAATGCTGGGACTGTCCGCTAGTAAAGCCTGCCGCCGCCGGGGATGACGCCCTTAAGGCGGGACTGCTAGAGCTGACGCACGAGGAGCTGGCCGGCGAGGTTATAAACCACCGCAGCTACGTGGACGGCTGCCATGAGCGGGAGGAGGCGCTGACGCGGAAGTGCGCGGCCCTGGAGGGCGCGCAGGGGAAGCACGATAAACTTCTTCTGGCCTATAAGGATGTAATAAGCAATATAAATAAGACGGAAACCGCTTTATCGCCGCTGGCGCTGGCGGCGCGCTCCCGGCGGAGCAGCGGGCTGCTGCCCCGGCAATGTATGCCTTTCCTGGACACGCTTCCGCCGCTGCTCAGCAGTCTCCGGTCTTCGCAGGAAAGTTTTCCAGGCCTGCGCGGCCCCGCCAAAGACATACTCAGCTCCGCTCAGAATATGGGGCGTATCCTGCAGCCGCTCGCCCTATGCTCCGACCCGGGGACGGCCAGCCGCATAGTTTCCGGGCAGCTGGTGCCTGCGCTGGACGGCTTCTCCGGCTTGTTCAAAGAATGCCGGAACGAACTTAACCAGTCGATGGAAATGACAGCGAAATGCCTATGATCTCAGGAAACAGGATCTCATCATGAACTCTCCGGAGAAAGGCGCGGCGCTGCGCCTCGGGCTGATGAGCGCTACGCGGTACGATCTGGATAAGCGTCTTTATAACGGGCTGGACTCGGTCGGGCTTGGGGCCCTCGTCGGCTACGTCCGCCGGGAGCTGCCGCAAGTAGAGGTGGTGACTGCAGAGACGCCTGAGGAAATGGCCGCGCTCGCGCCTCATCTGGTGGGGCTGAGTTCCATCAGTGAGAACTATGGCAAAGCCGTGGAGCTGGCCAAATTCCTGAAGTCGAGGACCGGCGCCCCGGTGATTATCGGCGGAGTTCATATTTCCCTGGCTCCGGAGACGCTGGACCCCGTGTTCGACGCGGGAGTGATTGGCGAAGGTGAGAAAACGCTGACGGAATTGCTCCGGAGCGTGCTCGCGCTGGGGCGCTTCCCGGATGCTGCCGGGCTGCGTGGAATCCAGGGGCTCTGTTTTTACAGCGAGGGGCGCCTGACAGTAAATGATCCCCGTCCGTACCTTGAGGATCTAGACGAGGTCCCGATGATAGACCGCCGCAAAATGCCGTTCTGGAGCGGCAAAGGCTTCGTCCACCTCGTGGCCTCGCGCGGCTGTCCCTACCAGTGCTCGATTTGTTCCTCCAAAAAACTCTTCCCTACCTATCGCAGCTTCAGCCCGGAGCGGATCATGCGTGAGATTCGCACCGCGCTGACGGATTATGGCGCAAAGGAGATAATGTTTTTCGACGATCTGCTGATCGCGGATTTCCGGCGGCTGAAGGACCTTGTCGATCGCATCGTGGCCGAAGGCCTGGCGGGAGCGGCTAAATTCCTCTTTCTGGCGCGGGCCAATCTGGTAGACGAGCGCCTATGCGCCCAGATGCTGCGGCTGCGCACGGTCCGCGTAGGCATAGGGCTGGAATCGTTCGCGGACAGCGTCCTCGCCTATTACAATAAAGGGACCACCGGTATGATGAACCAGACCGCTATAGACCGGCTTGCGGCTTCCGGGATAGAGACTACGGGCTGCTTTGTCTTCGGCTCCCAGGCTGAAGGCGTGCCAGAGCTTTTGACCACCCTTCGCGCTATCTACGAGAACCTCAGCCGTGGGAAGCTGGCTGAGATATACTGGGGAGTGCTTAAGCCCTATCCAGGAACGGGCGTCTGCCGTGACGCGCAAAACCGCGGCTATCGCCACGCGACGTCCGGGTGGGACGCGCTGGTCAACCGTAATTATGACTGGGAGCGTTTCGCAGCGGCCTCAGATGAGGCCTATATCAATCCGAAGATGCCCCGCGCTGTCCTGATCGAACATCTGGCTGAATGGTTTACCAAATTTTCCCTGGTCAGACCTGGCTGGGGCAATGGCTGTGTGCTGCCCGGCGAGCCAGGCTTCGCAAGGCGGCTTGGGCAGGCGCGGGAGAGCGTAGAACGGCGGCTCTGCGGATTAAGGCCCGGAGAGCCCGGTGATAGTTTGCTTGCCGGGGTTAATTCTATTTCATAGGCATTCAAGCGGGATGAAGGTAACTAAAATGAAAGAAAATAATATTCAAAAAGTGCTGGTGGCCGGCGGCGCTGGGTATCTGGGCTCGGTGCTGGTGCGCGAGTTGCTGAAGAAGGGCTACTCGGTAAAAGTCTTTGACAGGCTCTATTTCACTGACTCGGGGCTGCGCGATGTCCGCAACCAGATAGAGCTGGTGGTGGGCGATATCCGCTCGATGGACCCCACCGTGCTCGACGGCGTGGACGCGGTGATAAACCTGGCCGGCCTCTATAACGAGCTGACTGAACTGTGTGACCCGGACGCAAATTGCCAGATGAATACCCACGCCACGGCCTCGCTGGCCTTCCTGTGCAAGGGAAAGGGGGTAAAGAGGTTTGTGTTCGCTTCTTCATGCGCGGTCTACCATCAGGGCGGAGCCCTGGCAAACCCGGACATTCTCTTTGACGAAAAGGCCGTAGTGTCTCCGGAGACAGGCTATGGCCGCTCAAAACTTGAGGCTGAAAGGCTTCTGCTGCGCATGGCTGACAAAAATTTCTGTCCCGTAGTACTGCGCAAAGGCACCATCTTCGGCTTTTCTCCCAGAATGCGCTACGATCTGATGGTGAACACTTTTCTGCGCGACGCCCTGGCCTGCGGCAGGATGACACTGCGCTCCGGAGGAGAGATGTGGCGGCCCATGCTGGAGGTGCGCGACGCGGCCCGGGCCTATATCGTCTGTCTGGAGGCGCCCTGGAAGGCCGTGCGCGGGCAGATCTTCAATGTGGCGCAGTGCAACTACCGGGTTTCTGAGCTGGCGCTCCGTGTGCGCCAGGCCATGCGCGGCTCGGGCGAAAGCGCCGAGGTTGGCGTGGCTTCGGGGCGCAGAGAGGAGTGCAACTACCGGGTCTCGTGTGAGAAAATTCAACGCGTGCTTGGGTTCAGCGCCTCCACCACTGTGGAGGATTCAGTGGCGCATATGCTGCTGGAGCTCCGGGCTGCCCATTTTACGGACTTCGATAACGCCATATACTATAACGTGAAATGGATACGGCAGCTGCTGGAGGCGGAAAAGATAATAAGCCTTACGGGCTCTGTCTTCAGCGCGGACCGAAGCGCGCCAGCTGATGTGTGTGGCGCTGGGGGTCGCGTGGCGCTCCGGCGCGCCGCCGGCTGTAAAAGGCCGGAGCCGGCAGGCAGGCTATAGGGTGCGGAAGAAGATTACCTTCCGGCCAGCTCGAAATTCCTTTCGGCTGCCAGCTTTTTCATTTCAGCCCTGAAGGTGGGGTTTTGTGAGATTACAGCTCTGAAATTGTCGGCCAGAATTACAAAAACCTCGGTGTCCTCTTTGCATGCTACCGTGGCTGCGCGTGGCTGCTTCCCCAAAAGCGCCATTTCACCGAAGATGTCTCCCGGGCCCAGCTCAGCTATCTTTTTGGAAAACAGTCTCAAGCCGCCCTTGACCTCAACGCTAAGCCTGCCTCTGCGCACCACATAGCAAGAATCCCCTGGGTCGCCCTGGCGGCAGATCTTTTCCCCGCTGCTGAATCCATAGAGCAGTACGCCGTCCAGAACCTTTTCAAAAAGGCCCATGTTCAGGGCGGAGAAGAACTTCATATCCCGCACCAGTCTTGTAAATTCAACAGCCGCGTCCACGGTTCTCTCAAGCTTCTTCATATGGCCCCATAATCCTGTTTTCCGCCACAATAACGATATCCGCTCATTCTCAATGGACTTGAGTTCAGTCTCGGCCGTTAAAAGCGGATAATCATGATGTGAATTACGCGCTAACGTATTACAAGAGTAGATCAGTCAGGCAGGACTGAGTGATATGGCTAATAAAATAATAATAGACGCTGACCTGCGGGAGTTGATCCCGTCGTATCTAAAAAACCGAAATGACGAGCTGCCAGTGCTCTCGGAGTTCCTGGCTGGCGCCGACTACGAGGCGCTCAGGAAATCGGGGCATCAGCTGGCAGGGTCCGGTGGCGGGTACGGATTTACCCGCATCTCTGAGATCGGCAGGGAACTGGAGGCCGCCGCGCTGGCCGGGAACGGGGAAGAGACCAGGAAACTGATTGCAGGACTTTCCGACTATCTCGGCAATCTAGAAATTGAATATGACTAGGATTCTTTGCGTAGATGACGATAAGGATATACTCCTGCTGCTGGAGAACATGCTGCGCCAGGCAGGTTACGATGTTCTCACCGCGGCCGGATCCGCGCCCGGCCTGGCGGCGGCCCGCGTCGCGCCGGCGCCTGATCTTATTTTGCTGGACGTCATGATGCCGGGACTGAGCGGCTATGAAGTCTGCGCGGCCATTCAGAAGGACCCCGCCGCCTCGAAAGCGCCTGTCATCTTTCTTTCAGCGCTTAGCCAGAGCCAGGATAAGATGCGCGCGCTCAGCGCCGGCGGGGCTGATTATCTTACCAAGCCGTTCAGCAGGGGGTCGCTGCTTGAGGCGATAAAGCGGAATCTGCTTAAAAAAGAGACCTGGGTGCGCGGAGGCCAGCCCGCTCCTCAGGCCTCCCCTGTTGTTAAGACGCAGGCCGGAGGAAGCCTGAGCTTCTCTGAATTTAAAAAATACGCCGCGGCGGGGCTTCCCCTGGACCCGGCCGCAAGCGCGCGGGTGGCCGCCCTTAAGCCGGCCGATGTCTACGGCCTGGCCGGCATCGCCGGCATAACGGAAAAACAGACTGCGCGCTTGATTTCCGCCTTCACCAAGCTGCCCTATATCTCGATTGTAAGCCCCGATGAGATAAAGCTCGGAGTTCTGCCGCTGAAGTTCGCAAAGCGGAATAATCTTATTCCTTTGCAGTCGCCGGACGGTGACACTATTATCCTGATGCCGCACCCTTTTGATTTTGAAGTTAGCGAGATGCTCCGCAGCCTGATCGGCGGCGCTTACACGGTGGCAATTACCGAGCCGATAAATATCTTTACGGTATACCACATGACCGAAAACGATCAATCGGGTGTAAGCGTAACCGGAGAAAAAGAGATCGCCCTGGAAGGTGCGGCGCGCAATAACCTTGAAAAGCTCTCAAAGACCCTCCGCGGGGAAATCGAGGAGACACCGGTTAAATATGTGGCGGGCAAGGTGATCGAGGACGCTGTGAGTGAGGGCGCAAGCGACATCCACATAGAGCCGAAGGACACCGTGTTTCTGGTGCGCTTCAGGATAAACGGCGACCTGCAGGATTTTACTAAGCTTACAAAATCGACAGGCAATATGGTGATAGCCCGCCTAAAAGCTCTGGGCGGCCTTGACATAGCCGAAAGGCGCCGCCCGCAGGACGGGGCGTTTGCATTCACCTGCCGCGGCAACAGTTACATCTTGCGCCTTGCCACCACCTCGACGAATTACGGAGAAAGCCTGGTAATGCGCCTCGTAGAGCCGGGAGTCAAACCGTCGTCCTTAGGCGGCCTGGGTATGGCCCCGGCGCAGGTGGCAGTTATGGGCGACCTGGCAAGGCAGACGCAGGGCATGGTTCTGGTGGTAGGCCCCACCGGGTCCGGGAAAACAACCACAATCTTCAGTTTTCTTTCAGCTATTGATTGCCAGCGGCGCAGCCTTATCTCGGTGGAAGACCCCATCGAATACCGCATCCCGCACGCGAACCAGCAGCAGGTGAACGAGAAGGCGGGCGTTAGCTTCCAGGCGCTGTTGAAGTCATCCGTGCGGCAGGACCCTGATATCCTCTTTATCGGCGAGGTGCGCGACCGGGAGTCGGCGGCGATCGCCCTTGACTTTTCCAGCACGGGGCACCTGACCATAAGCACGCTGCACGCCTCAAACGCCACGGCTGCGGTTTTCCGGCTTGAGCGCCTTGGCGTCAGCCGCTCACAGATAGCAGAAAGCCTGCTGGCCGTGATCTCGCAGCGGCTAATTAAAAAACTCTGTCCGCATTGCCGCAAACAGTACGCGCCTTCAGCCGCGGAACTGGAGATGCTTTCAAAATTTACCGCGGCGCGGCCGGCCTATCTTGCCGGCCCGGTCGGCTGCGGGCTCTGCCGGCACACCGGGTATTCAGGCCGGGAGGCGGTTTACGAGATTATGAGCGTGAATGCCGGCATTGCCACGTTGATACGGGAGAATGCGCCCATCGCCGAGATACGCAGATCGCTGGAGGGACGCGGCGATACGATGCTGGCCGGTAGCGCGGTGTCAAAGGTGCTCAGCCACGATGTGGCGCTGAAAGACGCGTATGAAAAGGTGCTGGCCGAAGAAGTGAAGCCGGAGGCGGACGGAAACGCTCCAGCCATCCTGCCAGCTGAAGCCCGCCGCTGCCAGCAGGAAATTATCCCGGCTGTCCTCCCGCAGTCGGCCTCAGCCCCGCTGGACAGGGTCCTGGTGGTGGACGACGACAGAGATATGACTGCGCTTCTGTCCGAGATGCTGTCGCATGCGGGGTATAAAGTCACTGTCGCAAACGACGGTCTAGAGGCCGTAATGCAGATCACAAAAAGCGAGTTCGCGCTGATAATTTCGGACTTTGAAATGCCGAATATGGACGGCATGCAGCTCGCCGCCATCGCCGCTAATAAAAAAATACATACCAGACTGATAATGCTGAGCGCTTCAACAAGCGAGACGTCCGAGCAGCAGGCGCTGGCACTTGGCGCTGTTGACTACATCCGTAAGCCTGTCAAGAAAGATGTGCTCCTGCTGCGCGTTAAAAAGGCTCTCGCTCTGCCTGCCGGGCCGGTGAGCCTATCGGGTACAGCGCAGATCGCAGGCTGATATGAGCCGGACGCTAATCTTGCGGGCGGAGTGTGGCGGGGAATAGGATCTGAGCCGATTAATGAGGAGCTAGCGGCGTCTGGCACGGAGAATGTTATGGCAAAAGGGACAAAAGTGCTGGTGATGGAAGATGACGCGGTTGGCCTGCGTCTGCTTAAGAGCGTGCTGGGCAAAGGCGGCTATGAGGCGCAGGTTGTGGGGACCTGCGGCGGCGCGCTGGAGAGCATGCGAAAGGCCGGCGCGCCGGACCTCGTCTTGCTGGACAGGTCCATGCCGGACGGTGACGGGCTTGAGATCTGCAGGCAATACCGCGCGTTGCCTGGAGCCGGTCTGAAATATATCATAATTCTTACTATTAAAGATTCAAAGCCGGACATCGTTGAGGGGCTGGCGGCTGGGGCCAATGACTATATCACCAAGCCTTTTGACGGCCGGGAACTGCTGGCCCGCCTGGCGGTTGGCGCACGGTTTATGGAACTGCACAGGGATCTGGAGGCGAAGATAGCCTCGCTCAGCGAAGCGCTGGGGCACATTAAAAAGCTTCAGGGCCTTTTGCCAATCTGCATGCACTGCCACAAGATACGCACGGATAAGCAAAGCTGGGAGCGGATAGACAGCTATATCTCCGCGAACGCTGATGTGCGATTCAGCCACGGTATCTGCCCCGACTGCGAAAAAGTGCATTACCCGGAGTAAGTATGGCGGTATTTTCAATAGAGAACAGGAGAATATAAAATGAAAAAATTATCAATGCTGATTCTGGCGGCTGGAATGATCGCTACCCCCGCGGCGGAAATATATGCCGCGGAGGACGGGGCAGATGGTTTTTCCGCCTACACGGAACTCGATGCCGTGTCTAAATATGTGTGGAGGGGACTACCGCTGTCCGACAATGAGGCTTATCAGCCCTCCGTCACTTTTTCCCAGTACGGCTTTACCGGAAATATCTGGCTGAATTACAGCGTGGAGCAGCCTCGGCACAATAAAGTCAGCGAGCTTGACTATGCGCTGAGCTATGAGCGCGAGCTGCTGGGGGTTGCGGTTTCTCCCGGCTTTGTTCTATATACCTATCCGGAGGCCGATTCCTATGGCGATGGCTATGTGAAGTTATCCTGGCCCGTGGCTTTTTTAAAGATCTTTACGGACCAATACCTCTCCGTGATATGCGTCGATATCGCCGGCGGCTATTATGGCGACGCCGGGCTTGGCTATGAGAAGCAGTTTGCCGGCGGCGCCATATGGTCCTCCTCCGCACTTCTCGGGTGGGGCAGCAGCAAATTCAACTCCTTCAACTATGCGGCGGAGGGTCTGGCAAGCCAACTCAATATTCTGGTTATTGACACCGCTGTAACTGTAAAGCTATCTGAAAAAGGCAGCCTCAGGCCTCATTTGACATATAGCGCTACTCTCCCCGGAGGGTTTCGGGACGCGCTAAAAGCGGCTGACTATAAGGCGGATAACCTGGTAGTCGGCCTGGCGGCTGGCTATAAGTTCTGATCAAAAATCCACCGTATCGGTGCGACTGATTATTGTGACGGATATGAAAACACGGTTCAATAAAACCACGATGCTCCTGACAGGCGGCGGAGTCTTTCTGCTGGTCCTGGTAATCTGTGTCACCTCATGGCTGACAGTGATGGACGGGTTTTTCGAGCTTGAACAAAAGTTTATGCATAAAAATATCTCAAGGGCACAGGAGGTCTTTGAAGATACAAATAATAACATGACGGTCAAGCTTGCGGACTGGGCAAGATGGGATGATACCTACGGTTTTGTTGAAAATAGGAATACAAAGTACATTGAATCCTACCTAATAAGATCTTCGCTTGAACTCTTGAAGATCGATATGATGTATTTCTTTAATGCCAGCGGCGAACTTGTGCATTTTCTGAGCAGCAGCCGTGGCGATATTGCAAAAGCCCTGAAGCAGGAGGACATAAAGCACTATTTTGCCAAAGGTAGCGCAGCCCTTAATCATACCGAACTGGACAGCTCTTTAGCCGGAATGGTTATGACACCTTACGGACCGCTGGCTATTGCCGCACGCCCGATTCTGAAATCGGATTTTACCGGGCCTATCCGCGGCACGCTGATATTTGCAAAGTGGCTGGACGCGGCGGAACTTAAGCGGATGGGAGCGATTGTAAGAGTGGAGATGGAAGTGCGGGGGGCGGAGGGCGGTTCCCTGCCGCCTGATTTTAAAGCGGCGCAGGCGCTCTTTTTAAAGGGGAACAAAACCGCCATAAAGGTGCTGGACGACGTGTCTATAGCCGGATACAGCAGGCTGAAAGATATTTACGGTAACGAGGCCATGATCTTAAAAGTGGCGATGCCGCGGGAGATAACCCAATTCGGGCGCAAAACGCTGGGCTATTTTATGTTTTCGTTGTTCATTGTGGGTATACTTTTCGGAATTGTAGTATACCTTCCCTTGGAACGGGAAATTTCGCACAGGCGCAAGGTGGAAAAACAGCTGATAACGCTTAAAAACCGTTTTGAGCATGTTACTGAGAACGCGCGGGCGATAGTCTGGGAGGTGGATGCGGCGGGGATGTACACCTATGTCAGCCGTGCTGTTGAAAATATCCTTGGGTATGGATATCAGGAGATTGTCGGGCAAAAGTATTTTTATGATTTTTACCCGGAGGCGAACAGAGAATCTTTTAAGAATGCGGTTTTTACAGTGTTCGCCAGTAAAAAACCTTTCGATAATCTGGAAAATCAGATGCAGGGTAAGGATGGGCGGGAGCTGCGGATGTCAACCAGCGGGCAGCCGATTCTGGCTGATGACGGCCGGCTTATCGGTTACCAGGGGTCGGATACCGACATTACCGAGCGCTGGCGGGCCGAGACGGATTTCCGGGACTCTAAAATGCTCATGGAAAGGGTTGTGGAAAATATTCCGCATATGGTCTTTCTAAAGGAGGCCAATGACCTGCGGTTTGTCATGTTTAATCGGGCGGGCGAGGAACTGCTGGGATATAACCGCAAGGAGCTGCTCGGAAAGAACGACCTGGACCTCTTCCCACCGGAACAGGCGGCACATTTCATGGCCAAAGACCGGGAAGTGCTTCATGGCGCAGCTGGAGTGCTGGACATCCCCGAAGAGCCGATTCTGACTGCCAGCAAAGGCACCCGTACGCTGCATACCCGCAAGGTCTGCATTCGGGGAGCCGACGGCACCACAAAATACCTGCTGGGCGTTTCTGAGGACATCACAGATCGCAAGCTGGCGGAGAAAAAACTCCTGGAGACAAACCGCGCTCTTGAAGAGGCAACAAGGCATGCCAGTGACATGGCGGCGCAGGCCGCGCTGGCCAACTCCGCCAAGAGCGACTTTCTGGCCAACATGAGCCATGAGATACGTACGCCTATGAACGCTATCGTAGGCATGACTGAGCTGGCTCTGGACACGGCCTTGACAGCTGAGCAGCGCGGCTACCTTAAAACCGTCCAGAATTCCTCCAACGCATTACTTTTCCTGATCAACGATATATTGGATTTCTCAAAGATAGAAGCCGGCCTGCTCGAAATAGAGAGCATCAGCTACGACCTGCCCGGAGTGGTGGAGGACGCGGTCGAGCTGTTCGGCGCGAAGGCGGCGGCCAAGGGGGTGGAACTGGTCGCCCATATAACGCCCGGAGTGCCGTCCCGGGTGGAAGGCGACCCTAACCGTGTCAGGCAGATACTGGTGAATATTATCGGCAACGCCATGAAATTTACGGAGAAAGGGCAGGTGGTGGTGAGCGTAACGCGCGCGTCTGCGGCTGGCGGCATGGACCTGCTGCAGGTCTCAGTGGCAGACACCGGGATCGGAATACCCGCGGCAAAACAGGAAGAGATCTTTAAGAAGTTTTCGCAGGCCGACAGTTCAGTCAGCCGAAAATTCGGCGGCACGGGGCTTGGTCTGAACATTTCAAAAGCTTTGGTGGACCTGATGGGCGGCCGCCTCTGGCTTGAGAGCGCTGAGGGGAAAGGCTCAACTTTCTATTTCATCCTGCCGCTGACAGTAAGCTCAGTTCCCGCAGCAGCCGGCCCCACCGTTTTGCCAGTAGCCGGACAAACGCCGGTTCTTATCGCCGACGATACCAGTATAACCCGGCTGGTGCTTAAAGAAATGCTGGTCTCCTGGGGCTTTGCCGTGCGCGAGACCGCCGGCGGTGTGGAAGTTCTGTCCGTCCTGCGCGGCACCCCAGGCGGGTTCAAGCTGATAATCGTAGACGACCAGATGCCGGATATGAACGGCGTGGCTGTTATCAAATCTATACGCAATAATCTGGCGCATAAGGACGCCAAAATAATTCTTCTTGCCGCCGCCGGCGCCGTGCCCTCAGCAGTAAGGAAGGAATTGGGCATAGACGCGGTGGTGACAAAGCCTGTAAGGCAGTCGGCCATGCTGGAAGCAATAATAAAAATAATGGGGTTAAACCTGGCGGCTGATGCGCCAGCCAAAATAGAGCCTGCCGTTACAAAAACCGACAAATCTCATCTCCGCATACTACTGGCCGAGGATATAGCCGACAACCGGGTGCTGGCCGTTAACTTCCTTGAAAAAGCTGGTTACACCGTAACTGTGGCAGTTAACGGCCTGGAGGCCGTTGAAAAGGTCCGTTCAGCCTACTACGATCTGGTGCTGATGGATATGCAAATGCCGGAAATGGACGGCTACGAGGCCGCTAAAGAGATCAGGCAGTGGGAGGCCGTGGAAAATTCAGAGCGGGTGCCTATAGTGGCGCTAACCGCCAATGCGCTAAGCGGGGATCTTGAAAAATCCCTGGCCGCCGGTATGGACGCGCATATAACCAAACCCATAAATCGGCAAAAGCTGCTGGATGCCGTTGAAAAATGGATAGACCGCCGCCGCAAAGTGCTGGTGGCGGACGATTCCGCGGACAACCTGAAGCTTATAGAGGTCTGCCTGCGCAAGCGCGAGGATATAAAGCCCATCTTTGCGCACAACGGCAAAGAGGCGGTGGAGAAGTTTAACCGCTTCATCTTCTCGCTGGTGCTGACCGACATGGAGATGCCGGAGATGGACGGCTACACCGCGGCAGGGCTGATGCGCAAATCCCCGGGCGGCAGCGCCGTGCCCATAGTTGCCCTGACCGCCCACGATGGCGCTGCCGCTGCGAAGGAATGCCTGGACGCCGGCTGTGACGAGTGCGTGACCAAGCCACTGTCCAAAGCGAAGCTAATGGATACCGTGCAAAAATACGCCAGCATAGAAGAGTTCTGACGATAAGGAGATAAAAATGAAAACACTGATTGTAGAAGATGATTTCACCAGCCGCCTGCTGCTGATGAAGCTGCTATCGCCCTACGGCGAAGCCCACCCCGCCGTAAACGGCGTAGAGGCGGTGGAAGTGGTGCGCATGGCGCTGGAGGCCGGTAAGCCGTATAACCTTATCTGCCTGGATATAATGATGCCTGAGATGGACGGCCAGACCGCGCTGAAGCGCATTCGTGATATAGAGGAGAGCAAAGGCATTAATTACGGCGCGGGGGCAAAGATCATAATGACCACCGCTGTAAATGCCATTGCCAGCGTGGCAGGCGCCTATAAGAACCTGTGCGACGGCTACCTTGTAAAGCCCATAATTAAAGCCAAGCTGATTGAAGAGTTGCGCAAATTGGGCCTACAGGCTAAAGCAAAAACAGCCGGAACTTTTTAGGCTGGGTGGGGGGACGTTGTTGAAAGATTGACTGTTAATCCGGTGACATAATACCTACATCACCGTAGGGGGGAATCATATCTGATATCGATATAAGTATTATGTCACCGGATATCCCCCCCCTCATGAGCCTCTTTAGAAATAAAATAAACGGCGGATAACATAAGCGGGAAAATGTTGTTCTGCGTGTGTGGCTTACGGTTCAACAATGGCTGAGATAAAAGAGCTTAAAGGGCGCGATCTGGGTCCGATTTACAGCAAGCTTGTGGAGCGGGCTGCGGACGGACTTTGGCTTCTGGATAAAAATTTACTTACCATTTATGTAAATCCGGCACTGGAAGCCCTGCTCGGATACAGTCGCGAAGAGATGCTGGGCCGGAGCTGGTACGATTTCGGAGATCCGGGGTGGGTGGCGCGAGCCAAAGAGCTGGAAATGCTCCGGCAGAGCGGCGTTAAAAGGCCGCACGAATTCCTGTTTCTCCATAAGGACGGGCATAAGGTCCTTGCGCGCATAGCCAGCACACCACTTTATGACAAAGGTGGCGGGTTTGACGGGGCTATAGGCGTGCTGAGCGATATAACCGGCCAGGATGCCGCGCAGGCGCGGCGGGAAGGCGAAGAGAAATACCGCCACTTGGTAGATAACTTCCACGACATTGTGTATACGCTGGCTCCGGACGGGGTTTTTGCTTTCGTATCGCCAGCCTGGACCACGTTGCTGGGGCATCCTGTAAGCCAGGTGACAGGACAGTCATTCCGGCAATTTATCCACCCCGATGATCTCCCGGGCTGCATGCTTTTTTTGCAAAAAGTGATGGAGACGGGGCAAAGGCAGAGCGGCGTTGAATACCGCGTGCGGCATCTAAACGGAGCGTGGCGCTGGCATAGAACAAGCGCCGTTCCTCTAAAAGATGAAGCCGGCGCGGTGGCCGGCTTTCAGGGTATCGCCAGTGATATCACCGGTCGCAAGCAGGCGGAGGACAAACTGGCGGAGAGCGAGGCTAATTTTCGCACCTTCTTTGAGTCATTGACCGATATGATCTTTGTGGGCGCCCCGGACGGGCGGGTGCTATTCACCAATTCCGCCGTAACGCGCACGCTGGGCTATACTCCCGATGAGCTTAAGGGCATGGATATGCTGGCAGTGCACCCGGCCGACAAGCGCCGGGAAGCGGAAGAGACCTTTACCGCCATGTTCAAGGGCGAGCGGGACAGTTGCCCTCTGCCGCTGGCCGCCAAGAGTGGCGCGCTTATCCCGGTGGAGACGCGCGTCTGGTTCGGCCGTTGGAACGGCGCAAACTGCATCTTTGGCATCTCCAAGAATATTACCGCCCAGCAGGAGGCGCAGCAGCGTTTTGAACGGTTGTTCCGCAATAACCCGGCGCTGATGGCTCTCAGTTCTTTGCCGGGCCGCCAGTTTATTGATGTCAACAACTCCTTCCTGAAGGCGATCGGCTATACCAGGGAGGAGGTACTGGGCAAAACCACCGCCGAGCTGGGTTTTTTTCTGCACCCGGAGCAGCAGGTCGCGGTGGCTAACAGGCTGCAGGCTGACGGGCGCATTACCAGTTATGAACTCCAGGTTAAGTGTAAAGACGGAACAATTTTAGACGGACTCTTTTCAGGCGATGTGATTGAGAGCCAGGGCCGCCGGCATTTCCTTACAGTGATGGTCGACATCACTGAACGTAATCGCCTGAATAATGAATTGTCGAAAAGCGAAGCCGAGCTGAGCGCATTGCTTGAAAATCTGCCCGCCGGGGTGGTGATAGTGGACCCCGTGACCAAGATTATTGAGAAGGTAAATAAACATGTATCAAGTTTATTCGGTGCGCCGGCGGAGCAGTTGGTGGGCCGGCGCTGCCATTCGTTGCTGTGCCCCGCCAGCGAAGGCGCCTGCCCGATATGCGACCTGGGCCAGACTGTGGACAACGCTGACCGGATCATGATGCGCGCCGATGGCGGCCGCCTCCCTATCCTTAAAACAGCGAAACTGGTAAACATCAACGGGCAGAACAAGGCGCTGGAATGTTTTGTTGATATCTCCGAGCGCAAGCGGGCGGAAGAAAACCTGCAGCAACTGTCCGTGCGCATTAGCCTGGCCGCGCGCGCAGGCAAAGTGGGCGTGTGGGATTATGACCTGGTGGGTAATGCCCTGGTCTGGGACGCGCAGATGTTTGCGCTTTACGGAATCACCCAGGAAGAGTTCAGCGGCGCGTACGAGGCCTGGGTGGCTGGCATGCATCCGGAAGATCGGGCACGTGGGGACTTGGAAATACAGCAGGCAATCAGCGGCAAAAAAGAATTCGACACCGAGTTCCGCGTGGTTTGGCCTGACGGTTCCATTCACAATATCAGGGCCCTTGCAACAGTTCAGCGAGATGCTGGCGGCAAGGCGCTGCGCATGGTAGGCACTAACTGGGATATTACCACGCAGAAGCAAAGCGAGGCGGCGCTTATGGATGCCACCCGGCGGGCCAACTCCATGGCCGCCAAGGCAGAGGCCGCCAATGTTTCCAAAAGCCAGTTCCTGGCCAATATGAGCCACGAGATCCGCACGCCTATGAACGGGGTGATAGGCATGACCGGACTGCTGCTGGACACCGCGCTGGACGCCGAGCAGCGGCGCTACGCTGAAATTGTGAGAGCCAGCGGAGAATCCCTGCTGGCGCTGATAAACGACATTCTGGACTTCTCCAAGATAGAGGCCAAAAAACTTGATCTGGAGACGCTTGACTTCAACCTGACCTGGTTGCTGGACGACTTTGCCGCCACGCAGTCTATGCGCGCGCAGGCAAAAGGCCTGGAACTGCTTTGCGTTCCGGGTCCAGAAGTACCCGTACTGCTGCGGGGTGACCCGGGGCGGCTGCGCCAGATCCTTACCAACCTGGTCGGCAACGCCATAAAATTCACCGCCACAGGTAAAGTTTCGGTGAGCGCTGCAGTTGCGGAGGAGAATACGGACAATGTGCTGCTGCGCTTCTCGGTGCGCGACACAGGCGCAGGAATCCCTAAAGACAAACTTGGCCTGTTGTTCAATAAATTTACGCAGGTGGACGCCTCCGTAACGCGGCAGTACGGAGGCACGGGCCTGGGCCTGGCCATCTCCAAGCAGCTGGCCGAGCTTATGGGCGGTGCGGTCGGTGTCGGGAGCGAAGAAGGTAAAGGCTCGGAATTCTGGTTCACTGTGCGGCTGGGCAAGCAGGCCGCGTCGGCGCGGGCCGGGGAGGAGAAAGCGCCAATAGCCACGCGCCACACCGCGCGGGAAATAGCCAACCGGTTCGCCGGGCGCAAGGCGCGCATACTGCTGGCCGAAGATAATATAACCAACCAACAGGTGGCGCTGGGCATACTTAAGAAAATGGGCCTGCGCGCTGACGCGGTGGCCAATGGCGCGGAGGCGCTGAAAGCGCTGGAGACTCTGCCATATGACCTTGTGCTGATGGATGTGCAGATGCCGGAGCTGGACGGCATAGAGGCCACGCGGATAATCCGGGCCAATCAGTTCGCGGGCATTAATCACCTTATCCCTGTAATCGCCATGACGGCCCACGCCATGAAGGGCGACCGGGAGCGCTGCATAGCGGCGGGCATGAACGACTATGTGGCCAAGCCGGTTTCTCCGCAGGAGCTGGCAGCCGCTCTGGCCAAATGGCTGCCGAATGAACCTTCCGGCGCCCCAGGGCGGACGCCGGCGGAGGCTGAAGAAGCCGCTTTCATCTTCCCTGACAAGGCGGATTCGCTGGTTTTTGACAAAGCGGGCGTAATGGAGCGGCTGATGGATGATGAAGCCCTGGCGCGCGAGGTTTCCGGAGTGTTTTTAGCGGACACCCCAAAACGGATTTCGGCTCTGCGTGATTGTCTGGACGCGGGCGACGCAAAGGGCGCGGAACTCCATGCGCACTCCATAAAAGGCTCTTCGGCTAATGTGGGGGGAGAGATCCTGCGCGCCGCGGCTTTCGCGCTGGAGCAGGATGCCAAAGCCGGGAATCTGGCAGCCGGCAAAGCCCGCCTTATTACCCTTGAATCACACTTCGCCGACCTTCAACAGGCCATAAAAAAAGAGTGGTAGCGAACGCGAGTGTGAAAAAGGAAATAATGAGAAATATCTCAATTAAGAATAGAACCAGCATAATTTGCACGCTTGGCCCGGCCACTTCTTCTGAAAAAACCGTCACGGCGCTGATAGGCGCCGGAATGGCTATCGCACGGTTTAATTTTTCACACGGGGACTATTCAGAGCACGCCGCTTTGATAAAAAAGGTCAAAAGATGCGCCGCAAAGGCCGGCAAAGGGATAGGGATACTTATAGATCTTCCGGGGCCGAAGTTGAGGGCCGGGAAGTTCCCCGAAGACAGGCTGGAGCTAAACCCGGGCGAAAAGGTTTATCTGGCATCCAGGCCTTCGCATGGCCATAAAACCATCGTCCTCCATAACGAGCGGGTTCTTTCCTGTCTGAGGCCCGGGTCGTGGGTCTTTCTTTCCGACGGGCTTGCGAAACTCACGGTTGAAAAAAGAACGGCGCAGGGCGCGCTCTGCGTCTCCATGTCGCACGCGGTGCTGCGTTCAAGATGCGGCATAAATATTCCGGACGCCGACCTTCCTCTTTCAGCTTTCACAGTAAAAGATCGGGAACTGCTTAAGGCCGCTCTTAAGGAAAAGCCGGATTTTGTGGCGGTCTCTTTTGTGGCCGGGCCGGAAGATATAAGAATGGTGCGGAAATTCATTAAAAGCAGGGGCGGGGACGCGCGGGTAGTAGCTAAAATTGAAAGGCGCGTGGCCCTTTCACGACTTGCCGACATAGTGCGGGAAGCCGACGCGGTGATGGTGGCGCGGGGCGATCTGGGTGTTGAACTTGCTGTGCAGGAAGTTCCATTCGCGCAGAAAAGTATTATTGCCGAATGCCGCAAACAGTTCAAGCCCGCCATAGTTGCAACGCAGATGCTGGAATCCATGATCGCCAACCCCCGCCCTACGAGAGCGGAGCTGACCGATATCGCTAACGCGGCGCTGGACGGCGCGGACGCCGTAATGCTTTCAGGTGAAACCTCAGTGGGGCATTATCCGGTGGAGGCGGTTGAAACGCTGGTCTCTGTGCTTATCGAAGCTGAAAAACGCGTATCCGGCAGCCAGGTAAGCGCCCACCACGCTTTGCTGTCCAACTCGGTGGCGGCCGCAACCGTAGCCTTAGCATACGGGATAGACGCGCAAGCCATAGTCACGCCCACCTTCTCCGGTGAAACTACCAGAATGATCTCGGCGCTAAGGCCCGCCTGTCCTGTTATTGCCCTCTGTAAGCCCGGCACGGAAGGACGCTTTTCCATCTTCTGGGGCGTGCGGGCCTTTCCAAAGCCTTTTCCGGGCCATAAACTGCAGTCTATAATCGCGGAATCATGCAGGGCTGCGGTCAGGCTAAAAGCGGCATCAAAAGGCGCCCGCATAGTAGTAGCCTGCAGCCTGTCGGGGCACAAAGACAACCGGCTTATAACAACAGGGTTAATCCGGTGACATAATACTTATATCCTTTGCCGTAGAGAAGGGGATTAAGCCGGATTCCGATATGAATATTATGTCGCCGGATATCATAAATGCAACCTGAAAAGGCGCGGATGTTTAAGCAGAGGCCGGAGGCTGATATAAGTATTATGTCACTGGATATCCCATGAATACTATGTTGGCCTTGGTTTTAGCGGTGCTTTGCGCTTCAGCTTCGGCGCAGGGCACAGAGCGCCTGGATAAGGCCGCTGATGCTATCGCAGGAGAATTGCTTAAAAGTCCGGGCCTTACCGGGGCTGCCGCAGTAGTTCCTTTTAAATCGCCCGACGGCGGCATAAGCGCGCTGGGCGGGATGCTGGCTGAGCGCCTGACCTCACGGCTGATCAAAAGCAGGAAGGTTATCACGCTTGACCGCCGCTACCTTGGCCGCGTGCTGGGCGAGATAAAGCTGCAACTATCAGGGGTTACCGAGCAGGCCGATTCTGTGGAGCTGGGTAAATTCACCGGCGCGAAGTTCCTGCTGGTCGGCAGTTTTGAGCCGCTTGGGAAAAATAAACTGGCAATAACAGCCCGCCTGGTGGAAACCCGGACCGGCAGGGTTGAAGCCGCCACTCGCGCGAAGCTTAAGCTGGACGCTGAGCTGCTGGCGCTTTATTTCAGAACTTCCGCAGCCGATACCTCAGCCGAGAAGTTTTTTGAAACCCAGTCCGCCGGCCCGCCGGGTATCGGGGCGGGGAAAAGTTTCAGAGTTGAACTGCTGCTGAGCCAGGACAGTTTCGCGGTGGGCCAGGCCGCGCGGGCCGTGGTCTCGGTAAGTTCAGCGGCTGATGTGTATATCTATAACGTGGATGCGCTGGGGAAGGCCGCGCGCGTGTTCCCGCCTTCAGGTGAAAGCGGTTTGGTAGAGGCAGGCAGGCCATTGCTTTTCCCGGGGGAAGCCCGTGAACAGGCGGGGACGATACTTGAAGCCGCTCTGCCCCAGGGCAGTGATTCTTCCGAGGAAACCCTGCGTGTCTTCGCTGTCAAGCCGGGCACCGGCGACCTTCTTTCCGGTGCGGCCTCCTGCGAGGAAATAATCAGCCGCCTTAAAGCCTCCGGCCTTGATTGGGCCGAAGACATCCGCTCATTTTCGATCCATAGATGAACGAGGTCCATGGGGCGCCGCCTGATTTATTGCGTATTTTGTATTTCACAAGATACTTTTTAAGCGCTATGAAATATATATATCAAAACATTGCGGCAATTCTTGTTGTCGCTGCTGCGTTGACCTTGCCCGCGGCCGCCTCCGGAATGGAAGCCAGCGAAGCCATCTCAATAAAAATAGTCAGATATGCCGCTGCCAATGGTTTAAACAGGATCGTAATGGATGGCTTTACGGCCGAGATGGGGGCGCAGGCAGCGGAGGCGGATTATATTGCAGGCAGATTAACAGCTTTTCTTGCCGGCAATAAAACCCCGACTCTGATAGACAGGCCATTTTTTGAAAGGGTCCTGCGCGAGGCGCGCGCTGCCGGCGCGGCAAAGACGGGGCCGGAAGGCATGAAACAATTCAAGACAATCCTCGTAGTTGACGCGCTGATCGCCGGGACGGTGCAGGCTGCGGGCGATAAGCTTCAGATCATGGTCAGGCTTATAGATGCTAAAACCGGAGCGCTGCTGTTTGTAACAGCGGGCGAAGCCGAGAGGGAATGGTTAAAGCCTCCCAAAATCAGAACCGCGCGGCACAGGAGCGGAATCTTCACAATAAATCCGGAAATCCCCGGAATTCTGGTCCCGGACGGCTTCTCCGGGACTAAAGCGGAGCCCCTGGCTTCTCTGCCGGATGATTTCCGTGACGCTGTTTCAGACTTTCAGTCTCAACACGATACGGATGAGCCCGGCTCTTGCGCTGTCAGGAGGCGGCGGTTATCGCGGCTGAACGCAGACTTGGTGGACGCTAAAGCCGGATACTGGGCGTACAAAATGAAGGAGCCCGGTTCCAGTTTTCCCGGGCTAGGGGAAAATCCGGGCAGTGAAATAGACGAGCCAGGCACTAAAATCAGATTTTACAAGCAGTTAGCTGCCTATTATAAAGCCCGACCCACCCCCGTCCCTGCTCCAGTGGTACTGTCTAAAGTTTTAAGCTTAATAGCAGAGGAACGACAGTTCGCGGACGACTGCGAAATCCCTTGAATGTTTATCGGCGCATATTTGCCTGCTTAGGGCATAAAAACGGTCTGATGAAAAGATAAGGCCACCGCTATCTGTAGTTTAATTCAATGACATTGTGCTTATATCCTTATTGCCAGATGATGGGTTAACGCTCCACATCAATATATATATCATGTCATCGGATATTGTCCCCGAGACAGCAGGTCTGTTTTTGGATGCGGTATTTACTATAATTATTTGATATTTAGGCGACGGTAGCTGCAATTGGCTGGGCAACGGCGGCTTGCGCGCTGGTCAGTCGGTAAGATCATGCACGACAATAAATTAAAGATACTGGCGATAGACGATGACGAGGAATCCTTGTCGCTGCTCAAGGTGATCGTAGAGAAATCTTTTTCCAATGTGAAATTCCTACAGGCCTGTGACAGTGTTGAAGGGCTTAAGCTGGCCAGAGCCGAAAACCCCGATGTTGTCCTGCTTGATGTCCTGATGCCTGTAGTGGACGGATTTGAAGTCTGCCGTCAATTTAAGGCGAATGCGTTCCTTGTGAGTATTCCGATAATCTTCCTGACTGCGCTCGCGATGGATAAGGAGCTTCTCGCGAAAGCGCTGCTTGCAGGCGTGGAGGGTTTCCTTTTCAAACCCATAGAAGAGGCGGCGCTGATCGCCCAGATCAGGGTTATGGCAAGGATCAAAGCGGTAAATGACAAAGAGAGCCGGGAAAAAGAGCGGTTGTTCTCGCTGCTTGCGGAGCGTACTCAGGAGGTTATAGAGGCCGAAGAAGGGCATCAGAAAGCGGAGGACGCGCTGAAGTAGATGGAAGACCGGTATGGAGAACTGTTCAGCAAAATGAAGGAGGGCTTTGCCCTGCACGAGATAATTTGCGACAAGAACGGCCATCCCGTGGATTACCGGTTTCTGGCGGTAAACCCAGCTTTCGAGAGGCTCACCGGCTTTGCATCTTCCGCGCTGTTGGGTCATACTGTGCTTGAGGTCATGCCTGCTACGGAAAAGCGCTGGATTGAGGCCTATGGCCATGTGGCGCTGACTCAGCAATCGCTGCATTTTGAGGGCTTCGCTGGTGCGCTGGGCAAATACTACTCGGTCACAGCTTTCAGTCCCAAACAGGGCCAGTTCGCGGTGATCTGTTCAGATATCACCGAGCGCCATAATTTGTATGCAAAACTGGAGGAATCGGAACGGAAATATCATTTAATTTTTGAACAGGCGCATGACTCCATTATCCTGCTGCATCCGGAAGATTCCGGTCCGCCGCGGATAATAGACATAAACCCGGCTGCGCTAATAATGCACGGCTATACGCGCGAAGAACTGGTCGGTAAAACTATAGATTTTTTGGACGCGGAGCCAGACTCCCTGGACCTTATACGTAAAAGGCAGGCCCTTGTATACAGAAGAGGCAGCGCATCTTTTGTGACGCAGCATCGCTGCAAGACCGGTGAGGTCATCACGCTCGAGAATTCGGTCAGGCTGGCCGAAATGGGAGGCCAGCGGGTGATAATCGATATCGCGCGCGATATTACGGAGCGCAGCGCAGCGGAGACGGACACGCAGCGGCGTAGCGAACTGCTTTCCTTGCTCAATACCTGCAGCGACCTGCGCAGGCTGACGCAGATGACGATCGGACTTTTGTGTGATTGGGCCGGATGTGAGGCGGTTGGGATAAGGATGAAAGACGGGGAAGATTACCCGTATTTTGAAACGCGCGGCTTCCCCTCCGAATTCATCGGTGCCGAGAATAGCCTGTGCGCCCGCGATGCGGCCGGAGAAATATGCCGCACCAGTTCGGGCGACTATGTGATAGAGTGCATGTGCGGCAATGTGCTGTACGGCCGCTTTGACCCGGCAAAGCCGTTCTTTACCGCCAAAGGCAGTTTCTGGAGCAACTGCACCACCGAACTCCTGGCCAGCACCACGGACGCCGACAGGCAGGCCTGCACCCGCAATCGCTGCAACGGGGATGGGTACGAGTCAGTGGCCCTTATTCCGCTCAGATCTGGTGTCGAGATCTTAGGCCTCCTCCAGCTTAATTCAAAACAGAAAGGGCGCTTCAAGAGAGGGATGCTTTCTTTTCTGGAGGACATCGCTGACCAATTGGCCACAGCTATTGTCCGTATTCAAGCCAGGGAGGCGCTGCGCGTGAGCGAAGATCGGCTTATAAAAGCCCAACTGACGGCCAAGGTCGGCAACTGGGAGGCCAATCTTCAAACCCGCCGGGTATGGGCCTCAGAAGAGGCGCGGAGTATTTATGGGTTTGCCCTGAATGAAGCCATCACGCTGGACATGCTCCCAAAAAACACGCTTGCGCAATATAGGCCGGTACTGGATCAGGCGATGGTGAAATTGCTCACCGGGGCTGGATCATATGACCAGGAATTTGAGATAGAACAGCAGAACACCGGTGCAATCCTATGCATACATTCAAAAGCTGAACTCGCGCTTGATGGGAAAGGGGATGCAATAATTGTCGGAGTTATCCAAGATGTAACCGAAAGCAGGCGGGCGCAGACGGCGCTCAGGAAGAGCGATGTGAAGTTCAAGGAACTGGTGGATAGCCTCAATGACGTGATTTATACGCTTAATGCCCAGGGCATTGTAACCTATATGGGCCCGCAGACGGTTAGACTGACGGGTTTTAATTCTCAGGATTATGTCTGGCGTCCTTTCGCGGAACTTGTTTATCCGCAGGACCTGCCCATAGTGCTGCGCACTTTTAAAGAGAGGATGGATGGCAACGCCGGTCTGGCGGAGTTCCGCTATCTCCATAAGGATGGCTCGCTGCGCTGGGCCCGCTCCTCCGGCCGCCCAATTATTGAGAACGGCAGGGTAGTAGGTGTCAGCGGCCTGCTGACCGATATAACCGAGCGCAAAAAAACGGAGGCCATGCTGGAGGACATAATCGATAAAAATCCGCTGTCGATACAGATCCTGGACAAAGACGGCTGCACCGTTAAAGTCAACCCCGCTTACACAGCGCTCTTTAGCGTCGTCCCCACGGCTGGGTTTTCAATCTTTTCCCATCTTGCGCGCAAATCCCCGGAGATGGAACGATTGATCCTGCGCGTTAAAAACGGCGAAGCCGTTAGTTTGCCTGCCGTGTTTTATAACCAGCGTGACGTCTCCCCTGATTTGCCGGATAATCCGCTGTGGATACAGGCGATTGCGTTCCCCTTAAAAGATGCCACTGGTAAACCGGAAAGATTTGTCCTGATGTATGAAAATGTAACGGAGCGCAAGCAGGCGGATGATAAAATTAAAGCCAGCCTGGCGGAGAAAGATGTGCTGCTTAAGGAAGTGCACCATCGTGTGAAGAATAATCTGCAGGTGGTGTCCAGTCTGCTTAATCTGCAGTCCAGAACCATAAATGATGAGGCCGTGCAATCCGTCTTTGATGAGAGCCGCGCTCGGGTGCGCGCCATGGCGCTGGTACACGAGATCCTCTACCGCACGCATGATTTTGCCAAGCTCAATATGCGCGACTACGCGGGCAAGCTTATTGAGGCCCTCGCGGGGGCCTTTAGTGCCGGCGCCCGGGTACGTTTTGCCATTGATATCTGTGATAGCCCGCTTTCCGTAGATACGGCGGTCTCGCTGGGGCTTATCCTGAACGAACTGGTCGCGAATTCGCTCAAACACGGCTTTGCGGATGGCCGCACCGGAGTTGTGGCCGTAAACCTCGTTCGCGAGTCAGGCGGCTACTGCCTCAAAGTGGAAGATGACGGCCCCGGCCTGCCCGCCAACTACGATCTGCGCAAGGCCAAATCTCTTGGCATGCAGCTGGTCTCTACGCTGGCCGGCCAAATCTCAGGCACGGTAGAGGCCTTCCCCGGCAAAGGCGCCAGGATACATGTGCGCTTCCCTTTTCCAGAAGAGAGGGGGGGGGGGGGCACAGAGATAAGTGTTAGGCTTTAAGCATAGGGCCGGGGAGTGTGACTTAAGCACA